>CBAAAE010000046.1:0-18366 GCA_964658845.1 uncultured Novosphingobium sp. | reverse complement strand
GCCGACGCCGGCCTTTTCAGGGCCGCGCTCTACCACTGAGCTATCTGGCCTTGGGCTTTGAACGCTGCGGCGGTGCCGTAGGCTGCGGTCCCTTGGTGCCGCATGTTGTACGAGAACAACTTCCCGAGTATATCAATCGGACGTCGCAGCGCCAACTGCAGGTCCGTAGGCGACACTTACGGTGGTCGCCGCTGGTGCTTTGCGAGGGTGGTGCTCGCCTCTTCCGCTATGCTTAGGTTCTGACGCCAGGCCGCACTCTTTCCTCGCAGCCCGTCCGTCCCTGGGAGCGTAAGGGCCTATGGAGTTGCTTCGGAAAGCCGCAGTCTGGTTGGTGCTGGCCTGTGTGCTGCTGCCCATGGCCGCGCCCGCGCAGAAGTCCCGCCCTGACGGGGACGAGGCTCGCGTGGCGAAGCGGATGGAGGGCCTGCGGGTGAATCCGCCTGCGCTGCATGCCTTTCTACTGGCCATGCCAAAGGGCGGCGATCTGCACATGCACCTGTCCGGCGCGGTGTATGCCGAGACTTTCATTGAGGACGCGGCGGAGGATCACCTGTGCGTCGATCCCGTAAAGCTGGTGCTGCTGCCGAACCGGGGCCTGACGAAAGGTCTACCGCCACAGCCGGTGTGCGTCGAAGGGACGATCGCCGCGGCAACCGCGTTGAAGGATCAGAAACTCTATGATGCGATGATCGACAGCTTCTCGATGCGAGCCTTTGTGCCGAGCGCAGGTTGGAGCGGGCATGACCAGTTTTTCGCCACCTTCGCACGTTTTTCCGGAACGGCAAAGATGCATGCCGGCGAGTGGGTGGACGAAGTGGCCACGCGAGCCGCCGCGCAGAACGAGCAGTACCTCGAATTGATGCACACGCCGGACTTCAGCGTGGCTCTGCGACTGGCCGCGGAGCAGCATTGGGATGGCAATCCTGCGGCGATGCGCGAAGCCCTGCTGGCGGGCGGCCTGCGCGACAACATTGCCGTGGATCGCGCGGAGTTCGATGCAATGGATGCGACCCGCAAGTCGCGCGAGCACTGCGGCACGACCTCCGCAACGCCGGCGTGCAGCGTGCAGGTGCGCTACATCTTCCAGGTGCTGCGTTCGGCAGCGCCAGAGCGCGTGTTTGCGCAGACGCTGCTTGGGTTTGAGCTTGCGAGCGTCGATCCCCGCGTGGTGGGCGTTAATTTCGTGCAGCCGGAAGATGCGTATCTCGCCATGACGCAGTACGCGAACCAGATGGCCATGCTGCAGTACCTGCATGCGACCTATCCGAAGGTGCACCTGAGCCTGCACGCTGGGGAACTCGCGCCGGGCATGGTGCCGCCGGAGGGACTGCGCTTTCACATCCACGATGCCGTGCTGCAGGCAGGTGCGGAGCGGATCGGCCATGGTGTCGACGTGATGTATGAGAGGGGCGCAAATGCGCTGCTGCAGACCATGGCGCAACGGCACATCATGGTCGAGGTGAACCTGACATCGAACGACGTGATCCTGGGCGTCAAGGGCAAGGATCATGCGCTGCAAAGCTATCTTGCCGCCGGTGTGCCGTTTGCCTTGTCGACCGATGATGAGGGTGTTTCGCGCATCGACCTGACGAACGAGTACGAACGCGCGGTGCTGGAGCAGGGGCTCACGTACGCGCAGCTCAAGAGCTCCGCGCGGACTTCGCTGGAGCACGCGTTTCTGCCGGGCGAAAGCTTGTGGGCTGCTCCCGATCGCTACTCCACGATGCGGCGCGAGTGTGCTGGGGGCACGGGCGATGCGTGCTCAAACTTTTTGAAGACAAGCGAGAAGGCTGCTGTGCAATGGGAGTTGGAGCAGCGCTTCCGCATATTTGAGTCGAAGGTGCCGGTGCCGCCGCCGGCTATCCTGAAGGAGTCGCGATGAAGCAGGTGCTCTCGGTCGTGTGGCAGGCGGTGTTGCTATACGTGGCCGCGTTTGCGGGCTTTGTGGCCGGCGTTGCCGTGCCCGCGCTGCGGGTGTCGCGCGTGGTCAGTCATACGGCAACCAATGTCCGGACGTATGACTTCGATTGGCTTATCGCTGCCTTGCTCGTCTATGTTGTGCTGTTGTTGATTGGTGCGGCGCGGGGGCGTCTGAGGAGTAGCTGGATGACTACGACGATCGCGCTTGCCGTTGTGATCGCTACGATTTCGTTGTTCACGCAGTTGGGTGTGAAGAACACGCAGGTTTGAGTTAGTCGGGTGACCCTCGCGTCATGCGGCGGCAAGGCCTGCGGCCTCATCACAGGCTTACTTCGGGAGCCATTCCAGCGGCGTCGTGAAGCGCAGATCTTTGCGCTGCAATAGCGCACGTGTCACAGCGATCGAGTCTGCACGTGAAGCTAGCTTCGCGCCGTCGAGATGAGAGGCGTCATGCAGGAGTAGGTTGGATGCGGAGCCGCTGCGGCGATTGCGCGCGATGCCCCGGTCCACATGAGACTGGATGGCCGCTACGCCGACGGGTTCCCAATCATGAGCGGTCACATTCCACATCACAGGCGTCAGGTTGAGAGAGCGCGCGATGCGCAGCACGTCGGGGCGGCGCGCTCCATAGGGCGGCCGGAAGAGCACGGGAGTCACTCCGAGTGTGTCTTGAATGACTTTCTGGCACGTTGTGAGTTCTTCACGCACGCGTGCACCGCTCTTGCGTGCGAGATTGGGATGCATGTTGGTGTGGTTGCCGATGACGTGGCCGGCCGCGCTGATGCGACGCGCCAGGCCGGGGTGTTTGCGCACGTGTTCGCCGATCAGGAAGAAGGTGGCAGTCACGTCGTACTCGGCCAGCGTATCCAGTAACGCGGGGGTGTTGCGCGGGCTTGGGCCGTCGTCATAGGTCAGGGCGATGCTACGCAGACCGTTGTCGAGATCGCGGCCTGCAATCAGGGTTCGACCGAAGATCTGCGAGGTCGGCCAGTTGGCCGCGTAGGAGTAACCGCCGGCGAGCAGACCTGCAGTAGCGGCTGCTGCACCGGCAGTAAGAAGTGCTTGCATCGGCTCAGTGTACCGGCTGGGTGCGTTGCCGCCACTCGCGCGCACCGTAGACCAACAGGCCTGATACGAGCACAAAAGCCACGGGCCGCAGTTCCGCGGCAAGGTGCGGCCGCGACAGCAGGATGTAGACGAATCCGCACATGGCGAGCAGTGTCGGCAGGGGATACAGCGGCATGCGGAAGACGCCGGCCTGCCGCCGTGCGGCTCGGTGGCGCGGCAGCATCACGGCGACTCCCTGCAACAGGAACTGGAAGACAATGCGCACCACGACCAGCGACGCGATGACCTCCTGCAGCCGAAACAGGCAGCAGAACAGCGTGACCGCGGCAAGCGTCAGCAGCGCCGTAGTAGGTACGCGATGCGTCGGGTGCAACCGGCCGAAGACCGCGGGAAAGTTGCCGTCCTGCGCTGCCGCGAAGGGAATGCGCGAGTAACCAAGCAGCAGCGCATAGACCGAAGCCAGTGCCGCAAGCGCGATCAGTACCACGGCCACGCTGCCCGCAGTGTGCGACCAGGTGTGCTCCGCGAACGCCTGCTGCGCGAAGGCGGCGATGGTGTACTGCCGAGCGCCGGCGTCTTCGTGTACCAGCGACTGCCATGGCAAGACGCCGAGGACGGCCGTATTCATCAGCAGGTAAAGTGTGCCGACGATAGCGATGGATCCAAGCACGGCGCGCGGAATGGTGCGCTCCGGATCCACCACTTCTCCGCCGAGAAAGCAGACGTTGTAGTAGCCCCAGTAATCGTACGCAGAGATGAGCAGACCGCCGCCTAGTCCGATGAAGAATGCGCCGTCCAGGTGAAATGCATCGGCAGGAAACGAGAACGCACGCGCCGCGGAAAAATGCGTAAAGCCGATTGCGATGACTGCAACCAGCGTCAGCAGCACCACGACTCCTAAAACCTTAGTTGCGGCGCCGACCCTGCGCACGGGCTGCATCAGCAGTATGGTGCAGAGGATGCATGCAGCCATGGCGATCCCGGTCTGCACCGCGTGCGAGCGATGCGGCAGAAACCAGCTTGCATACTGGGCAAAGCCGATGCATCCGCTGGCAATCGAAAGCGGCGCGGAAAACAGCAGTTGCCATGCGTACAGAAAGGAAAAGGCCCGTCCCCAGCGCGGCTCAAAGCTTGCCTTCAGGTACGCGTACGAACCGCCGGCTTCAGGGTTGGCGGTACCCAGCTCGCTCCATGTGCAGCCGTCCGCCAGCGACAGCAGCGCGCCCAGCAGCCAGCCCAGCATCGCCTGCGGGCCGCCCATGGCGCCTACGATCAGTGGCAGGGTCAGGAACGGGCCGACGCCGACCATGTCGATGATGTTTGCGCCAAGTGCGCCTGCGGTGCCCAGGCCCCGCTCCAGTTCGGGCCGCTGCGTGACGTCTCTCGTCGCACTGGAGGGGAGTGGCATGCGCTGATGGTATCGCGCACTGCGTCACGTGACCGGGCGGCTTGCGGTACATTCCTGTTATCAGCAAAACGCAGAGCAGCAGCCGCGTGCGTGCAGAGCTGCACCAGGCACCGAGGAGTGATCTTGAATCGAACCCATCTGAAATGCGCGATTGCCGCACTGGCCCTGTGCGCGGTGATGGCCACACCGCTGGTCGCGCAGCAGGAGAAGGGCGCGCAGGCCATCATGGCATCGGCAACGCAGCCCCTGGCTGATGCGGTGGCATTGCCGTTCGATCGCGGGGCGGCGGGTCTGGCGCAATCGCTGCGCAAGCTTGCAACACGTGCCAGCCTGATCCAGATCAACGCGCATCCGGATGACGAAGATGGCGGCATGCTGGCGTATGAGAGCCGCGGTGTGGGTGCGGAGGTTTCGCTCCTGAGCCTGAACCGCGGCGAAGGCGGTCAGAACGTCATGACCGGCGACTTCTGGGACTCGCTGGGCATCCTTCGGACGGAGGAGCATCTTGCCGCAAATCATTACTACGGCGTGCACCTGTACTACACGCGCGTGGCTGATTTCGGCTTCTCAAAGACGCGTGAAGAGACGCTGAAGCAGTGGGATCACGAGCGTGTTCTGGGCGATGCCGTGCGCGTCGTGCGCGAGACGCGGCCTATGGTCGTAACCAGCGTCTTCACGGGCAATGTCTCGGACGGCCATGGCCATCACCAGACTGCGGGCGTCCTGGCGCAGGAGGTCTACACGGCCGCCGGCGATCCCAAGATGTTTCCTGAGCAGATTCGCGAGGGTCTGCTTCCATGGAAGCCGTTGAAGGTTTATGCGCGCTCGCCGTTCGCGCGTGTCACGAAGGAAGGTATTTTCGACTACGCGACCGGCAAGGTCGAGCCGCTGCTCTATCGAAACTATGTGACCGGCGAGGTCATGCATGAGGTGCCGCCCGCGACGGTGACGGTGCCTTCCGGGACGTACAACGCGCTGTTCGGCGAGAGCTATGCGCAGGTTTCGCGCGAGGGATTGAACCAGCAGAAATCGCAGAATGGTGGTGTGCCCACGCCGCCGCCCGGACGCGCAGATTCGAGTTATCACCTGTACGCGTCGCGCGTGGGCACGGGCGCGTTGCCGGCGCATGAGGATGGCTTCTTTTCCGGGATCGACACGTCGCTCGCAAGCCTTGCGACGTACCTGCCGGCCGATGCGCAGGCCGATGCACGCGCGAAGCTTGCCGCCATAGCAGCGCAGGTGACTGAAGCGACAGCGCGCTATGACGCGAACGATCCTACGAAGAGCGCCCCGGCGCTGGCGAAGGGGCTCGATCAGACACGCGCTTTGATCGCTGCTCTGAAAGCGGCGAAGCTCCCGGATGAGGCTCGCTACAACGCGCTGTTCGAGCTGCGTATCAAGGAGCGGCAGTTCAACGAGGCGCTGGCACAGTCGCTCGGCATGAGCATGGTTGCTGCGGTCCAAAGCGGGCCAACGCAGCCGCAACGCACTGGTCCCGGTCAGGGGCCGACGAACGAAGTGCCTTCACAGACCGTGGTTGCGGGAGAGAGCTTCGGCGTCGGCATCCACGTTGCCGACCAGGGCACATTGCCAGTGCAGATCGACAAGATCACGCTGCTGCCGGCCAGCGGCGAAGACTGGAAGGTGCGCACGCCGCCTCCAGCAGCGCCTGCACCGCCGCCGCCTGCAACGGCTGCTGATGCACCGCGCGCGACTGCGGCCGAGCAGCCCCCGCCGACCGTCGGAGACCCGAAGAAGGCCTCACCCACGGGTCCGCTCGCCGGCGGTGCTGTTGCCGACGATTACCTGATGGCAACAGTTCCGTCCACGGCCATGCCGACGATGCCGTACTTCTCGCGGCCGTCGCTTGAGCAGAGCTACTACGACATCCTCGACGCTCGCTGGCTGACGCATCCGGAGGCGCCGTATCCGCTGACTGCGCAGGTGTCGTACACCTTCGAGGGCACGCATGCCACGCTGGCCGGCGTGGTGCAGACCACCCACCGCTACAACGGCCTGGGCACGCTGCAGGAGCCGCTGCGGATTGCTCCGGCTATTTCCGTGCAGGTGTCGCCGCCCAGCGGAATTCTGCCGCTCTCGTCGACGATGCTGCCGCTGCAGGTCACCGTGCATTCGAGCGTGAAGGGACCCACGCAGGGCACGCTGCGGCTGGACCTGCCGAAGGGCTGGACTGCCGAGCCTGCCAGCGCAAACTTCCAGACCCGGCGGGACAACGAGGATGTGGTGCTGCGCTTTCGGGTAACGACTCCGGGGCTCGCGGCGAAGGTCTACCGCATTACGGCGGTCGCGCAGGTTGCGGGCAAACAGTACACCACCGGCTTTACGACAATCGGCTATCCCGGCGTACGACCCTATCCGCGCTCTGCCCCGGCCAGCAGCAGCGTCACGGGCGTTGATGTGAAGGTCGCTCCCGGGCTGAGCGTCGGCTACGTCATGGGTTCCGGCGACGACGTGCCGGACGCATTGCAGCAGATCGGTGTGAATGTAACCCTGCTCTCAGACGCGGACCTGCGCAGTGGCGACCTGAGTACCTACAACTACATCGTGCTGGGCGTTCGCACCTATACCGCCCGGCCCGTGTTGCGCGCCTCGAATACTCGCCTGCTGGACTACGTGCGAAGAGGAGGCGTCGTGATCACGCAGTACCAGAGCGCTGAATTCGATCACGACTATGGCCCGTACCCGCTCTCCGTGCCGGGAGACCAGGGCCATACCGTCGTCGAGGAAGACGCCAACGTGACCATCCTGAAACCGGCCGATCCGCTGCTGACCTGGCCCAACAAGATCGGTCCGGCAGACTTCGACAGTTGGGTGGAGGAACGCGGCCACGGTTTTCCGAAGTCTTTCGACCCTCATTACACCGCGCTGACTTCGGTGCATGACGCCGGGCAAGACCCGCAGACCGGCGGCCTGATTTACACGCAGTATGGCAGGGGCTATTACGTGTACCTGGCCTATGCATTCTTCCGCGAGATGCCGGAAGGCGTGCCCGGCAGCTTCCGCATCATGGCGAACCTGCTCAGCATCGATAAGAATCCCGGCCTGGCGCACTGATGTTGCGATTGGCAAATTCCTGCATGCCCCAGTGTTTGTGAGGTGAACGCGGCAGATGCCGGCTTGCGTGCCGTGACATCAGGCGCGAGGGCTGAACATGGGCTTGAGCACTCCGGGACTCTCCCTGTTGTGACAACGGCGTAAACTTGACGATGTATGAGCACGGCATCGACAGTCCACGCCACAGAGCCCACGCCCCAGGCGATTCCTGCACCGGAGCCGGTCTACTCGTGCCCTAATTGCCAGCACTGGATCGCGGAAGGCGTGCTCGCCTGCCCGGACTGCCAGACGCTGGTGTACGCGCAGCACCTGAACATGATCGGCGCGGCGGCAGCGGCGGCAGAGCAGGATGGCAAACTGCTGGAGGCGCGCGAGCTTTGGACGTCCGCGCTGGGATGGCTGCCGGAAGACGCAAGCCAGGCTGACCAGATTCGGAAGCACATCGACTCGCTTGACGGCCGGGAACAGGCGAAGAGTGATCGCACCGCGCTCTGGAAGAAGCGGCTTGGGCCATTGGCTCCGTTGCTGATCGCGGCAGCGAAGTTCAAGAGCGCCCTGTTCCTGCTGTTCAAGATGAAGTTTCTGTTCAGCTTTCTGCTGTACTTCGGCGTCTACTGGGCGTTGTTTGGATGGAAGTTTGCGCTGGGCTTTAC
Organism: uncultured Novosphingobium sp.; assembly: GCA_964658845.1. Lineage (GTDB taxonomy): Bacteria > Acidobacteriota > Terriglobia > Terriglobales > Acidobacteriaceae > Terriglobus. Next base: position 10,242 of record CBAAAE010000046.1, on the reverse strand, counting down.
CGTCTCCATTCTGATCCACGAGATGGGGCACTACGTTGCCGTGCGCCGTCGCGGTTTGAAGGCCGACCTGCCCATGTTTCTGCCGGGCCTCGGCGCGTATGTGCGCTGGTATCACCAGGGCATGAAGCTCGATCAGCTTGCCGCCATTGCGCTGGCCGGGCCGCTGTGGGGACTTGGCGCAGCCGTCGCATGTATGGGGTTGTTTTTCTGGACAGGCAAGCCCGTCTTTGAGGCGCTGGCCTACACGGGGGCGTGGGTGAATCTCATCAACCTGATCCCTGTTCTGGGGCTTGATGGTGCGCAGGCAACCTACGCTCTCAACCGTCTGGGCCGCGGCCTGATCCTTGCTTCCTGCGCGGTGTTGTTTGCGTTGATGCGTGAAGGTGTCTTCCTGTTTCTAGGAGCCGGCATGACCTGGCGCATGTTCACCAACGATGCTCCGGAAGAAAACAGCGCAGGCACGCTGGCAGCGTACCTCGGGCTGCTGATCGCGTTGGGGGCTTTCCTCTATTTTGTGCCAGACCCAGGCAAACTTGGCCGGTAAGCGTCAACCGGCCAGACGCTTTGCAACTCCCTACAAATTGTTGACTCGAATGTGACCGACAGGCTGTGCCACATTGCCAGGCTTGACGACGCCTTAAAGTCTTACGCATCAAATAAAGGCTTGTCGAAGGAGTTTCGGTGGCAGAGTTTTCCCAATTTTCGCGCCGGTCGTTCTTGCGCCAGACATTTGCTTTTTCGGCGCTCGCCGCGATGCGTCCAGGCGAGACGTTTGGACAGGCCGCGGGCTTTGCCTCGCCTGATCCGGGCGCGCAGCACATGTTCATGATTGGCGACTGGGGCACAGATAAATACATTGATCAGCAAAAGTCCGTGTCGTTCTCCATGCGTAACTGGATGGCGGCGCAACACGTGCAGCCGGCTTCCATGTTTTTGTTAGGGGATAACTGGTACGGGCCCTTGCATGGTGGTCTGGAGGACGATCGCTGGCAGAGTCAGTTCGAGAACATGTATCCGGCTAACTTCTTTCCTGGGCCTGCCTACGCTGTGCTTGGAAATCATGACTACGAGAAGGGTAAGCACGACAAGGTGCAGTTACAGCTTGACTACCCAAAGCAGAAGAAGACTCGTTGGACCATGCCGGCCAAGTGGTACACCTTCAAGTATCCCGAAAAGAATCCAATCATTACGTTTATCTGTCTGGATTCGAACCTGCCGGGTACAAAGTCATTCGAGTTCATGCCGGGCAGTTATCTCATGAGCCACGAGGAACGCGACCAACAGGACGCATGGTTTCAGGCCGAACTGGCGAAGCCGCGCACCACGCCGTTCGTTGCCGTCATCGCGCATCATCCGCTGTATACCAACGGCGTGCATCGCGATAACCGTATCCTGATCCCGCGCTGGGACCCTCTGCTCCGCGAACACAAGGTGGACTTCTACATCACGGGTCACGATCACGATCTGCAGCACATCGAATTCGATGGGCACCCGACTTCGTTCGTGGTTTCAGGCGGTGGCGGCGCAGAGTTAGTCAATTGGTCGGTTCCGCCGGAGAAACGCGGACCGTACGGCGGCCGGGTGATCGGGTTCACACATATGGAAATGTCGAAGGATGCCGTCGTGCTGCGGCATGTGGGTCCCGATGCGAAGCAGTTACATGCCTTTCGTAAGACCCCGGATGGCAAGGTTGCACTTCTGGGTGTGTGAGGTATCACTGTATGATATCTGCGATAGACAGTCCCGCGACTAAATCCTCGTACCTACACATTGTCAAGACTAATTAAGGTATGAAAGACAGACAGCGTACCTTACTTACTCGCAGATCCTGTGTAATATCCTGTCCGTGCCTGCAGGATTAGCTTGTTCTGCTTCGGCACATCGACAGTGATCTTGTGGAAGCCGGCTTCGTCGTTGGCCGGGCTGAAGCCGAGGCGATACTGACTGCGGAGTTCTTCCGCGATCTGCCGGTAGATCTCGTTCAACGGCATTTTCTTGGTCACTTCGTAGACACGGCCGCCGGTTTCGTCGGCCATCCGCTCCAGGATTTTCTTGCCGTCGACCCGATTGCCACCACCGCCGTTTCCGCCGCGCCCGCCGCCACCACCGGGATATCCACCACCGCCGCTGCCGGGGAAGCCGCCGCCACGTCCCCCGGGAAAACCGCCACCACGACCGCCCGGAAAGCCACCACCGCCGCCGTGCTGCTCCTCGCCCTTGTAGTAGATCGCGTAGATCGTCGTGTCGGTCCGCTGTGCCGCTTCAATCGCGTCCGAGACCGACTCCTTGCTGCCGCGATCGTCGCCGTCCGTCAGCAGGATAATGGCCTTGCGAGTCTGACCGTTCTTTGACGGAGCCTTCTTCAGCACCTCATCCGACGAGAGGAAAACAGCGTCGTACAGCACGGTTCCAGCCCCGTTGGCACCGCCACCGTTGCCGCCTCCACGACGTCCGCGGCCTCCGCCGTATCCACCATTGTTTCCGTTGCCGCTGCTGCTACCGCCGTTGTTGCTGGTGTCCTGCGGGTCGTTCGAACCACCGCTGTTCGCGAAGCTGGGCCGGTCGGTGTCGCCATCAATCTTCTGCAGCGCTGCCTGCAGCTTCGGCACGGACGGCGTCACATCCGCGAGCAGGTCGGCGGAGTGGCCGAACTGTACGACAAAGGCCTCGTCGCGGCCGGGTTGCAGCATGCCGTCGAGGAAGGCTGCGCTGCCGGTGCGCTCTGCATCCAGAACGGAGCGCTGGCTGCCGCTAACGTCCACCAGCAGACCCACGGTCAGGGGCAGGTCGTCTTCGCGGTCAAAGTAGCGGAGGCTCTGCGGCTTGCCATCGACCGTCACTGTAAAGTCGTCACGGTTGAGGGTGCGGATCAGCCGCTCCTTGGTGTCGCGCACCGTCACGGGCACCACTACCAGGTTCGCGCTGACATTCAGCGTCTGGGCCGCCGATGGGGCGGCGGTGGATGGTGTCGCGGTGGATTGGGCAAGGGCAGGCAGGCCGAAAAGGTACAGGGCAGCAGAAAGGGTGCGGGTTCGCATGGACTGTTGGACGGTGGCGGGTCTGCAGCGGCTACGAAGGTGTCAGCATGTCGTCTTCTTTCTGGGTTTGTCTCGGGAAGTCCAAGACCCACTCATTCGCTCCGCGCATGATGGGGCACCCAGTACCCGCTCATGCGGTGTGGACCAGGCGGCCGATCTCAGCGAGCATGGCTGCGCGTTTGGTCTCGGGGCCGGCGCACTGGGTGATGAAGGCGGTGACGATGATGGGCGGTCTGCCTGTTGGCCAGAGGACGGCGATGTCGTTTGATGTGTGTTCGCCGTTCGAGCCGGTCTTGTCCGCGGCGCGCCAGCCACCCGGCAGGTTCGCGCGCAGCCGATCGAGGCCGGTCAGGTTGGCTTCCATCCACTGCGTGAGTTGATCCTTCGATGAGGGCGCAAGCGCGTTGCCCAGCAGCAGCTTCTGCAGGTCGCCGGCCATGGCGGTCGGCGAGGTGGAGTCGCGCGGATCGCCGGCGATGGAGGTGTTCAGCGTGGGCTCGTTCCGGTCAAGGCGGGTGACGCTATCCCCAAGCGAGCGCGCCAGGCCAGTGATCGCTCCCGGGCCGCCGATCGTCTCCAGCAGCACGTTGGCTGCAGTGTTGTCGCTGCGGGTCAGGGCGGCGTGGCACAGGGCGCCGACCGTCATGCTCTGGCCGGCGTGCGGCTCGGTCAGGGGTGAATTGCCGAGCAGCGGCCTGGGCGGGAGATCCACCTGCCGCAGCAGGCTCTCGTTTTGCGTGTCGACCCGGTGAAGCACCGCGGCTGCCAGCAGAAATTTGAAGGTGCTGCACATGGGGAAGAGTTCGTCGGCGCGATGACCCGCGCGTTCGCCGCTGCCGGTGTCGAGCACCGCGACGCCCAGGCGTCCACCGTTTTTCTGCTCGATGGCGACAAAGGCGGCGGGCAGGTTGGCGAACCGCGCGGGCCCGGCATGCAGCAGGCGGGGCAGTGCAAGGGTGGCAGCAGCAAGGAAGTGGCGGCGCGTGAGCATTTGTCTTAGCGGACCATCTTCGTGGCGAGTGTGGGAGTGTGTATGTTGGTTCGCGGTGAGATCCACTCATGCGAAGGCCCGTATGACTGGGCACCCACTTGCGGCAGGGCAGATATGCTTGTGATGTGGATGGTCTGGATGCAACGACGAAGCGGATCGATCGCAGCGACGACCTGCGCCAATCTTTCTTTGCGCATGCGCGAATGGCGCGGGAGGGCAGCCTGCGTTTCAGCGACAAGGTGCGGCTCGCCTACTGGAACGCCTTTCAGCATGACTGCCTGAACACGGCCAAGGCGACGGCGTACTCTGCTATCTTCGCGGTGTTTCCGGCGCTTGGCGTGGTCGCTGCGCTGGTGTCGATGCTGCCCTACTCGGCACCGCTGCGGTACCAGTTAGCGGTGTTTTTCAACCGGGTGTTGCCAGCCAGCGTGGCTCCGCTGTTTGCGCGGTATTTCATCACGGCGCACAGCTCAACCCAGTCAGCGGGGGTCCTGCTGGGTGCGGCAGTGGTAAGCATCGTGGGCGCGGCGGGCGTGCTGGCCACGCTGATGGAGGGCTTTCGGCGAGCCTACGGGCTAAGCGACGCCTGCTGGGGCGCGGGGATCTGGGGCGTGCTACGAAAGCAGGCGCAGTCCTACATCCTGGTGCCGATCGCCATGGTGCCGCTGGCAGCATCCAGCGTCCTGGTCATCTTCGGGCACCTGCTTTTGCTGGGTCTGATGCATTACTCGCCGACGGGATGGGATGCCAGCCTGTACTGGTCGGCAAACATTGTGCGGTGGGTGGCGTCGCTGGGTGCCACGGCGGCGATGCTGGCGTTCATCTATCGGTTCGCAGTGCCGGTGCGGCCCACGTGGCGCTGCGTTCTGCCGGGTGCGGCATTCGCCACGGGCACGTGGTTTTTGTCCACGCTTCTATTCGGCTTCTACGTTACGAGGTATGCAAACTACTCCCGCGTGTATGGATCGCTGGGAACCGGCGTGGTGCTGCTGATCTGGCTGTTTCTCACGGCGTTGACGGTGCTTTGCGGCGCGGAGTTGAACGCGGAATTGGGTCGCGATATGGGGCCTTTGCCGGTGCCGGTCGGCAACGTTGTGCCCGGTGCCGATCCGATCGACGCCGCGCCTTCCACCAAACATTGATGAAGCGTGTTGAGATCGGCGTCTCGCAACGTGCCGGTACAACGTTAGAATCCTTACTGGGCTGGCGAGCCGATGCTTGCCGTGCCCGCGGAGAACGATGACACACAGTAATGGTTTCCTGGGCGCGGGTCGTAGCGCAAAGATCGTCGCAACACTGGGGCCTGCCTGTTCGACGGAAGCGGTCTTTCGCGAACTGGTACGTGCCGGCCTTGACGTGGCGCGCCTGAACTTTTCGCATGGAACGCATCAGCAGAAGGCGGACCTGATCAAAATGGTGCGCGCAGTCAGCGCGAGTGAGGGCAAACCCATCTGCATTCTCGCCGACCTGCAGGGACCGAAGATCCGCACAGGCAAGCTGGTCGACGGCAAGCCCATTCTGCTGGAGGCGGGCAAGCACCTGACCATCACGCCCGTCGAGATGAAGGGGACCGCGGAGAAGGTCAGCACAGTTTTCCCGACGCTGGCCGAGAACCTGGGACCGGGCGACATCATCCTGCTGTCCGACGGCTTGATCGAGTTGCGCGTAGCGCGCGTCGAAGGCCTGGATGTGGTCTGCGAGATCGTCAACGGCGGCACCCTGGGCGAGAACAAGGGCATCAACCTGCCGGGCATCCCCGTCAAGGTGCCGGCGCTGACAGAGAAGGACGAGGAAGATCTCGAGTTCATCGCAACCCAGAACGTGCACGCCATTGCGCTGTCGTTCGTGCGGACTGCCGAGGACATCCGCTACACGCGCCGCCGCATGAAAGAGCTGGACTGCCATGCCTGGATCGTAGCCAAGCTTGAGAAGCCGCAGGCAATCGAGAATCTGGAAGAGATCCTTGAAGAGACCGATGCGCTGATGGTGGCGCGCGGCGACCTTGGCGTGGAAGTGCCGCCGGAGAAGGTGCCCGCAATCCAGAAGCACATCATCCGCCGTGCCCTGGTGTATCGCAAGCCGGTAATCACGGCGACGCAGATGCTTGAGAGCATGATCGACAATCCGCGCCCCACGCGCGCCGAGGTCAGCGACGTGGCGAACGCCGTGTACGACGGCACCGATGCGGTGATGCTGTCGGCGGAGTCTGCGGCGGGCAAGTACCCGGTGCAGTCCGTTGCCATGATGGCGAAGATCATCGTCGAGAGCGAGTCGCAGATGGCGCTGGAGCGCGCCACCCTGCCGCTGCCACCACGTCACATGCGCTCGTTCAAGCTGAGCGTCGCCGAGACCATCTGCGAAAGCATGGCGCTTTCAGCCGAAGATCTCGACTTGGCTGCCATCGCCATTTTCACTGAGACGGGTACGTCCGCGCGCCTGATCTCGATGTACCGTCCGCAGACGCAGATCTTCTCGCTGTCCACAGATGACGATGTGGTCGGCAAGACGATGATGCTGTGGGGCGTTTACCCGATCCGGGTAGACCGCTTCGGCGGTGGCGATCTGCAGATTGAAATGGCGGAAGAGACGCTGACCCGGCTGGGACACGTAAAGCCACGGCAGGTGCTGGGCATTGTGGGGGGCACCGCCAGCCGCATCGGCGGGACAAACTTCATGAAGCTGCACGAGATTCGGGACCCGGCGTAAATTCGCTCACGGAGAAAGCAGAGGCCTTCAGGCCTCTGAACAAACGAGTCTCTCAAGCCGGGCTTCAGCCCCGGCGCGAATGTTCGAGCCTTGAAGGGCTTGCATGAGCGATGTGATTCATTGGGCTGAAGCCAGCTGCCTTCTCCGAGGAACCCGGACCCGCTACCGTCCCTCGCGCAAGCGTTTTGCGAGACGCTCCGGCAGGCCGGCCAGCAGGATGCGACCCTGTGCGAGGTCGATGTCGTAAGGCTCGCGATGGAAGGTGACGGTGTGCGCCGTGTCGTCCATGATGGCGTAGGCCGCGCGGCTGTCGCCATCGCGCGGCTGGCCGACTGAGCCGGGATTCAGCAGGTAGCGTTTGCCGTCGCCCAACTGCAGTGTCCAGTGGGCGCGGCCCTCGGCCCTTCCCTGCAGGGGATGCACTTCGAACCATCGGCCTCCCTCCCATCCAAAGCCGCCCTGCACGTGGGTGTGGCCGAAGAAGGTGCAGCTCGCCTGCATCTGCTGCAGCGGCGCCCAGGCGTCGCGGATGTTGAGGATGTAAATGTCTTCATGCAGCGGCGAGCCGTGCGCCAGCGCCACCGTTCCGCCGTTACACAGAATGGGGCCGCCGGGCAGCGCCACCAGCCACTCGAGTGAAGCCGGCGTGAGCTGCTGCTGGGTCCATATCGCCGCGTCGCGCGCCGTGGCGTTGAACTGTGCCGCGGATGCCAGACCGGCGCACACCTTGTCGTGATTACCCCGCACGTTGCTGGTGGCATCTGCTCGCATGCGGCTGATCACTTCATTCGGGCTGGCGCCGTAGCCGACCACGTCGCCCAGGTTCCAGACCTGGTCGCAGGGACCTGCCGCCGACAAGACCGCGTCCAGTGCTTCCAGGTTGCCGTGAACGTCAGAGAGGATCAAAGCGCGCATGGGAAGGGTCAGGTCAGCGCCCGAGCGCGAACGTTCTCCATGCTATCTGAAGCAGACGAGCAGGGAACAGAACTTTGACGCGCTCGACAGCCGGAGCCTCATTCAGGCGCAGCTCATCGCGGGTGTGTGGGTGGATTTTGCACGAGCTCCATTCACAAGAACCCGCTCATGCGATGGGGCCGTATGAATGGGGCACCCGGTGTCTTCGGAACCTCTTGCAGACGGCTGTTACAGCGTTGCGAGTGGGCGGGCCCGGTTGGTGTGCATGGTAGGCACAGCGGCCAGCAGAGCCTGCGTATAGGTATGTTGCGGACGGCAGAAGAGCTCGGCTGTCGCGTTGGTTTCGACGATCCTGCCGCGCTGCATCACGGCCACGCGATCGGCCGTTTGCGCCGTGACGGCCAGGTCATGCGAGATGAACAGCATGGTCAGGCCGTGGCGTTCGCGAAGGTCGCGCAGCAGCCGCAGGATCTGCGCCTGCACGGTCACGTCGAGAGCGGTCGTCGGCTCGTCGGCAATCAGCAGTCGCGGCTTGTTGACCACAGCCATGGCAATCAGGATGCGCTGCCGCTGACCTCCGGAAAACTGGTGCGGGTAGTCGCGGACGCGGCGTTCCGGGTCCGGCAGGGCGACCTGATGGAGCGACTCGAGCACGCGCCCACGCACCTCGGTCCGGGATAGTTCAGGGTGGTGCACACGCACCGCCTCGGCGATCTGCTCGCCGATCTGCATGGCGGGGTTGAGCGCGGTCATTGGCTCCTGAAAAATCATGCTCAGGTCCCGCCCGCGACGTGCGCGCATGTCCCCCTCTGAAAGCTTCAGCAGGTCGCGACCGTCGAAGTGGATGCTGCCGGCAATCTGCGCGTCGGGCGGCAGCAGACGCAGCATGGCGAGCGACGTGACCGACTTGCCCGAGCCCGATTCGCCGACCAGGCCCAGCACTTCGCCTTCATTGATCCGGAAGGAAATGCCATCCACCGCCGGCCGCTCCGATCCTGGAAACCGGATGGTGAGACCTTCTACTTCGAGCAGCGGTGTGGGCATGTTCTTGATCTTGCTCTATGTCAGGCTGACGAAACCTATCTCGTTTTTCGAAACCTTGTGGAGCGTCCCGGTCGTCATCCTGAGCTCCGCTGCGTTTCGCTCAGGACGACGGATTAGGTTGCCATTGCTCTCAGAGCAACGATTCAGTGCTGTTTCGCCCAAGTTGGCCGTCTATGCGGAAGCTGCAGCGATCGCGGCCAGGGTCTTTTCCAAACTGGCACTGTCTTCCACATGGACGGAAGAGAGTGCGCGGTCAATCTGCCGCAGCAGACCGCTCAGAACGCGTCCGGGACCGACCTCGATGAACATCGTAGCACCGCCCGTCGTACGCAGCAGGTCGATGCACTCCGTCCACCGCACCGCCCCGGTCACCTGGCGGATGAGGCAATCGCGGACCTCTGCGCGGCGGGTGACGAAGCGTGCGTCGACGTTGCTGGCGACCGGGATGCGGGGGTCGTTGAAGACGACGCGCTCCAGTTCGCTGGCCAGCAGTTCGGCCGCCGGCTCCATCAGCTTGCAGTGGAAGGGTGCGGAGACGGGCAGGTCGACGGTGCGTTTTGCGCCGGCTTCCCGGCACAGTTCGCTGGCGCGTGCCACGGCGGCAACATCGCCGGATATGACGGTCTGCCCGGGCGAGTTCATGTTCGCGGGCGCGACGATCTCATCGTGCTCGTCCGACGCCTGCTGGCACAGCTCGGCGATGCTCGCGGCGTCCAGCCCGAGGATGGCGGCCATGGCGCCTTTCCCCTCGGGGACGGCCTGTTGCATGAACTGGCCGCGCGCCCGGACAGTACGGACGGCGTCGGCGAAGCTCATCGTACCCGCGACCACGTGCGCGCTGTACTCCCCCAGCGAGTGGCCTGCGGCGACGGCGGGCGTGATGCCGTGCTCTGCCAGCACACGAGCGGTGGCGACGGAGGCCGCCAGGATGGCTGGCTGGGTGAACTCGGTTTGCTTCAGTTGTTCTTCGGGGCCGTCAAAACAGAGCTTCGACAGGCTGTACCCGAGCGTCTCATCGGCCTCGTCAAAAACCGCCCTTGCAGCGGGGAACTGCTCGTACAAATCGCGGCCCATACCCACCGCCTGCGAGCCCTGGCCGGGAAAAAGAAAGCTGATGATCTGCGTGCTCATGCGTCTGCTGACTTCCTCATGGGGTGCGACTGATGATGGCGAAGGAACACGATCCGCTGGGCTGGGGTATGCCCTTGGCACTTCCGTTGGGCTGTCCCGGTTGCGGAAAGCGTCTGGGAGCGCTAGATGCCGACGCTGTAATCCAGGTCAGGCGAGCGGTCGCCAGAATGCGCGTAGTAGTCATACGGTGTGCGCCGTTTGAACTTGTAGCGGCCTCGCAACTCGCGGCCGGCAAGCAGGCCAAGAGTTACCACACTGACGCCGCCGGCAAGCCAAGCGGCCGCAACAACGAGACTTTCCGTCCTGCTGCGTTCGCTCACAGGCAGGTCTCCCATGCTTTCCTCCAGCCGCCTTCCGAAGTAATCCGAAAGGATGCCGCGTTTGCGCAACAGCTTCATGGGCATCATCATAGCGCAC
>CBAAAE010000045.1:0-18763 GCA_964658845.1 uncultured Novosphingobium sp. | reverse complement strand
GCTGCCACGGCTGCGACTGGCCCTTCTCCAGCATGGCGTTGAGACGGTCACCGGCAGCCTTGGAACCATAGAAGCTGCAGCGATTCAGCGGTCCCTTATACCCGCTGGCGTCGCACATGGCCTTGTAGAACTGGAACTGGTACACGCGGGCAAGAAAGTAGCGTGCATACGGCACATTTGTCGGGATGTGGTTCTTCGCACCTGCGTCGAAGTCGGCCTCGGTGCGATCGACCGGCGGTGCAACGCCCTGGTATTTTCCCCGCAGTGCCCACCACGCCTTGTTGTAATCCGCCGGCTTGATCTCGCCACTGAAGACCTGCCACCGCCACGTATCCAGTGCCAGCGCAAACGGCAGGAAAGCTACCTTGTCCAACGCCGTGCGCAACTGCAGTGGAATGTCCGCTTCAGCGGGCGGTTCTAGGCCGGCAAGGCCCAGCGTCTTCAGGTAAGCGGGCGTGATGCTCAGCGCGACCGAGTCTCCGATGGCCTCGTGGAATCCGTCATTCGCGCCGCTGCGGAACAGCATTGGCTGCCGGTTATAAGCGCGCTGATAGAAGTTGTGCCCAAGCTCATGATGCACCGTGGTGAAGTAGTCGGCATTCACCTCGATGCACATCTTCACGCGCAGATCGTCCACCTGGTCGATGTCCCATGCGGACGCATGGCAGACCACCTCGCGATCACGCGGATGCACGAACTGCGACCGGTCCCAGAAGGTCTTCGGCAGCGGCGCGAAGCCAAGCGAGGTGAAGAAGTTCTCGCCGTAATGGACCATGTCTCTCGCTGCCAGCGTGTGCGCAGCCTGCATGGGATCGCCGTTCGCGGAGGCGCATGGCGGCTCCGGCTTGCCCATGTCCGCGTTGATTTCCTTCTGCTGCACACACTGGATGTAAGGATTCGCAGCCGCACCTTCCTTTTCCGAGATCTGGTGGAGCAGCGCGCCCTCCAGATCGACCGGCTTGAACTGCGAGAGCTTCGGATCCGTCGGTGCGACGATGTCGTAGATGTTGCCCCACTCCTGCGCCCAGGTATTGCCTAGCAATTGCGCGGGAATCATGCCGTCTTTGCGGTCCGCCGCAGCGCCGTACTTTGCGATCAGCCGATGCCGCACATAGGTGTGAAGCTCGCGGTAAAGCGGCTCAAGCTGCGTCCATGCACGGTTCAGTTCAGCGGAGAACTGCGCCGGCGTCATGTCGTAGCCTGACCTCCAGAGTTCACCCGTGTCCTTATAGTTTTGCTCCCGCGCACCGATGTTCTGCAGCTCTATAAAGCGCATGTACTTATCGCGCATGGGCGCTCCCACGGCGTGCCAGCCCACCCATGCCTTCGTCAGCTCCCCTGGGTCCCGCGACTTCGCCATCAGCGTGTCCACGTCATCCACGCTCATGCATTTCACGCTGGCAGGAGCAGCCTGGCCCTGCGGAACTCCCGGACAGTACTTGCCTTTGCCGTACATGCCGGTTAGCTGCGCGGCGATCTGCGTCTCCTCCGCCAGCAGCTTTGGATCGTGCGGCGCGGCCGGCGCGTTGACCTGCAACAGCATCATCTGCCGGCGCATCGGCGCGGGTAGCGTCAGCTTATCGAAGCGATGACTCTCCTCAATCAGCTTCAACTGCAGCGTCGAATCCTGTTCGCTGAGCAGCGCACCGGTCGCCTCGCTGTCTTCATTGATGTAGGTTTCCGCCAGCCAATCGGCATGCGAGACGGCAATTGCAGACTTCAGCAGATCGGCATTCGCACGATCGAGAAAAGTCTTCGCCTCAGCCACGGTGGGCGCAGCCACGTTACCCCGCGACTGCGCAGAAGCCGTAGCAACCAGGAACGCAAACAGCACAAGACGAGAGACACGCATGTGCGGCAGTGTAAGCTGTGCCGGACGGTTGTGCGAAGTGTTCTGCAGATGTCTTCCTTCGTGACCGTAACTTTGTCATCCCGACAACGAACGCTACCCGCAACGAGTTGATCCAGCACGAGTCGTTATCCCGCACCAACTTGTCATAGCTTCGCTTTTCTCAGATGACGGCAGACAGTAGTCCTGCCGCAACACGACAGCAAGTCAGGCACTTGATCAACGCGGGAGGACTCAAACCTGTGGCGGATACTGCGCGATGTAAGCCTTGCTGTTGAACTTCCGTCCACTGCTCGCGCCGCTCATGTAGCGGATCTTGCCGAAGACCTTCCGCTCGCCCCACGGCCGGTCGAACTTGCCGTAGATTGCCCACGCGATGCCTGCGTAACCGCCCGGGTCACGGCCGTCGAGGAAGTACTTATCATTTAGGTAGATCGTGTTTTTCATTGCAGTGGCGTTATCGGGCGACCATTCCAGTATCTTCTTGGCCCAGTACATGCGCATGAAGTTATGCATCCAGCCGCGGCGAATCATCTGCCTTTGCGCGGCATTCCAAAGCTCGTCGTAAGTCTCGGCGCGCTCCATCTGCTGCAGCGTGTAAGTGGGATCGCGCAGGTCCCCGGCATGTTCTGCGATCGTCTTGCGAGCCCACTCCTCCGCGCATTCAGGATCGTCATAGTGCGGGTTGTACTTGACGTAATTAATGCAGAGCTCACGCCACGTCACCATTTCGTCCAGAAAGCTGTCCGCGCTCTCGCGAAGGCTCTTGTCCTTCTCCACCGCGGCTTCAAGCGCAAGGTAGATCGTCAGAGGACTGACATGGCCGTAGTGCAGATAGGGTGACAGCATGGACGTGGCGTCCTCGTCCGGGTGGTTGCGCCTTTGCGCGTAGCCGCTTAACAGGTGGCTGACGAAATGCTGCAGCCGCGCATGCGCCGCGTGGGCGCCACCGACCAGATCGACGGGCAAAACGGTGCGGTCGAGGTCCGTCCACCCGGCGGTCATATCGTGCTGTGGATCGTCCTGAATAAAGCCGCGCGGCGCCTTCCACGCATGGTCCGCGTGCGGATTCAAGCTGGGCTGCAGGTAGTCCGGCACCATCTTCCAGAGCCGTCCGCGCATGGTGTATGCCGCATATTGCGCCTTCTCAAAACGTCCGGTAGGCACAATCACATCGGCATCCACCGTCCAGTAAGGCACGTCGGTTGTCTTCGCCACATGGCAGCGCCAGCGCTCCGGTTCGCGCATGGGATTTTCATCTCCAATGACGAGCGCCGCACCCACATCCGCGAACAGGCGCAGGTGATCTTCGCGGGGGGCATTACGGAGCACGAAGCTGACGTTGCGCTGCTTCAGGTCCGCCTCCACATCACGCAGGCCCTGGTTCAGAAAGACGTAGTGCCGCAGATTTGCATGGGGAAAGTTCGAGATGCCGGCGAAGTACACCACCACCGGCAGACCCAGCGTGTTGGCCGCTTCGACCGCACAGTCGAGCGCGGGATTGTCGAAGGCGCGCTGTGCTCGCTGCATCCAGTAGACAACCGCCTTGCCGGCGGGAGCAGGCGCCCCATCCCGCCGAACGGTAACACGATCGCCACTGGCCAGCCGCCGCAGCGCCTCCGGCAGATCGGCTGAGAGCTTCGCCACGGCGGCCGAGCGGCGCGTCTCCGCCTCACTGGCCTCCGGCTCGGCAGCGCGCTTCCTTGACCTGGAGTTGCCTGGACGTTCCGCTCCCATTGTCTGATTACGAACCGCTCTAGCGGCAGCGCGAATGGCCTTCTGACGCGCAGGATGATCGGAAAGCGCCTGCGGATCGCCCTCGCTGAGGCCCTTTGCGGCGGCGCCGGTCCCCGCTTCACCGGGCGGTGTAGCCACGCTCTCCGGCGGCTGCTTCTTCGATCGTTCCTTCATGGTTGGGTGCGCGTCCTTGCGATCATCACTTGTGATGCACCCGCGGGAAGCAGCCGCGCCCTGACCCTGCGCAAATCGAGTTATCGCTTCCGGCACGAAAACAGACCACGGGTATCGTGTTGATGCCCGCGAAGCTGCTGCTTTGTCTTCCCACCGCAGACCTCGATATGCTGTGAACGATGACTCAGCCCTTGTATCACCTGCGAACCTGTGTGCCAGAGGATGCGGCCATGCTGTCCCTGGTCGCGGGCGCCAGCTTTCTGGATGCGTTTGCCGGTACCCTGGACGGCAGCGACCTGCTGCAGCACTGCCAGCGCAACAACTCTCCCGAGTCGTTTGCAAAGTATCTCGCGCAGCCAACTGCACGCTGCGTACTGGCGGAGGTCGAACCGGGGGACGCGCCCGTGGGTTACACCGTCTGCTGCGAACCGGACCTGCCGGTAGAAATCGCACCGACCGACTACGAATTGCGACGCATCTACCTGCTCCACCGCTTCCAGGGCCTGGGCATCGGTAGGGAGTTGATGGAGAAGGCCGTAACGAGTGCACGCGAACTGGGACGCACGAGGCTGCTGCTGGGCGTCTACGGCAAGAACTTCGATGCGATCCGCTTCTACGAGAAGGCAGGCTTTCAGCAGATCGGCGAGCGGTACTTCACCGTCGGCTCGAGCGTTCATCATGATGCTGTAATGGCACGAGAACTATAAGCCGCAAAGGAACACACGATTGCAAATTAAAGGGGAGCCAATTGGCTCCCCTTTTTTATTGATCTAACGTGAACTACCACTGACCCCATGCGCGCGACACATAATCCAGCATGGTCATCATGACCAGTACGAGGAACGTGAAAAAGCCGGCACTGACCGTGAGTTTCACAAGTCGCGAACTGTACTTGACGTGCATGAAAAACAGCACCACGAAGACTGCCTTCGTGCATGCAATGCCAATGGCGATCGGCGCATTGAAGATGCCAAGCGGCAGCATGGAAGCACCTACCGTCAGCAGCGTCCCGATCATGAGAACACCGAAGATCAGCCCATAAACCGCCGGGCTGACGATGTGGTGCGCCACGTGTTCCGGGTTGTTGATGTTCATCGCATCCCCTGACGCCAAATTCTCGCCATCGATGCCAACGGGCTTAAGGTTGTGCGATATTCCCTGTTCGCTCATGCAGCTTCCTTCTTACGGTCTTGGTCTCTCTGGAGCAGTCCTGCGCGCGGATGAGTGTTACACGTCAATGTCGATTGATCAGGTAGAGAAATGGAAATAAAAAAATCCATACGATATCTACAAAATGCCAGTACAGGCCGAAGTTCTCAATGGGTTGCACGTAACCCGTGGTGTACAAACCCGTTTTCGCTTTCCAGAGGAGAAAGAACAGGATCGCGATGCCGATGATCATGTGAAGCGCGTGAACGCCAGTCATAGCGAAGTACAGCGAGAAGTAGATCTGCGTCTTGTTCGCCTGGTCGACGGTAAGAGGCTTTTCTTTGCTGTTGGCCGGCGGATGCACGAAGTCCGCTATGTCGAACGATGCACCGGGCACATGGTGCTCATGGAATTTGTCGTAATACTCACCTGACTTGATGCCGAGGAACGCAAACCCCAGAAAGATGGTGGCGATCAACGACCACTCCAAAAACTTTTTGTTCCTGATCTCGGCAGACCAGACACCCATAGCCATGGTGAACGACGAACTGATCAGCACCACGGTATTGATGAAGCCCATAGTGATGGAAATCGAGTTCGATGCGGCGACAAACGACTCGTAATACCAGTTGCGGTACAGCAGGTAGGCAAAAAACAGCCCGCCAAAAAACATGATTTCCGTTAACAGGAAGAGCCACATCCCAAACGACGCGGCTTCGCGCTGCTGTTCGGCTGTTTCAAAGTGATGCTTCTGATAGAACGGGTGGTCGTGCACGTCATGCGACGGGTGGATTTCCGGCTCCGGCGGATGCGTGATGGTCGATGCGATCGACATGCAAAACCTCTCGTACAGGGTTGATTCGTTCGTTTCACGGGCTGGTCAGAGAATTCTCTGGCCAGCCCGCTCCGCTCTAAGTTTCTACTGTAATGGACTCAGCATCACGTCGCCATCAGAACCTTAGCCGACGTGCTGCAACTCGCGTTCCGTCTTCTTCTCCAGCCACTCGTAATCGTAGGCTTCGTGGTCCATGATCGGGGTCTCGATGAAGTTCTCCGTCAATGGGGGCGACTGGATCTGCCACTCGAGTCCCGTTGCCTGCCACGGATTGTTCCCGGCTATTGCCCCGTACTTCAACGACCATGCAAGGTACAGCAGCGGCAGCATGTAACCGACGCCAAGCACCGTCGCGCCGGCCGTGGACAACACGTTCAGCACCTGGAACTCAGGTGGGTACGCGTGATAACGACGCGGCATGCCGAGGTAACCGACGATGAACTGCGGGAAGAAAGTAAGGATGAATCCAACAAAGGTAATGATGGCTGCAAGCTTTGAAACCGACTCGGGGTACATGCGGCCGGTCAGCTTGGGCCACCAGAAATGGATGCCGGCCAGGAACGCCATCAGCATGCCACCCACCATCACGAAGTGGAAGTGCGCCACGATGAAATAAGTTTCCGTCAGCATGACGTCCATGCCCAACGCCCCTAGGAAGACGCCGGTCAACCCACCGATGGTGAACAATCCGATGAAGCCAAAGGCATAGAGCATCGGTGTTTCAAAGGTGATCGACCCCTTCTGCATCGTGAACGACCAGTTGAAAATCTTGATGGCAGACGGCACGGCCACGAGCATAGTCAGCAGGGAAAAGACGAGTGCAGAGTAATTCGACACACCCATGATGAACATGTGGTGCGCCCACACGAAGAAGCCGAAGACCGCAATAGCCACCGAGGAGAACGCGACGGCTGTGTAGCCAAAAACCCGCTTACGGCTGAAGGTGGAGATCACCTCAGAGATCACACCGAAGCCTGGCAGAATCATGATGTACACAGCAGGGTGCGAATAAAACCAGAAAAGATGCTGGAACAGCAGCGGGTCGCCACCCTTGGTGGGGTCGAAGACACCGATGCCGACCGTACGCTCAAGCGCGACCAGCACAATCGCAATCGCCAGAACCGGGGTACCGAGCACCATCAGGACCGAAGCCGCGTAGTTCGACCAGACAAACAGCGGCAGGCGGAACCAGGTCATGCCAGGCGCGCGCATGCGATGGATCGTCACGATGAAGTTCAGGCCCGTGAAGATCGAGGAAAAGCCGGCGATAAAGACCGCGGTCGCCGTGGTGACCACGTGCGTGTTCAGGTAATGGGTCGAGAGGGGCGTGGTAAAGGTCCAGCCCGTGTCCACGCCGCCAAGCACGAGCGTCGTCAGCACAAAGATGCCGCCGATCATGTACAGATACCAGCTCAGCAGGTTGATCTTCGGGAAAGCCAAATCCTTTGCACCGATCATGATCGGGATCAGGAAGTTACCAAGCGTCGCCGGCACGGAAGGCACCAGGAACAAGAAGATCATCACGATTCCGTGCATCGTAAACATCTTGTTGTAGGTGTCAGCAGCCATCAGATCGCCTGCGGGCGTCAGCAGTTCGAGGCGGACCATGCCTGCGAAGAAGCCGCCGATGAAAAAGAAGAACGTGATGCTGATGAGGTAGAGCATCGCGATCCGCTTGTGATCGGCGGTCAGCAGCCAGGAGAGCAGCCCGTGCTCGTTGTTGATGTAGTTGCGCTTCGGCAGGGTAGCCGTGCTCTGGTCGGGCAAGGACACGATGGTGCTCATGGCGTCACCTTATCTACGGGCGTGGTTGGCGCCGCGTCGTCTGATTTGGAGGTATTCAGCGTCTGCTGGATACGGTAGTTGGTCTTCAGGCCTTTGATGTATTCCACCAGATCGATCAGGCCTTCTTCGCTGATCTGTCCCTGGTAGGTGGGCATGATCGGCTTGTAGCCGAGCGGCACGTGCTGCGAAGGATTCAAGATGGTGTCGCGGAGCCAGCCGTCTGTGGCGATCTGATCGGACCCGTCGTCCATCTTGATCTTAGACCCGTAGATTCCCGCAAGATTGGGGCCCGCGGCTGCCGCGTTGCCGGAATGGCAACTGTTGCAGCCCATGGAGGCGAACAGGCGCTCACCGTTCTGCGAAAGACTCATGCCGCTCGTGGATAGCTGTGTCCACTTCTCGTAGTCTTCAGGCGCCATGGCAACGATATCGCCGATCATGCCGGAGTGGAGTGTTCCGCAGTACTGCGTGCAGAACAGGTGATAGGTGCCGGCTGTAGTGGCGTTGAACCAGACGGTGCTGTAGCGGCCCGGAATGACCTCACGCTTAACACGGAAGGCCGGGATCGAATAAGAGTGAAAAACGTCCTGCGAAATCATGGTCAACTGCACGGGACGGCCGATCGGCACGTGCAGTGCATTAATCTCATGCTGGCCGCCAGGGTGCTCGGCCTTCCACATCCACTGTTTTCCCACAATGTAGATCTGCATGGCGTCAGCCGGTGGGTTGTAGATGCGGAAGTACAACCAGGCGCCCCAGACAAACACAAACAGGAACACGCCGAGCGGGATGATGGTCCATGTCGCTTCCAACAGCGTGGAACCCTCCACCTGGATGGCGACCGGGTGACGCTCTTTGCGGTAACGGACGGCAAAGGTAAATACCAGCGCGCCAACCACGATGACGCCGAACAGTGTCATCAGCCAGAGAAAGATGTACAACGCATCTGCCCACGGCGCGATGGTAGAGGCCTCCTGCGGCCATATCGCCGAGGTGGTGAGCCACTTGGTTAGAAACTGCCAAAGTACTGGACTGAGTCCCATCGTCTGCCTTTATCTCTTCCTGTCCGTTCTCTTGTTGCCATGCTGCACCAGCGGCAAATCCATGCAAAGCGGCAACGCTACGGTCTGTCGTCTTTGCGGGTCAAAGCGTGTTCGCGTCCCAGCTTCAGATCGCGTCGAAACATCAGAAACATGAAACCACCCAGGCCCGCGACCGTGATCATGCCGCCAAATTGCACGACTCGGGCAATGATCAGGCTGTGCTTGTTGCGGTGTGGATCGTAGTGGTAGCAGTACGTCAGAATATTCGCCACCGGCGAGCCGATCTTGTTACCCGAGGCCTCGATCAGGCCCAGGAGCAGGTCCTTTGGCGAGTACTCGACACCCAGGTAGTACTGCGCGATGTGCGCATCGGGAGTCACAATCTGGATCGAGCTGGCATGCGCAAACTGGGTCGTCTTGCCATCCGACGAAGGCACCCGAACGTAGCCGAAACCGATAGCCTTCGTCATCGCGTCGATGGACGGCTGCTGCCCGGTCAGGAAGTGCCAGCCTGCCTCGGTACCAGGCCGCGCGTAACGCCTGGTGTAGAGCGCCTTCTTCTTCGCAGCATCTTCCGGCTTGTCATTCGGATCGATGCTGATAATCAGTACGTTGAAGTCCTTCGACGGATCCAGATGCACCATGGCGAGCGCCTGCGTCAGGCCATCCAGCTCTTCAGAACACAGCATGGGGCACTGAAAGTACACCAGCGCCAGCACCGCAGGCTTTCCGTGGCCGAAGTAATCGCTGGTGGTTACAGCCTTGCCTGTCTCGTCCACGAACGGCACGTTCGGCAACTGCGTATTCAGGTGCTGATCGATCGAGGCGCCCTTCAGGACCGCGGGGAGTTCGTTGCCATAGGACTCGCCGGTCTGCTTGTCGCCATAACTTGAAACCTGGGCGGCCGCCTGAGATAGGGTTCCTGGCAACAACCCGCACACGAGCGCCGCCGCCAGCAGACCCAGCCTGGTGCCGTCGCGCCACTTCCGGATTGTTCCCTGCTTCTGCATCGTCCTGCTCCTACTTCCTTGCTTCTGTTGGACTCTCACCTGCGCCCAACCTCTGCTCACGGCCTTCCATCTGATCCAATTCGTAGGCCGTTCTTGCGAAGCCATTGGTAAGTGGAGCCGAGGCGGCATATTGCTTGTCGCCCGTCAGGCTGGTCTGCACCGCGGAAACCTGGGTTGAGGCCGTGGGTAGACCGCGCTGCACGACGATCTGCATGGCCCGTTCGATGGGGATGTGAATGGTTCCCGGCGGGCCGTCTGCCGGATTCGACGCCGTGTAGTGCTCAAGCAGCAGATCTTCGCGGGCATGCATGTCCGCAGTCTCCTGATTGTCATCATCGGTCGGCACCCGCGGCGTGGGGAAGCTCTGCGCAATGGCTGCGGCTGACTTCTGCTCCTGCTCCGGGTTGTTTTCGAGGCTCTCGCCACGTTTCTGAACCGCCTGCGGGCTGGGCGCTGATAACGGATTGTGCGACGCCGTGTCCTGATCCTGCTTCAGCAGGCCATAGTTGATGGCTTTGCCCATGGCATAGCAGAGGATGAAGAAGACGGCGAGGAAACCAAGCAGGCCGCTGATGAAAACGACCACTCCCTTGGCATTGACGTCCGTAAGTTCGTAGCCCGGATGTTCTGCGTCAAACTTGGGCGAGGGGTGCGGCATGGGTTTCCCCAGGCCGTGTTCATCCGCGCCGATTGACGGACCCTTCTGGCTGAGTACGTGATCGCGATCATTGGGATTAGTGGGCATGTTCAGGCTCCAGAACTTCCGCGGTATGCGGATCGTTCAGTACGATCAGGGTGCGAGACCCCAGGTTGGTCAGGTACATCCACATCCACACGCCAATGATGAAGAGCGGCACGGTAATGTAGGCCAGAATGCCGACGCTCATATGCAGGTTGCCGGCAGCGCCTGGAAAGTTCGGCTCGATCATCCAGAACAGGTCAAAGCAGCGCGCGAAGATCATCCATGTGGTCAGCGCCAGCATCTTCCGGTTGTCATACTTGAAAGACCGGCTGAGCAGCAGGCAGAACGGCACCACCCAGTGGAATAGGAAATCCAGCGAACAGATCACCCACCAGCCGCCGCGGATGCGGTTGAGGTACCAGGGAATCTCCTCCGGCGAGTTGGCCGACCAGATGATGAGAAACTGCGCGAAGCTCAGATAAATGTTCAGCATGACGAAGCCCAGCATGAACTTGCCCAGGTCGTACTGCTCAGTCTTCCGCAGGGCCGTCGCAAGCGGCTGAACACGCGACAGCCGGATGATGGTGTGGGTGCCGAGCGCCAGCACGCCATAACCCTGCCCGACCAGAAAGATTAGGCCGTACATGGTCGAGTACCAGGTGATGTCGAGCGTCATCATCAAGTCGATGGCGATCACGGTCAGCATGACGACGTAGATCAGGATGCCGATGCCGGAAAGATTCTCCGCCTTGATGCGCCAGAACTCAAACGATGCCACCGAGCCCGCGGCCGGGTCTGCGTCGCGTTCGAGCGACCAGCGGTTCAGGAAGTAGCCCCAAAGCAGCATAAAGCCGAAGACCACTGCGATCTCGAGCGTGACGTGCAGCGGTGTCAGCATGATGCGCTTCCAGTCGAGCGCATGCGCCTGTGCTTCATCCAGCATGCCGTTGTGGAGCCCGTTCTCGACCGCTTCATGCGTGGGGTAAGCAGCCCACAGCCAAAGGCGCTTGCTGAAGAGAATCAACGGGATGAACAGGATGATCAGCAACGGCGTGGTGCGGGTCATGGCCTCCATGGGACGGCGCATGATCAGGCCCCACTTTCCACCTGTGACGTACTGCAGCATCAACATGCAGAGACCGCCGCCGGCGAAGCCAAAGCAGAGCATGAAGGCGAGCAGGTAGCCGCGCACGATGTGGTCGAAGCCTCCAATGAGACCGACGAGAACGGAAAGGATGAGACCACCCGCCGCGACGATCAGAGCGCGCGTCTTCCAGGCGGCGAGCACCGGAGGTGCGTTCAAATCGGCGGGCAGAACCCGCGGACCATGATCGGCGTGCAGCGCGTGCCCGGTATTGCCGGGATCACCGGCTCCTGCGGGTGCGTATTGTTCGTGTCCGTGTGCCATGCGTTGCGGGCCTTCTCTGTTCCTTCAGGACTCGGTTCTGTTTTGTCTCTGGACTACTACTTGCTTGCTGCAAGAAACGCGATGATCTTGTCGACGTCGTCAGACGTCAGCTTGCCGGTAAAGGACGGCATGTTGACCTTGCCGGTCACAATGCCGGTAGTCGTCACGCTGTGAATGTGTGCTGCTCCAACGCGCCCGACAATGCCCACCAGCGATGGAATCATCGGCGCCATACCCTGGCGATTGGGCTGGTGGCAGACGCTGCAGTTTGCCTGGTAGAGCTTCTCGCCGGAGGCAACATCGCCTGCGGACGCGCTTGGTGCGGTCTTGGTGGGCGCGGTGGCCTTGGCTTCGACCACCGCAGTTGCCGAAGTCGCCTCGCCGGCGGGCTTGGCAAGCGTAGTTGCCGCCGTGACCAGAGCGGGAGTCTTAGGATCGGCCTTGGTCGTTCCACCCGGCGTTGCCGCTGTGCTCGACATGTTCAGGGCCGCGGCTGGTTTGGGCATGGGCTGCGGGACGGGTGCCGACCCAGGTGCCTGCCCCTTGATGGCGCCTGCCGTCATCGGCAGATCCCAGTCGTTGATGAACTCCGGACCGAAGCCTTCCTGCTTCTCCACTTCGGACATCTGCTCGACATGCGCTCCACCAGCGTCAGCGGTGGTCGCGTGCTGGCTCAGCTGCAGTGCGCGAATGTACGCCGCAATGGCCCAGCGATCCTCGGTCTCGATCTGCCCGCTGTAGTCCGGCATGGCGCCGTAACCGTTAGCAATCACGTTATAGAAGTGCCCGAGCGGTGCCTGGCGAAGACGGTCGGTATGAAGATTGCCTGCCGGGAAGTAGCCGCGCATGACGATCATGCCCTTGCCATTACCCACGCGAGAGTGGCAGGCGGTGCAGTAGACGTTGAATTTTTCCTGGCCACGTTCCACCAGTTCGGCCGTGAGCGGCATTGGGAGGCCGTCACCTTCGGCGCCATTGATCATGCCGGTGCGGAAGTAGGAACCGGCATCCTCCTGGCCGCGGGCGACGGTGCCCGTAACCTGCGGGCGCGCGGACCGGCCATCCGCATAAAAGCTGGTACCCCGCTGGGGATAGAACTTGGGCTGGTTGTGCATGTCCTGCCGGCAGCCGGCGAGGCCGAGCGCAACCGTGCAGGCTGCCGCCGCAACCGCGAGCCGGCGAAACCCTGTTCCCTGTTCCCTGTTTACCGTTGCCTGCATTACAGATCTACCTCCACTACGCTGACCGCGTGGAACCGTTCCAGCAGCAACCGCGAATCACTCAGGCTGAACTGCGGGTCAGTCGCCTCAAGGCACAGGAAGAACTTGTCGTCGGTCGCGCCGGTGCGGAAGTTGGGCGCGTTGAACAGCGGATGGTACGGCTGGGGCAGCCCGTTCAGCGCCAGCATGGAGAACGCAGCGGACAGGCCCGCGAAAAGGATCGTCCACTCGTATGCCGGAATCAGGAACGCCGGCCAGGAGAACAGGGGCCTGCCCGCAATATTCAGCGGGTACGAAATGGCAGACATCCACGTCTGCATCAGGAAGGCCGTGGTCAGGCCCATGATGCCGCCCATGAGGGTCAGCAATGGCACGCGGGTGCGATGCACATCGAGTGCCGTCGCAGCCTCTTCCACCGGGTAGGGCGTGTAGCATTCCATCCGGCGGAAGCCCGCATCACGTGCCGCCTCCGTCGCTCGGACCATGGCGCCGGGCGTGTTGAATTCGGCCAGAAGACCGTAGATTCCCTCTTCCACTGGCATCAGGCAGTCTCCTCTACGGTCTCTTCCGCGTCCATGCCACCCGCCAGCTTAGTCTGCGGCAGCATCATCTTGATCTCGTTCATCGGGATCATGGGAGCCAAGCGTACGAACAGCAGGAACAGGCTGGTAAAGATGCCCATGGTGCCGATGTACAGCATGTAGTCCCACTTGGTGGCGCGATAGGTGCCCCACGAGGAGGGCAGAAAGTCACGGTAGAGCGAAGTGACGACGATCACGAAACGCTCAAACCACATCCCGATGTTGATAATGATCGAAATGCTGAACAGGTATGCGACGTTCGTCCGCAGTCTCCGCCACCAGAGCGTGCCAAGCGGCATGACGATGTTGAACGCGATCAGCAGCCAGTAAGCCCATCCCATGGGACCGAACATCCGGTTCCACATCATGAACCATTCCCAGTGACTGCCTGAGAACCACGCCATGAACACTTCGAGCCCATAACCGTAAGCTACGATCAGGCCCGTGCCCAGCATGACCTTGCCCATGTTGTCCAGGTGACGCAGCGTCACCAGGTCTTCCATGTGGTAGAACTTCCGGATCGGGATGGCCAGGGTCAGAACCATGGCAAAGCCGGAATAAATAGCACCCGCTACGAAATAAGGCGGGAAGATGGTCGTATGCCAACCCGGCAGCGCAGCCACTGCGAAGTCGAAGCTGATGACCGTGTGCACCGAGAGCACCAGCGGCGTGGACAAGCCGGCAAGCAGCAGCGACGCCGTCTCATAGCGCATCCAGTGACGTGTTGATCCACGCCAGCCCAGCGACAGCAGGCCGTAGAACCACTTGGCGAAGGGCAGTTCGGCCTTGTCGCGCAGCGTGCCAAAATCCGGGATCATGCCGATGTACCAGAACACCACGGAGATGGTCGCATAGGTCGATACCGCGAAAACATCCCAGCAGAGAGGCGAACGGAACTGAGGCCAGATGTTCATGGTATTCGGCAGCGGCAGCAGCCAGTAACCCAGCCACGGACGCCCGATGTGCAGCACCGGGAACAGACCCGCGCAGACCACGGCGAAGATCGTCATGGCTTCCGCGAACCGGTTGATCGAGTTGCGCCAGCTCTGTTTGAACAGCAGCAGAATCGCCGAGATCAGCGTGCCGGCGTGACCGATACCGATCCACCAGACAAAGTTGACGATGGCGAAGCCCCACGCGCCCGGGATCGTAACGCCCCAGATACCGACGCCGCGCAGGACCAGCCAGGTGATGGCGACCACAGCCAGCGACGCGATGCCGCCAGCGACCACCAGGCCCATGAACCAGCCGAGCGGGGTATGCGACGTGAGCACCACGCCCGCGATCTTGCGGGTGACGCTGGTGAAGTTGTGGCCCGGTGCAATCACCGCAAACTCGCCCGTGATCGGATCGATCATGGGGTCGTTGACCGGGTGGCGGTACGGATCGATGACAGGTTTGGTCGCCATTACGCCGTCTCCAGCTCAGGGTTCGGATTGGTCACACCCGCGATGTAGCTGGTCCGCGGACGGTAGTTGAGGTCGGCGAGCACCTGGTAGCTGCGCTCCTCCGCTTTGAGCCGGGCAACCCGGCTTCCCTTGTCGTTCTGATTGCCGAAGACGATCGCGTCCGTCGGGCAGGACTGTTGGCACGCGGTGACAATCTCGCCGTCGCGGATGGCCCGGCCTTCCTTGTCCGCATCAATCTTCACGGCTTCAATGCGCTGGATGCAGTAGGTGCACTTCTCCATCACACCGCGCGAGCGCACGCTGACATCCGGGTTGCGCATGAACTTCAGGCTCTCCGTGTCGTAATCCGCGTACAGCAGGAAGTTGAAACGCCGCACCTTGTAGGGGCAGTTGTTCGAGCAGTAGCGCGTCCCCACGCAGCGGTTGTACACCATGGTGTTGATGCCTTCCGGCGTATGCACCGTGGCGCCCACGGGGCAAACCTGCTCGCAACCTGCGTTCTCGCAGTGCTGGCACATCATGGGCTGGAAGTGAGCTTTCGGTGCGTGCAGATCGCCTTCAAAGTAGGTGTCGATACGGATCCACTGCATGTTGCGGCCGATCTTGACCTGTTCGCGGCCGACTACCGGGATGTTGTTCTCGGCGTAGCAGGCCACCACGCAGGCGTTGCAGCCAATGCAGGAGTTGAGGTCGATGGTCATCGCCCACGCGTTCTGGATCTGGCCGGTCGACTTATCGGTGTGGTCGTAACGCCAGGCGTCAGGGAAGAAGCTCTCGTCCTTCTTCGGCGTCTCGTAGAGCAGATTGCCTTCGTGGGCGAACCCTGGTGTCTTCTGTGCCTCGGTCACCGTGGCCGTGCGGATGATACCTCGCTCCATCGCTTCGTGGCCGGGGAGGGACTCCGCCCCGGAGGTATTCGGATGGGCGAGGTCGCTCTGCGCCATCTTGCCGCGCGTCTCCATGGAGTGGACGCTCGTCACCGAGACGTCGTAGTTCCCAACCGTCTTCTTCGCAGTCGCACCCGCCTGAAACCACGGCGCATCGATGGACCGCAGCTTGTTCGCGTCGGAGCCGACATACTGGCCGACCCTGCCGAACCACCGGCCAAAGCCCAGGTGCACGGTGATGACGCCGTCCGGCAGACCGGGCTGCATCAGCACGGGGAAGGTGACCTTCTGCCCATTGCTCTCGATCTCGATCAGGTCGCGCTCTTCCACCTTCAGCGCGGACATGGTCTCCATGCTGACGAGGGCTGCGTTATCCCAGCTCAGGTGCGTTACCTGCTTCGGCAGCTCCTGCAGCCAGCCGTTGTTCGAGAAACGGCCGTCGTACAGCGAAGGGTCGGAGTTGAACGCGATCTCGTAGAGTCCTGAACCGGCTGTATGGCCCATCCAGGAAGTCTGGGACACCCCGCTGTGGCTGACGCCGGCCTTGGGTGTGAAGGCCGTACCTGCGACCCATCCATCGTGCAGCGCCTTCTGCCAGGCGGTGGCATCGACAGTGCTCTTGCTGTTCGCGGGAGCGGCGGCGGTGCTGTTGGCCGCGGTGTTGCCGGCGGAACCCTTGCTGTAGTTCTTGAAGTTCGCCTGCACCACCTCGTACGAGGTCATCTGCGGGTTGTCGAGGAGCGTCTGCAGCACATCGTGCGCGGTACGACCCTCATACAGCGGCTCGATCATGGGCTGGATGATCGACACGCTGCCGTCATAGGCCCGTGCATCCGACCAGCTCTCAAGGTAGTGCGCCGCGTTGACGTGCCAGTGCGACTTCTGCGCGGTCTCGTCGTAATAAGGGCCGAAATGCGCGGTGAAGGGTACACGCGACAGGGCGTCACCGAAGCGGAGATCGCCCGGCGCGTTATACGCCGGATTCACGCCAAGCATGACCAGGGCCTTGACCTGTCCGGTGCGCATGCTGCCCACCAGGTTCTTGAAATCTTCGTTCTGGATCGAGGGCACGGCAGCAACCGTCTCGGTGTAGACGACCGTGGAGCCTACCGCGCCAAGCTGCGCGTTGAGTGCGTGGGCCGCAGCCTGGACCGCAGGCGAACTCTGCTCGCCCGCAATGACGACGGCCTTTGCACCGGACTTCTTCAGGTCGGCGAGAACAGCGGTGAAGAACTTCTGGGCGGCCTCGGAGCCGCTGAAACCGGAACCGCTGCCCAGGGCTGCGGCGAACTTCTCGATGTCGCTGGGCTTCAGACCCAGGCGATGCTCTGCCTTGGCCCCGGTGACGGTCGGCATGCTCTCGACCACGTACAGCCGGTTCATGGCCTTGCCGGTCTCGTATCGGTGACGCTCCGCGTATCCGGCTGAAAGTGGCAGGAACCCCGGGAAAGCAGTCGACGAGAGGAAATCCGCGTCAAGCGAAAGGATCACGTCGGCGTTTTCCAGCTTGTATTGCGCATCGTAGAAGTCGCCAAAAGCCGCCTTTGATGCGATGCGAGCCGAGTCCCGGTTCACCGGCTCCCACTGCACGAGCGTCGCCTGCGGGTACTTCGCCTTCAACTGCTTCCACTGCGCCGCCAGCGATGGCGAAATGATCGTCTCGGAGAGAACGACAAAGCCCTGGCCTGCAGACGTGTTCGAAACCGCGTCACGGAGCGCGTCGCTGAAGGCGCCAAAGTCGCTGTTGATAGCCTGTCCGCCGGACACCTTGACGACATGGGCCGAGCGATCGGGGTCGTACAGGTCGAGCAGCGTCGCCTGCGTAAACAGGTCGGACCGGCCCTTCGAGACCGGATGCTCCGGATTGCCGTCGACCTTGACCGGACGGTATGTCTCGCTCTTGACAAGGACGGGAATCGCGCCGGTCGAGAAGGGGAACGCGGTCGCGAAGTAGTTCGGCCGTCCGATCACCAGGTCTTCGGGCTGCTTGATGTAGGGGTAAATCGGCTCATCCGGCTGCTTGGTGCAGCCTGCCATGCCGGCCAGCGCGAGCGATGCGCCCATCACCTTCATGAAGCCGCGGCGACTGACACCGTCGGTCAGTTCCGACGCCTGCCGCGGAAACTCCTCGTGCAGCAGTTCCTCGAAGCCAGGCGCGTCGGCCAGGTCGTCAAGGCTCTGCCAGTACCGCTTGCCGCGCTTGCCGTCGAGGCGTGCACGAACCTCCGCAAGCGTCAGCTTTGCCGGCTTGATCGATGTCACGACGGTCGCGCCGGTGTTGCTTTGTTCAGCCATGCCGTTCTCGTTCCTGTCCTTCTGCGGGTTGCTCATCGGTGGCAAACCTCGCAGCTCTGTAACTCGTAAGGCGTGCGGATGCGGTACTTATCTGCAAGGTAGGTGCCAAGCGCGTCCTGCGACGTGAACTTGTGATAACTGGCTGGCAGCAGGGGCATGGGCGGCACATCGGAGTACGTCTTGCCGGCGCCGTGCAGTGCATTCGGCTCAAGCTGCGTGCCGCTCTGGGACTTGCTGTCGGAAGCTCCCTTGACACCACTGGTGCTCGTGATCGTGCCCGGGCCGTCGCTGGTCGGCGACAGGGTCGCACCCGGCGCTGCAGGATTTGCAGTCTGCAGCATAGCAAGCTGCGGGTTTGCGTTACCCGGATCCTTGGTGGTGCAACTGATCGCCTGAGCCGTGGGCGCCATCTTGCCGGTCTCGGCGCACCACACTGGCTTCATGGTGGACGGCCCTGCCCATGCCATGTTGTAGATCTCGGTCGTCGGCCGCAGGTTCTTCACCGGGTTGCGATGGCAGTTGAGGCACCACTCCATCTGCAGCGAATTCTCCATGTACATAATGGGCATTTCATCGACGCGTCCATGGCAGCTGGCGCAGCCAATGCCCTTGTTCACATGAATCTGGTGATTGAAGTACACGTAATCCGGCAGATCGTGGATGCGAATCCACTTGATCGATTCGCCCGTGGCCCAGGAG
>CBAAAE010000044.1:0-18897 GCA_964658845.1 uncultured Novosphingobium sp. | reverse complement strand
CGGCGTAGAAACTGTCTGCCGCGCCGTACTTGAAGGTCATGTCCTGCAGTTCACACTGGCCACCGGCGTCGCAGACGGGGCAGTCCAGCGGGTGATTGCCCAGCAGCAACTGCAGCGTGGCTTTTCGGGCTTGCGCGATTTCCGCAGTCTCGGTCGATACGATCATGCCTTCCGCAACGGGCGTGGTGCAGGCCGTCTGCAGCTTCGGCATCTTTTCGATGCGGACCACGCACATGCGACATGCCGCCTGCAAGGAAAGCCCCGGGTAGTAACAGAACGATGGAATCTGCAGGCCGGCCGACTTGCATGCCTCAATCAGGAGCGTGCCTGCGGGTGCGGTGATCTGCTGGCCGTCTACGGTAAGGGTTACGTGTGGCATTCCGTGATCCTCGCCTAGTGCGCTGCGCCGACGAGTTCGTCGGTGGTGATGAAGTTCTTCTCGGTCCGCGCGCCGCCCAAATATTCTTCGAACTCGTGCCGGAACTTCTTGATGAAGGCGAGCGTGGGCATGGCCGCTGCGTCGCCGAGCGGGCAGAAGGTGCGGCCCATCATGTTCTCGGCCAGATACTGAATGTTGTTGATGTCTTTCACGTTGCCGCCACCATTGTAGAAGCGTGTCAGCGTTTTCTTCAGCCAGTCCGTGCCCTCACGGCAGGGAATGCACCAGCCGCAGGACTCGTGCTGGTAGAACTTGATGACTCGCAGGGCAAACTCGACCATGCTGACCGTCTCATCCAGCACGACGATGCCGCCAGAGCCGAGCATGGTGCCTGCTTTACCCATCTGGTCGAAATCCAGGCCCACGTCGAGCTCATCCGCAGTCAACACCGGGCACGACGAACCACCCGGAACGACGGCTTTCAGCTTGCGTCCGCCCTTCACGCCGCCGGCAACGTCGTAGATCGCCTTGCGAAGGCTGTAGCCCATTGGCAGCTCGTAGACGCCCGGCCGCTCCACCATGCCGCTGATGCCGAACAGGCGGGTGCCGCCGTTGCGCTCGCTGCCAAGCTTCGCGTACGCCTCTCCCCCCATCAGGAGGATGTGCGGTGCACTGGCGATCGTCTCTGCATTGTTGATGACCGTCGGTCCGCCATACAGACCGACGAGGGCAGGGAAGGGCGGCTTGATGCGTGGAATGCCGCGCTTGCCTTCGAGCGACTCCATCAGCGCGGATTCCTCACCGACCTCATAGGCCCCGGCACCGGTCTGCGTCACGATGTCGAAGTCCACGCCTTCCTTGCCGAAGATGTTCTTGCCCAGGTAGCCCTTGGCGTAGGCGTCCGCGACAGCCTTTTCCATGATCTTCAGCAGGTATCGATACTCGCCGCGCAAGTAGATAAAGCCCATCTTCGCGCCGATCGCGAGGCCAGCGATCATGGTGCCTTCGATGACGGCATGTGGATCGTGCAGGAAGATAACGTGGTCTTTGCAGGTGCCGGGCTCGGACTCGTCGCCGTTTACCAGGACATACTTCGGCTTTTCGCTTGTCTTCGGCACGAAGGACCACTTCATGCCGGTGGGAAAACCTGCACCGCCGCGGCCGCGCAGGCCGCTTGCTTTCATCTCGGTAATCACCCACTCCGGGCCGCTCTCCAGTGCCTTCTGCACGGCCTTGTAGCCGTCCAGTTCGACGTACTTGTCGATCTCGGCGGCGCCCTGGCCGAAGCGGCGGGAGAGGACCTTCACCTCATCGGGGTGCGACACAAGTGTCATCATATGGACTGATTGTAATCGGCCATTGCTCCACTGCAAGGTGAGCTCAACCGGCTATCGCACCAGGTGGTGCTTTTCGGACAGACTTACGATGAAGTGAGCGAAGGGAAACATTTGTCCTCACAGAGTGGAGCTCGGATGGTTGCCCTGACCCAAGTCCGACGCCACAGCCTGGTGGTCGCGCTGGGCTGCACGCTGCTGGTCGACACCGTCGCTGCTCTGCGAGGGCAATTCGAAATTCCTCTTGGACAGTTTCTGCTGGGCGCGAACGAGCTGGAGTCAACGGGTCACATCGCTTCGACGTTTCTGCCCATCGGCTACCCCGTACTGATCGCAGGTGCGTTTGCTGCGGGCGCCAGGCACGGCGACGCAGGAAAACACGCCGCCCTGATTAGTGTGAACATCGCCCTGTCGTTGCTGCTGATGGTGATGCTTCGATCGCTGCTGATCCGGGTTGCGTCACCGCTATTTGCATCGCTCGCTGCGATGCTGATCACTCTCCAGCCGGAGCTGGTTCACAATCTGACAAAGGTCTCAGACACCAACCTGACGACAGATCTGCTGGTGTGGGTGGTGCTCGCCTTAACCCGGCTGCACGCAGAGAGAGTCTGGCTGAACGCCCTGGGGACAGGTGCTGCCATCGGCTGTGCCTCGCTGGTCCGTCCGAATATGGCGCTGCTCGCCCTGCTTGTGTTCTGGGCAGTGTGGCGCGCGCCTTGGCGGACACTGTTTCAACTCTCCGCCGTTGCGACGTCATCAGCCGCAGCCGTCTTCCTGCTGGTGACCACCGCGGTGCACGGACGGCCATTCTTTCCGCAGAACGGACCATATAACACCTTTGCGGGGGCAAATCGCTACACGGCGCAACAACTCTACGTACACCTGAACGGGGAATCGTCTGTGCTGCCGGCGCTTGCCGATCTCGGCATTCATACGCGAATGGACTGGTCTGTGCCTTCAGATCAGCCAGGCATGGATGACGCCCGGGATCTGCATTACATCCCGCTTTACCAGGCAGAATCCCGAAAGTTCGTCCGGCAACATCCGTTCCACGCGGTGGCACTCTGCTTTGCGAAGCTGCTGAATTTCCTGCGGCCCGAAACCAACCGCTACCACTTCGATGATCCGTTCGACGTGCGAACGGTACCGTGGCTGGCGCTCAAGGTTTGCAGCGCCCTGATTGTTCCGGGATGGCTTGCGCTGCTTCTGTGGCAGCGCAGGCACAGGATGCATCTCGCCAGCACGCTGATCATCTTGACGAGCCTGATCTACACCACTCCGTTTGTGCTCATCAACTCAGACCCACGCTTCCGTGTGCCGCTGGCCGTGCTGCTTCTTGCCGATGCAGTTCGCATGGGCTACGGATTAGGAAAGGGAGGAGACCGCCTGATTGCGAAAACTACCTGACGTCTTCGCCGCGCCCAGCAGCGTAGTCAGCCAGTATCTGGTCGACTTTCCCCGTGGTCAGATTCTCGTGAAAGTCGTAATTCACCTGCATGGCGGGTGCCCAACAGCATGCACCGATGCATTCGACTTCTTCCAGTGAAAACTGGCCGTCGCTGGTCACTTCCTTGTGACCGATGCCCAGCTTCGCCTTGCAGTGATCCAGAATGTCGTAGCCGCCCACCAGCATGCAGGAGATATTAGTGCACACCTGTATGTTGAACTTTCCAGCGGGAACAGTGCGCAGCATGGAGTAGTACGACAGCACGCCTCTGACATCAAGTTCCAGCAGATCGAGCCGGCTCGCGATCTCCGCCACAACGGCGTCTGACACGTAGCCCACCTCGTCCTGCGCGTAGAGCAGCATCGGGACAAGCGCCGAGCGTTTGACCGGGTAGAGCGTGACGAGTTTGTCGAAGCGTGCGGCCGTGCCCGGCGTAAAGATGCTGTTCGTAACGGTGCTCACCCGGCAATTATCGCCGATGCAAGCCGCTCTGCGCACAGGTCCATCTCATCTTCGCTTTCACCCACACGGGCGCGTCCGTTTACCGTCAGAGCGAAGGGCAGGTCCGCACCCTCGCTTGTCGAGTAAGCCGTGGGTGTGAAGCGCATCCATCGCATGCCGAAGCGAACGAGGATCTCAGCTTCCGAGACTTCGACAACCGCGTGCTGATCGGCGCCCAACGAGTGCACGGCCGCATACGACCGCAGCACGGAAGCCCACGACGTCCAGAGTTCACGGTGAAGTTGCGGTGTCAGGGGCGATTTCCATCCGCGATGTCGGCCGAAGGAGAATGCTTTACGTCGGGAGTCTTGTCGTGCTTCTGGGTGACTTCGGGAGTGTCTTCCGTCAGCAGGTTCCAGCCATCGAAGCTGCCGTTCATGCCGGCCGCGGTATGAACCATGTCCGAGACAAATTCGTCCCGAACCGCGTCGCGGATGCTGCGCTTCACGCCGACGCGGATGTGGAAGCGACCGTCAGACTTGCTCTCAGGCTCATGCTGAAGCACGCGTGTACCCTTGGCGAAGAGTGCCTTGTTCAATGCCTTCGCGCAGTCCTCGTCGGGCGAGGAAAAACAGAGCACCAGGCTGCGTGTGACCTCCACGTTGTACTGGCCCTGCAACATCTCCTCCATGCGAGCTGTGTTGTTCGCAAGCTGCTGATCGAGATTTTCCTTTGCACTGGCTTCGTTCGGCATGGTGACTCCTCAACTGGTTTTGAAAGCGCCGGTGCGCCTGGTCCACGCTATGCGCCCGGCGCGGCATCGATCTCTTCAAAGATGTCTGCAATCGTCAACCGGACGGCCGTGCCGGCGATCGTAAAGGCGTCGTCAAGCATGGGGAGTGCGCCGCCGTTTGCGTCCATCGTCCACGCCTCCCGGGTTGCGGGATCGATGATCCAGATGTTAGGTACTCCCATCTGCTGATAGTCCTGCGCTCGGGTGACGATCCGCTGCAGGCGATCTTCCGGGGATAGCACCTCAATGCAGAGCTGCGGGGGCGTACGCAGGATACCGACGATCGGATCGGAAGTAGCTACCACGCAGATATCAGGAATGCGGAAGCGAGTTGGGGAGACCTGCACCCGCTGTTCCGTGATCGGGCGCAATCCCCAAGTACGGCGATTTGCATAGAAGATGGCCGCGATGGCCGTTTGAACCAGGCCGTGTGGCTGCTCACCTAAGTTTCTCTCCTGCACCTCTCCGTCGACGTAGTCGCAGTCGGGGTGGTAGATGGTCTGCAGGTACTCGCTTACCGGGATGTGCACTGCTGTCGCCATGGGAACAGTATGACTCCTAACCTGGGTCTTTGAACACACACGGCAAGCTTAGCCGGCACGCGAAACGGCTCGACATACTGGAGGTCTGCTACCGGTCGATCTCCCCAAGCACGATGTCGATCGAGCCGATCACCGCGACCACGTCGCCCAGCAGTTTGCCTTTGCACATCGTCTCGAGCGCCTGCAGGGTGGCGTAGCTAGGATTGCGCATATGGCACCGAAGGGGCTTGGCGGTACCGTCACTGACGACGTAGTAACCCATCACGCCGCGAGGCGACTCTACCGCCTGGAAGACCTCGCCAGCCGGCACGCCGAAGCCTTCCGTGACGATCTTGAAATGGTGGATCAGCGACTCCATCTGGGTCTTCATCTGTTCGCGGTCCGGCAGGATGATCTTCGGCGCGTCGGCCACAATCCGGCCTTCCGGCATCCGGTCTAGCGCCTGCTGGCAGATCTTGACCGACTCGTACATCTCCTCAAGCCGGATGGTGTAGCGCGCCCAGACGTCGCCATCCTGCGAGATGGGCACCTTGAACTGGTACTTGTCATAACCGCTGTACGGCATGTCGCGGCGCAGGTCCCAGTCGACGCCAGATGCGCGCAGTGGCGGCCCGGTAACGCCCAGCCGGATCGCGTCCTCGCCCGACAGGTAGCCAACACCCTTCAGGCGCGAGTACCAGATGGGATTACCCGAGAGCAGGCCTTCGTACTCGGCGATCTTGGACGGCATGATGTTCAGGAACTTCTGGACGCGGTCGAACCAGTCGATGGGCGGCTCCATCGAGAGTCCGCCGATCCGGAAGTAACTGGTCATCATCCGCTGACCGGCCACGGCCTCAAACAGCCGGAGCAGTTCTTCGCGTTCACGGAAGCAGTACAGGAAGACGGTCAGCGCGCCGATGTCCATGGCGTGCGTGCCCAGCCAGACCAGGTGCGACTGGATGCGCGTGAGTTCGTTCAGCAATACTCGGATCGTCTGCGCACGCTCTGGAATTTCGAGCTCCAGCAGCTTCTCGACCGCCAGGCAGTAGCAGAGATTGTTCGTCATTGGCGACAGGTAGTCGATGCGATCGGTCAGCGGCACCACCTGCTGGTAGAACTTGGCCTCGGCGGTCTTCTCGATGCCGGTGTGTAGATACCCGATATCCGGTGCCATGGAGACGACCGTTTCGCCGTCGATCTCAAGCACCAGTCGGAGCACGCCATGGGTAGACGGGTGCTGCGGGCCCATATTCAGGACCATCGTCTGGTCCCGGCCCGGGTCTTTGGAGTGGCGCGCGGCGTCGGCGATGACGTCGTTGATACCTGGGTTGACCATGTCTGGTGCGGCTGCTGGAGACATAAATATCGGCCCTCCGAGGGCTCATTGGCGTGCACTTGCGGTTCGGTAAGAAAGTCGACGAGTGCTACCGGTAGCCCTCGACCGGATAATCCTTGCGCAAAGGATGGCCTTTCCAATCGACGGGCATCATGATGCGGATCAGGTTGGGATGGCCCGTGAAGCGGATGCCGAACAGGTCGAAGACCTCGCGCTCATAAAAGTTTGCCGAGGGCCAGACTTCTGTAATCGACGGGACTACAGGGTCGTCGCCGTCGAGCATCAGCGCTAGACGCACCCGCTGCTTCAGCTTCATCGAGACGATGTGGTAGCTCACCTGGAATCGAGGTTCGCTGGGGTACCAGTCGACAGCGGTCAGGTCTTCAAAGAAGTTGTAGCCGGCCAGTTGCAGTGCACTGGCTGCAGACACAATGTTCTCGGGTGCCACGGTCACGGTCAGTTCTTCCCGGTCGAACTTCGCCTTCAGAGCAAGGTCGCCGAGAGCCACCACGGCCGGATTGCTCCCCATCTGTTCGCGGACCAATTCAAGTGTCAGGAGTGCATCAGCCATTACAGATCCGCCTTGTCGTTCGCCCAATCCAGGACGCCCTTTTTCCACGCGTAGAACAAGCCCACCGCGACGAAGGCCAGGTACACGACCATCTCCCAGAAGCCGAAGAAGCGCGATCCGGTGATGCCCGGCAACTGCCGGAAGATGACCGCCCACGGCAGCATGAAGACCGCCTCAACATCAAACAGGATGAAGAGCATCGCGACCATGTAAAAGCGGACTGAAAAGCGCCCTCGTGCGTCACCGATGGGGTCCATGCCGCACTCGTAGGTGCCGGCTTTGACCTTGCTCTGCCGCCGCTTGCCAATGAAGAACGAAGCCGACACCATAAACACGGCCAGCCCGATAGCGACCAGCAACTGCAATGCCAGCGGCAGGTAATTCCAGACGTAAGGATGACTCGAGTTCATGCGTTCCTTCTGGTAGGTCTCTCCGATTCTAGCTGGAGCGTCAGGCAAAGGGAATGGCGTGACCCGCAAGGTGGTGTGAGTGCCTTCACGCACCTGTTCAAAGGTTCCGGATCCTGCCCATGACGTGAACAAAAGCTGGCGTTTCTGCGAAGGCGACCACTTCTTCAATGGAAGAGTGACAGGTACCAGTCGACCAGCGGTGTGCCTGCAAGCACCGCGATCATTCCGCCGGCGGCAAGAAAGCTGCCAAAGGGCAGTCGCGTAAGCGAAGTTGCTCGCCGCTGCAGGAGCAGCACCGTGCCGTAGATCGAAGCGACGAGCGTGCCAACGAAGAAGGCAAAGATGGCCGGCGCGAACCCGATGAAACTCGCGATCATGGCGAGCAGCTTGGCGTCGCCCAGGCCCATCCCGTCTCGCTTGCGGATCCGCCGGTACAACCAGCGGATGAAGTACGGCACCAGAAAGCATGCACCGACGGCAACGAGCCTGCCGTAGATCAGGTGCTCCGGGCCCGTCAGGAAGACGTTGCCCGTGCTGCGGCCCGAGCCTGCTGCATTGATGTTGACGGTGCGCTGCAGCACCATGTTGTAGTCGTTCGGCCCGAGGAAAATGGCATCGCTGCAGACAAATAGCAGGCCCATCAGCATGCCGGGGATGGTCAGGGTGTCGGGCAGGCGGTGATGCCGCCAATCGATGACGCCCAGGCCGATCAGGAAAAATCCCAACGCGCAAGCGGCCACCTGGTGGATCACCAGCCGGATGAGATCGTCCCCCGATACCGCCGCGTAACGAGTCAGAGGCAACGAGCAGACCGCACACCAAAGCCCCATTGCGAGCTCGACCGCAGGGTATTGCCAGGCGATGGCCACCCCGCAGTCCCTGCATCGACCCCGCAGAAGCACATAGCTAAGCAAGGGCACGTTGTCATACGAGCGGATCGGATGTCCGCACGCGGGG
Source organism: uncultured Novosphingobium sp. (assembly GCA_964658845.1). Taxonomy (GTDB): domain Bacteria; phylum Acidobacteriota; class Terriglobia; order Terriglobales; family Acidobacteriaceae; genus Terriglobus. Next base: position 10,705 of record CBAAAE010000044.1, on the reverse strand, counting down.
CAGCGCGAGCGCGGAGATACGACCGACTCGTCCGCTGGCAACCTTACGATGCAGACGTTCAGAAAACTGCCGAACAGCAGACCTGCAAGGAACGCAAGAGCGACGATAGACACAGACATCACAGTGAAAGTATAGGTGGGGCTATTCGGAGGCGACCTACCTGCTCTTGGCTCCGCCTACTACCAGACCCAGGCCCGCGACAATCACGATCGCGCTGGCAACCGGTCCGATCGGAACGTACCTGGTCGACACGTGGCTGATCTGGAGCGGTCCCGCGTCAATGTCTGTCTTGCGGTGCGAGTAGAAGAAACCGCCTTTGACCAGGCTGGCGACGCCGACCAGAATCAGCAGCACTCCAATGATGACGCGACCCCTCACAATGCCCACCTCATCTGGTACTCGATCTGACGGCGCACCGTGTATGAATGTCTGTTTTGCTGGCCGAAAGCGGCGCGGCCGGGCCGCTTGCTAACGAATCGCGTCAGGCGTAATGTCTCAATTACACGGGAAAGGAGGATGATCCAGCCTATGAAATCTGACAGTTATTTGTGTGGTTCAACAGTACGTGAGGTGACTGAGGCTTAGGGCGTCCGCCCTAGACCTGGCATTTCGCCGAACTAGCACGATCAGTCGGCAATCTCCGCCGAGGCCCTCCAAAAAGAGTGGACGCCTCAGGTCAATCTCAACAGTCAACCGAAGCTTACGGCCCGCAGCCTCACCGGCGCGGGCCGTTGCTTTTGCCGTGCCTGCAAAGTAGCGCGAAGCACGCCTTTTCGCAGCCCGTTTGCGCTCTAAAATAGATCCATGGAACCCCTCGTTATTGCAGGCAAGGCCTTTCAATCACGGCTGATTGTAGGTACGGGCAAGTACCGCGACGGAGCGGAGACAAGAGACGCCATCGAGGCTGCTGGAGCGGAGATGGTCACGGTGGCGGTTCGACGCGTCAACCTGGATCGGTCCTCTGAATCCCTGCTGGACTTTATCGATCCGAATCGCTACTTCCTGTTACCGAATACGGCAGGCTGCTACACCGGCGAGGAAGCAATCCGCGCAGCTCGCCTGGGGCGCGAGGTTGGTTTGTCCGACTGGGTCAAGATAGAAGTCATCGGCGACAAGCGTACGCTCTACCCAGACGTAACAGGAACGCTGTTAGCGACCCAGGTTCTGGTGAAGGAAGGCTTCACGGTTCTGCCGTATACGTCTGACGACATTGTGTTTGCACGTCGCTTGATCGACGCCGGGGCAGCCGCTGTAATGCCTTTGGGCGCGCCTATCGGGTCTGGTCTCGGGCTTCAGAACACCGCGAATCTTCGCATCCTGCGAGAGATGATCACCGAGGTTCCGTTGATCGTCGATGCGGGTGTCGGCACGGCGAGCGATGCTGCAGTCGCGATGGAGATGGGTTTCGATGCGGTGCTGATGAACACTGCCATCGCCGAAGCCAGCAAACCAGTGCTGATGGCAGAAGCGATGGGGAACGCGGTCCTGGCGGGTCGGCAGGCATTTCTCGCCGGCCGCATGCCGCGCCGCCTGTACGCATCGGCAAGTTCGCCGCTCGAGGGTGTGTCGCGCTAGCGGGATATTACGAGGCTCTCCTGAATCTTTAGCATCTCGATCCCAGCTGACCGCCGCCTGCTACGCAGCAGGCGTGCAGCCCCATAGGCAACGGCCGCGACCACAATCGGTTCGATCGGCTGCCGATAGTCCATGGATGCGTGAGTGACATAGTAGGGCAGCGGAAAGATCAAGAATGTGAGCACGTACGGGAGGGCGCTCCAGCGATGCCATCGCAGCAGTTGCCAGGTCCCAACCAGCATCAGCAGTGTAAGGGCCGTGCAGAAGGGAACGTTCGGCAAATCCAGCGCCTCATCTTCAAGATACGCACGGGAGAAGCTCCAGTAGCCAGTCCAGAATCGCACGAAGCGTCTTGCGCTGGCGACGGCGAAAGAGCCTGGATACCGTTCGACGCGCTGGACCGATAACAGGTGCTTCTGCGCCATGTACCGAGTCTCGCCAAGCTGGCGATAGCGGCGCATCTCTAGGGGATTGCTAGCGGGGTGTGTCCAGCCGGGATTACTGTGGCTGGTATCGCCCGCGTTACCGGCGTAAAACTCCGCCCAGAAGCCATCACGCATCAGCACAGGCTGGTGCATCACGCGCACGTTACGGATCGTCCAGGGCGCAAGCGTCAGCACCAACATGCCCGCAGTCAGGAGGAGCGGCTTTGAAACCTGCTTGCCGAGCTGCCACCGCTTCCACGCCGCGTAGCCAAGCAGTGCGGGCAGCAGCGTCAGGATCGATGGATTGGACAGGGCCGTCATGCCCGCCAGAAAACCGTAACCCGCCCACGCTCGGGTACTAAGGTGCGGCAGGCGCGTGACGGCTGCGAAGAAACAGCAGGCAAACAGCAAAGATGTCAGTGCGCAATCCCACAGGTAAACCGCAGAATAGTAGATCGCGTAGGGATACAGGGCCCAGATCCAGGCCGCTGCCCGGGCAGTTCCGAAGCCGAATCGCCGCCGCATACCCAGGAAAATGACCGCTCCGGTCAGCGCAGAAAAGATCGAGTTCAGCGAAAGCGCTGCTAAAGCCGACGCGTTGGTGTACACGCCGAAGACCCTGAAAATGCCAGCTAGCACAAGGGGGTAGAGTGGGCAGACCAGGGCGGTGGGTCCGGTATGTGGGTAGAAGGGAGAACTGAACCCCTGGCCTAGCGCCAGACTTCGTGCCGTCCAGCCCATCTCCGCGCCAAAGTGCTCAAAGTGGTCGGAGGCAGCGAGGCTCTTGTAGTTCAGGAAGACAAAGAGGAGCCGGATAATGAAAGCGAAGCCAACAATACTGATGACGGTGGAGAGGGTACGCCCCTGGGCGCTCTCCGTATCATCGTGCGCTGTGCCGGTTTGCACATGCAGATCAGGGGGGACGGTGGTGACGGTGGCCAGATTCTGACTCCAAAATCTGCGAGTGGCTTTACCCTCGCCGACTGCTTCGTTTCAAAGACGGCATCGCAGATTCTCTGCGTGGCGCGAACAAACCTTGGGACGCGAACCTTACAGATAAGACTACAGCGCCGACTGAAAGAGATTTATCGGAGAAAAACGCTCAACTCGTTCGCGGCGGCACGCAGATACGGCAGAAAGTTCGTCTGCATTTCCATCATGGGCATGCGTGGTGCATGCCCGCTCAGGTTGATCGTGGCGATGACCTTGCCACTGGGCGCATATACGGGCACGGCCATGGACCGCAAGCCGACCTCGTACTCCTGGTCGCAGACCGCGTATCCGTTCCGGCGCACGTTGCGCAACAGCATCCGCAGCTTCTCTACAGTTGTGACCGTGCGTGGCGTGTAAGGCGTCAGCACCACCCGGGAGAGATAGCGCTCGACCTCGTCGGCAGGCTGTGATGCGATGAGGACACGGCCCATGCTGGTGCAGTATGCCGGCAGGCGACTGCCAATATGCAGGTCGACACTCATCAGGCGCTGCACCTGCGTGCGTGCGATGTACACAATCTCGTCGCCATCCAATGTCGCCACGGAGAAGCTTTCGTTGAGCTTGTCGCTGAGTCGCTGCAGAATGGGTTGCGCTGCGCTGGAGAGTGTGTTGCTGACCGTATAGGTGTGGCTCAGCGTCAGCATCTTGGGACGCAGGGAGTAGCGCTGACTGTCCTCTGACCCGACGTATCCCAGCTTGGCCAGCGTGTACAGGCACCGCCGCACCGCTGCCCGGCTAAGGCCTGTCTTGACGCTCAACTGCGAGATAGTCATCTGCGGGGTCTGCTGGGTGAATGTTTCCAGCACGGTCAGGCCCCGGGCCAGCGAGGTCATGAAGTTGGCGTCACCCGTGTAGACCTCAAGCGCCTTTGCAGGGGAAAGCTTGATCGGAAGCTCAGCGGAAAGCGTAGCAACAGGCGGCACGGTACTCACCTCAAATGCGAGTCTTGTGCGAATAACGCGCAATAGCGCGGTAAACGCACCTTCAGTGTATGACGCCTGCAAACAGGCACGCAACGACCGGCGCGGATTTTTGTGAATGGCCGCTTGCATCCGGCTCAAAACTGCGCACCAGTAAAGTAATCAGGCTGTCACTATGACGGCATAGAATTGCGCAATGAGCTCGTTTGATCTGCATCTCTCGCTCCCGCCTTCGCTCGAAAGTGCTGTCTCAACTACCGCCGCCGGCTGGCAGACGGGCGACAAGCTGGCTCGGCTATGGAACCGCGATGCCTCCCTTTGGACCTCGGCCGAGGGCAGCGATGACGAGTCGAAGTGGCTGGGTTGGCTCGACATTGTGGAGCGCCAGCAGCAGGATCTCGCGTCCTTCGCCATGCTGCAGCAGGACATACATGCCGCCGGCTTTACGCATGCTCTGTTGCTAGGCATGGGCGGCTCGTCGCTCTGCCCTGAGGTGCTGGCGTTCACCTACGGCCAGCAGCCGGGCTTCCCCAAGCTTCACATTGTCGATTCGACAGACCCCGCCCAGGTTGCTGCCGCGCGTGCAGCCGTAGATCTGAAGAACACGGTCTGCATTGTGTCGTCCAAGTCCGGTTCGACCCTCGAACCGAACATCCTGAAGGATTATTTCCTCAGCGAGATGAAGAAGGAAGTGGGAGCAGGCGAGGCCGGCAAGCACTTCATCGCAGTGACCGATCCCGGTTCAAAGATGGAAGAGGTTGCGAGGGCGGACGGTTTCCGCCACATCTTCTACGGTGACAAGACCATTGGCGGTCGCTTCTCTGCCCTGTCGAACTTCGGCATTGTTCCGGCAGCGGTTGCCGGTCTGGACGTGCCGAGATTCCTTGCCGAGGCGAAGCGTGGCGTGGATGCGGCGCACACGACAGACGTTGCGAGCAATCCAGGTGTGCTGCTCGGAATAGTGCTGGGCGAAGCGCACAACGCAGGCATGGATAAGCTGACTTTTTTCACCTCAGCACCCATCTTCGACCTGGGCGCCTGGCTTGAGCAGTTGATTGCCGAATCGACCGGCAAGGTAGGCAAAGGGATCACGCCGGTAGACCGCGAAACCATCGGTGCACCGAACGTCTACGGCAAGGATCGCGTGTTCGCTTACATCCGGCTGACAACTGCGGACAACGCTGCGCAGGATGCTGCGGTCGCGGCGCTCGGGGCAGCGGGACATCCCGTGGTCCAGTTCAACATCGACGATATCTACGAACTGCCCGGGATCATGTACCTGTGGGAGATCGCGGTTGCCGTCGCCGGTTCGGTGATCGGAATCAACACCTTTAATCAGCCGGACGTGGAAGCTGCAAAGATCGCGACCCGTAAATTGACCGACGACTACACCAAGACCGGCAAACTCGCAGAGCAGGAACCTATCCTGAACACGGGTACCATCCGTCTCTACGCCGACGAGAGCTACGGCCTGACCCTGAAGACGACGGCAAGCAGCGAGACCCTGGTCGATTATCTGAAGGCGCACTTCGCGCAGGTCAAGCCGCACGATTACTTCGCCACCCTGGCCTACATCCAGATGACAGAAGCGCACGAAGACACGATTCAACGCTTTCGCATGATGGTGCGTAACCAGAAAGTCGTTGCAACGTGCCTTGGCTTCGGGCCTCGGTTCCTGCATTCCACTGGCCAGGATTACAAGGGAGGACCGAACACCGGAGTCTTCCTGCAGATCACAGCGGACCACGCAACGGACCTAGCCATCCCCAACGCCAGGTACACCTTTGGCGTGGTGATCGACGCGCAGGCGGCGGGCGATCTGACCGTACTGCAGGAGCGCGGACGGCGTGCGCTGCGGGTCCACCTCGGTGCAGACGTGGCTGCAGGCCTAAACGCTCTCGGCATTGCGATTACCACCGCCCTGGCTTAAAGCGAAAACCGCGTCCATGCCGCCCTGTGTGGCATGGACCGCGGACTGACAACCACTTTACTGAAGCGAGACGGGCCCATGACCAGCCGACGCCACTTCCTGAAGCTCTCCGCAGCAGCCATGCCGCTGCTTTCGACCGAGGCGTTCGCACAGAAGCATGTCCGCATCGGCCTGCAGCTCTCCACGCTGAGCAAGATGGCGAAGGCTGATCTGCCGGGTACGCTGAAGCAGGTGCGCGCAATCGGCTATGACGAGGTAGAACTCTACTCTGTCGGTTACAGCTTGCCTGCGCCGCAGCTCCGGCAGATGGTGCTGGATGCCGGGTTGCAGGCTCCTGCGAGTGCGCACTTTGAATACGCGGATCTGCCTGGCCAATTGGAATATGCCAAGGCGCTTGGCGTGAAGTACGCCATCTGCCCCATGCTCCCGAAGTCGCAGTGGATGTCTGCCGAGGGCTTCCACACGGCGGCCAAGCACTTGAACGATTGGGGACGGCAGGCGAACGATCTTGGTCTGCACTTCGGCTTCCACAACCACGATTACGAGTTCCGAAAGTTCGGCAACACCACGGGATTCGACATCCTGATGGGGGAGACCGACCCAAAGCTGGTGTGCCTGGAGATGGACTGCTATTGGATCGCACAGGCCGGCCATGATCCTGTGCAGATGCTCAGCCGCCTGGGTGAGCGCGTGCGGATGATCCACTTGAAGGACCGCCTGCCAGGCTTTGCGACGTCGTTCGATATGAGCGAAACCTCGGCGCACTTTACCGAGGTCGGCACCGGCAGCATCCACTGGCAGGCCGTGCTTGCTACTGCTCAAAAGCTGCACGTCGAGCACTACTTCGTGGAGCACGACCGCATCGGTGACGACCCTTTGCCAAGACTGCAGATCAGCTACCAGAACGCACGCAAAATGCTGCCGTAGGTCCGAGGCGTCTTACCTATTTGCTGGATGCAGGTCTCTTCCTCTTCCGGAGTGTCATGGGCAGGCCCAGCTTTTTGCGCCGCTTGATCTCCAGATCGCTGAACATGGTGCCACGGCAGCTTTCCTTTCCGCAGTAACACGGCTGGTCATCGCAGTCGGAGTCGTACAGGTGGTATTCGTACGTGAGTTCTTCGCCTGCGGCGATATTGTTCAGAGCGAGCACGAAGATGCGTCCATCATCCTCTTCGGTCTGGCAGTTCGGTTCGCAGCAATGGTTGATGAACATGGCCGTGCCGAAGCCGTCAATGACTGTGTCGCGGTCAGCGACGCCGAACAGGTAAGTGACATCACGGTCCTTGTAACGCTCGTCAGCCTCGGCCTTCGGCATGCGCGGACCGTCATATTCTGCGATACGGGCTCCAGCGCGCACCGGATCCAGCGTGTAGCAACCGCACCCGTGCACGGGGGAGGAACGAAGAAAGAGTCGAGGCAGCATCGTGAGCGCGAGTATACGGCAAGACGGCCTTTGTTCTTGCATACGGGCGGTCGAAGCCTTGCGTCTAAACTCTTGTTGGGGTATTTCGGGAATGGGCATGGCTGCGAACAAAGATCATCTGGTTGCGTCGCGCTGGTACGCAGCGAGATGGTTCCTGTGTGCGAGTCTGGTGTGCATGCCCGGCTTGATTGCCCAGACAGCAAAGCCCGCTGATCCAAAATGCAAATCGGGCTCAAAGAATTCTCCGTGCGCTGGCAAGGACAGCTCCACGCCTGCAGCAGCTTCGCCTACTTCCGGCAGTGATGCGCCTCCGAAGCCCGCGGGAACTGCATTTCCCTTTCCGACGGACGATTCCCAGCACGGCGCCAACGTGGACGGCACAACGCAACCTGCAGCGCCTGCAAACGGACTGCCTGCGATGCCGACCGGCGCTGTTCCGGACCCGCCTGCCTCGTCGGAACGCCCATTGAATCTTCCTCCGGGCAGCAGTTCAAGCTCCAGCAGCAGCGACGATACCGGTGACGCGAGTTCCAGCCGCTCCGCCGACGATCGGGATGTAGCACCCACTGCTGCCGCTCCTAATGCTCCCGTCAAGGCATCGGCGCTAAAGGACCTCGGCAGTCGCGGCGACATGTCCGTTGCCCGTGCGAAGCTTGAGGAGACACGCGTCGCGGACGACCTGAAGGTCGGCGGCTTCTACATGAAGGACGGCAACGCGCAGGGGGCTTACCTGCGCTTCAAGGATGCCGTGGACCATGCCCCGGACGACTCAGACGCGCGCTTCAACCTGGCAGAGGCAGCGATTAGGTTGAGTAAACGTGACGAAGCTATCCTGAACTATCGTGAATACCTGCGGCTCGATCCGGGCGGCGACCACGACAAACAGTCACGTAAGGCGCTCGGCAAACTTGGCGCAGCGGCAGAGTAATCTCCTCGTCGAGGAGTTGCCCTACTGCTTATTTCGCAGGAGCCGCGGGTCAAGCCGATCCTTTCCTGGGATAGCGAGTATGACGTCCTCGGCATTTTCGGCGATCGTCTCTTCCACAATCAGGTAGCGGCGCATGTAGCGGAGTGGCTCGTCCGCTGCCGCCATTTCGCGGAGGTGGAACTGCCAGACGTCGCTGCGGCTTGACCGTCGGATGTGGGCCTTGCGCTGCACGGTGCGTGCGGTTCCATCGCGCTCAACGCGTTGAAAGCTTTGTGAAGGCACCAGGAAAGTGACACGTTCGCCGCTACGCCAGAAGTGCCGCGCGAAGTCGTGGGAGAAGAGGAGCAGATTAGCCCGTTCCGCCCGGCTGAGCCACTCCAGGGCGTGCTCGGCGCCACTCCACGGGATGCCGCAGTTCGGGGTAAACCACTTGCGGAACTCGAAACCGCCGGTGCGAGCTTGCTGGATCAGCAGTTGGAGAAGCTCAGTGCGAGTCATGCTTCCGCCGTGTGATAAGGAACTACCGTAAGCGCAACCGCCCACGCCGTCAAATAGCAGGGGACGGCATACTTTGTTGCTGATGTGCGCGTCTACACCAGTGTGGCGATGCGACTGGGCAGATGGATGAGTGTGTGCGCGGGACTCTTGCCGGCTGCACTGTTGTCTCTAACACTACGCGCTGAGAGCACCTATCCGCTGAATCACGATCCATTAGTGCGCGAAGGTTTTCAGCGCTTCTACAACCTGGATTACGACGGCGCCATGCAGCGCTTCCAGGAGGTGCAGAAGGCGCACCCGCAAGACCCGATGGCGAACGCCTATGTGCTGATGGACACGATCTTCCGTGAACTCTACCGGCAGGATCTGCTCGATACCACGTATTACGCGCGCGAACACTTTCTCAGCTCCGGACACAAGTCCGACGTTTCCGATGCGGTGCGTCAGAACATTGAGCAGTTGACCGCCACAGCCGTCAGCCTGGCTGATGCTCGCATCAAGGCAAACCCGGATGACAAGGATGCGTACTTTGCTCGTGGCTATGCGAAGGGTATGCACGCCGCCTGGATGACCCTTGTAGATCATAGCTTTACAGGGGCGGCCCGTCAGGGACTGGCGGCGCGCAACGACAGCGAGCAGGTGCTGAAGCTGGACCCAAATTATGCCGACGCAAAGATGGCTGTGGGGATCCAGCAGTTTGCAGTCGCCAGTCTGCCGCGATTTGTGCGCATGCTTGCGGGCATTGCCGGCGTCGGTGGGAACAAGGAGCAGGGGCTGGCACTGCTGCGCGAATCCGCGGCACATGGAACCGTTACCAAGGTCGAATCGCAGACCGCTCTCTCGCTCTTTCTTCGGCACGATCATCGCTACAACGATGCTTATGCGGTCGCGCAGGGACTGGCGAAACAGTACCCGCACGACTTCCTCTTCCGGCTGGAAGAGGCGAACCTGATGAAGGACGCTGGACGTGGTCCTGAGGCGATCGCGATCTATAAGGCGGTGCTCGACGATGCGGCCCGGCCCGGGTACTTTGTCGAGCCAAGGCTGCAGCTTGCATACTTCGGGCTCGGCGAGACGCAGCGCGGTCAAGCCAGCATCAATGATGCGGCAATCAGTTACGTGAAAGCGAGCCAGCAGCCGAATTCAAGCGACTGGATGCGCAAACGGGCTCAACTGGCGGCGGGCATGATGTACGACCTGCTCCACCGGCGCGAAGACGCGATAGCGCAGTATCGGCTGGCGGCCGCGCCCGGCGGCGATCAGACCCAGGCAGACGCCGCTCGCAAGTACATGCGGCAGCCTTACAGCGGCACCTAGCCGCCCGCGCGGACCTCCGAGGTAACGGAACTGCGAACACCGGCTTCGCGTATCGTTCTCAGTGTATGCCGTATGCAAGAATGAGCTACGGTTTTCGGCAAGGAGGGATTGTTATGACAGGACCGATTCTTCGTCCGCGGTATGACCGCAAGATAGCAGGCGTTTGTGCGGCATTCGCCCGTGCTTACGGATGGGACTTGACCGTAGTTCGCCTGGTTGTATTCGCGCTGGCGTTCTTCGGCGGCGGCGGTCTGCTCGCTTACATCATCTGCTGGATTGTCATTCCGGAAGACCCAATCGCCTTTCCGCCTTACCCCCCACAGGGCTACCCTCCTGCGGGGCAATATCCTCCGTCCACCGAGTACCCACCGCCGCCTCCACCGGTGCCTCCCACGGCATGATTGGAGCACGCCCATTTCACTACGCGGAGTCTCGACTGGTTTGTGACGGCGTGGATTTAGAGGGTCTGGCCGCAGAATTTGGCACACCGCTATATGTGTATTCAGCCGGCCAGATTGCCAGCCGGGCGGCGCTGTTTCAAACCGCCTTCGCTGACAGGTCACATACCGTCTGCTACGCCGTCAAAGCGAACTCATCGCTGGCTATTTTGCGGATGCTCGCAGCGCAGGATTGCGGTTTCGACATCGTGTCAGGTGGCGAACTTGCTCGCGTCATCGCCGCCGCCGGGCCGGAAAT
>CBAAAE010000043.1:0-18967 GCA_964658845.1 uncultured Novosphingobium sp. | reverse complement strand
GGACGACCTTGATCTCGCCGCGATAGCCGGGATCGATGACACCGGCAAGCGTCGTGAGGCCCTTCACCGCTAATCCGCTGCGGTCCTCGACCAGCGCGCCGTAACCGGCAGGAAACGCCATCGCCAGGCCGGTCGCGATCAGCGCGGTCTTGTGGGGTTCAACCGTTGCGGCGTGCACGCTGTACAGATCGGCAGCCAGATCGCCGAAAGGGCCGCTGTGAGCATACCGGGGAAGCCGGGCGTCCGCATGCAGACGCTTTACGGTGATGTGCGGACTGGTGGACGACATCATTCCAGCATATCGTCCACCTGGCTCGGCCGGCCTCTCGAGACTTCCTCTTGAGATATGGAGGGGGACATGCTTCAGCTCCGGTGAAGGCACGAACAATGGGCTTTATCACTTCCGCCAACGTGGCTTCTGGGTACCCGACGACGACTTGCCTAAACCCGAACTGTACAAACTTTCTGATTTGCGATGACGCTTCGCCGCTGTAATCTTTCCGGTGTTAAAGATCGAGGGTTACGATGAAGCCGTTAAGCAGAAGGAAGCTGTTGACATCAAGCGCTGCCGCTATGGCGGCCTCTACATTACCGCTGTCACGACCATCTGAAGCTCAAAGCGGTCAAACCAAGGTTGCGGGGGCGTTCACCGTCCGTGCTGACGAAGCACGCCCCGGCGGTCTCTGGCTTGTCCACGGCGATAAGGCCTTCTCCACGAAGGTGTCAGGTGCTGACGTCGGCAAGACCTACGTTGCCATCGAGGTCCATACGCCCCCCGACCGTGGACCCGAGTTACACGTTCATCTCGGCCAGGACGAACTGTTCTTTATGCTGAAGGGCAGCATAGGGGTACAGTGCGGCTCCGATCGGACGATCCTCAAGGCCGGTGACGCGTTCATGGCCCCCGCCAGCGTGCCTCACGCCTTTGTCACCCTGGGGACGGAGCCTGCTCACATGCTGCTCGTTTATAGTCCGGCTGGGGACATGGAAGCGTTTTTCGCAGAGTATGCTCCTCTTGTCAGCGTAGAGGGCGAGCCCGATCAGAAGAAGCTTGCAGAAGCGTATGCGAAGCATGGATTGAAAGTATTGGGGCCCCCGCTTAGGGCTTCGAGCTTTTCATCATAAATAGCAGAATCTGGTAAAAGGGACCGCGCAGTTGCCGGTGGTAGTGATTGACCGTATCGATTGCCTACAGAAAACTTGAGCTTGCTGTTCCTTTTGACTGGACCTCCGGGGGCACAAAGCGAGATGTAAAGTGAACCGCCAGACTTGATGGTGGTTGGTTACGAGGCTGCCTTGGATGGAAGCTTTCAGGGGCTGAACGTACGAAGGATTATGGTTGGCCGCAATGCACTCAATCTTTCGGACTCTCGTTCCACCGGGTGATGACGCGGGTCCCATGCTCCCAACCGAGCACGCTGATCGTAGCCGTGGACAGCCCAAGGCGCTCGCCGAAGCAGCCGCCCTGCTGCACCCAGACTGCCGCCATGATGCGAAAGACGTGCGCATGGGCAAACAGGGCACATCGGCCCCCATGCGCAAGGCAGCGGTCGATCACCCCCTGCGTTCGCGCCGCAACCTGCTCCAGTGATTCGCCCCCGGTAATCTCATCGCGCCACACGCTCCAGCGAGGATGCGTTGCCTGGATCTCCGGCGTGCTCAGGCCCTCGAAGGATCCGTAGTTCCACTCCTGCAGGTTGGGCTCGATCTCCACGCCGACGACACCGGCCAGCGCAGCCGTATCACGCGCACGCTGCCGAGGGCTGCACAGCACCAGGTCGAAGGTTACCTTCGCCAGCACAGGCGCAAGATCGGATGCCTGCTCGCGCCCATGCTCAGTGAGCGGCAGGTCGGTGAAGCTGGTGTGCTTGCCGTTCTTTGACCATTCTGTTTCGCCATGGCGGATCAGCCAGAGTTCCACAGGGCGCTTTTCATTCCATGACATATGAAATCCCCGTTGCAGTGTATGCGAGTGGGACCATCCCGCAGAAACGTCAGCCTTCCTTCTCAGCGAAGGCGCGGAATACCTCATCCGGTTCATTCGAGTCGCCCAGCCCGTTGCCGGACCGCAGCACCAGCGACGAGATGCTGCTTGCCAGGCCTTCAAGGGCGACCTGAAGTTGATCTGCAGCCAGCCGGATAGCCGGCGACTGGCCGGGCGCCGCGCCTTCCCTCGCAAACTTCAAAGCCACAGGCAGCACGCAGGACAGCGTGAAATCCTCGCTGGCCGCATGGAAATGCAGCAGGATGGGGAACAGGATTAAGTCCAGACGCACCTGCAGCATGTCGCGTGCAAGATCGAGCAGCAGGGGTGCACCGAACTCGTTGATTGCAGACAGGCCGGTGCGCCGCTCCGCCGCGGCCACGAGCGAGATTTGCCGAGCCGATCGGCGCTGACGTTCAAGCGCAGGATAGATCAGTACCAGCCAGGAAACGCTGGCCGTGATCATGCTGATGCCGACCAGACCTTCAATCGCCACGATCAGGCGCAGCCAGTCAGAACCTGGATTCAGATCGAACGTTTGGAAGGTACAGAGCGCGCCCATGGAGAAGTAAAGGCAGTGCAGGACGCGGCTGCCGAAGCTCATGCTGTCGACCCCGGCCGTGCTTGTAAATTGCTGCGGGTACAGGCCAAAGTAGATGACCGCGAAGCCGATACACAGCAGAACCACCCACGACAACAGGACCGTGATGAGGGCCAGTGCTCCCAACGCGGACCGCAAACGGGTATGCCGCAGTAGCAGAGACGATACTCGGCCGATGGCGTCGCTCAGGTTGCCGCTGAGGGTTGGGTGAAAAATGTCACGAAAGACCTCTCGCAGCGTAAATACCACCAGCAGAACGCCGCTGACTTCGATTACGGCACGGAGCAGCACGGGCGCTTACCTCTGCTTGAGTGGATGCAGCAGCTTCAGATTACGGACCTGTACATGCGGATATATCTCGCCTAGAGCGTTCGCAAGGCGCGATTTATCTGGACGGACTCCGCGGAAAGCTGTTCCAGCATGACCTTATCGCTGCGCTTTTCCGCCTCTGCCATCAGGCTGCGCAGCTCGCGCTGCCGACGCTCCAGCCGCCGCCGCTCGAGCGTGTGCAGGACGTTCCCGACTTCGACCAGCAGCATGGAGGGGTCGCTCACCTGGTCCTCGCTCAACAGGCGGGCCAGCAGCTCACGGCTGCGATCGTCCGGCGCTGCGTCCAGCGGGTTGTCGCCGATGGGGGTGCTCGCCAACGCTTCGATCAGGTCGGCCGCTGTCATGCCCTCGAGCCATTCGGGATGGGCGGAGATTTCCGTCGCGGCACGTTGCCGTGCACGGTCAGACTCCGGCAACACCAGCGCACGCAGCAGGATGCGCTCGGTCTCATGCATGGCCTGCCCGGCACCACCGCGAACGCTTTCCAGACGGTGCGTTGCCGCGTGCTGCAACTCCTGCCGGACGAGCGACGAGTCGATGCCAAGCTTCTGCGCGGCATCCTCGACAAACTGCGTTCGCTGAATGGCAGAAGGCAAGCGGCGCATGTGCGGCAGCAGGAAGTTCACCGCCTTCACCTTCGCTTCGGCTGTGCGCTGCGGGAACAGGACTCGCGCCCGATCAATCAGATAGTCCGCGTGCGGCTTTGCGACCCGCAGCGCGTCAGCATACGCCGCAACACCACGCTCCTGCACAAAACGGTCGGGATCAAGGCCGCCTTCCAGCGTGACAATGCGAACCTCAAACTCGGCTTCGGTTAACAAGGCTAACGACTTCTCTGCTGCATTCGCTCCGGCAGTGTCCGGATCGAAATTCACGACCACACGCTTGGTAAAGCGCGAAAGCAATCGCACCTGGTGTTCGGTAAACGCTGTACCACTGGTAGCAAGCACCGGCTGAATGCCTGCGGCAAACACACGAATGCAGTCCATCTGGCCTTCTACCAGCAGGGCATAATCCTGCTGCCGGATCGCGGACCTGGCCTTGTCCAGGTTGAAGAGCACCTGCCCCTTTGTGTAGAGCGGCGTCTCCGGCGAATTGAGATATTTCGGGCCGCTCTTGTCATCGCTGTCCAGCGCGCGCGCGGTAAATGCGATGGTCTTACCCGCTTCATTGCAGATGGGGAACGTGATGCGCTTGCGAAAGCGCGCGTACATGTTGCCGGTGGGTCGGCCTTCGTCGTTCTGCTCCTTGGAGCTGAACAGGCCGCTGGCACGCATCGCCTCGTCCGGAAAGTGACGTCCGAGCGCCTCGCGCATGTGGTTGAAGTCGTCGGGCGCATAGCCGATGCGGAAGCTGGCAAGCGTGTCAGCCGTCACTGCCCGACCGGATAAGTACTCGCGCGCGCGAGCCGCTTCTGGAGAATCCAGGGCCTGCTGAAAGTACTGCGTGGCAGCTTCGTGAATGTCGATCAATTGACGCCGCAAACCTGCCTGCGCAGCCTCTTCCGGCGAGTTCCACTCACGCTTGGGAAGCGGTATCCCTGACTTCACAGCAACGGCACGCACTGCCTCTGGGAAGCTTACGTTTTCGATCTTCTGTACGAACGTGAAAACATCACCTTTGGCATGGCAGCCGAAGCAGTAAAAGTAGCTGTGCTGAGCATTCACGCTGAATGAAGGCGACTTCTCCTGATGAAAGGGACAAAGGCCACTGAAGTTCTGCGCGCCGCTCTTGCGCAGGCGGACATACTCCCCGATCACCTTGACGATGTCGGTGGCCTGCTTGACGGTTTGTGCGAAGTTATCAGACATGGGCGGCGTTCCACAAGCGGCGTCTTACAAAGTTACATGACTTACAAAACAACTGCCGGTTCTGACTTACCATGCGGCGGAAGGACTATCTCTCGCGGAGACGTGGCAACAACTCCGCTAAGTTACACGTCCCGTCCCGGCTGTCGAATTGATGGCTGAGGATGTTATCCCATGCGTCGGCCGCAGCCCCAGGCGAACCTGGCAGGGCAAAGAGATATTTGCCGGCCGCAATGCCCCCCAGCGCACGCGAAAGCATGGCGTTGACGCCGATTTTTGCAAGGGACTGCATGCGAAAAAGCTCGCCAAACCCAGGAATCTGCTTCTCCAGAACGCGTCCAAAGGCCTCCGGCGTAACGTCGCGGCCTGTCAGCCCGGTGCCTCCGGTACTGATCACCACGTCGATGGCCGGATCGGCAATCCAGGCCCGCAATGCCGCCTCTATCGCGTCGGTATCATCCTGCACCAGCGATCGGGCAGCCAGCCGATGGCCCGACAAGGTAATACGCGAGACGAGAGTATCGCCGGAGCGGTCCGTCTCTGCCGTACGTGTGTCACTCACGGTAAGTACCGCAATACCCAGCGGCACAAGGACACGTTGCGGTACGTTTGTCATAACCTCACTTGCGTCCTGTGCCCTGCAGAAAACCTGCTCTCTTCAAGTGCAAAAGCACGGAAAGAAGAGCAGGTTTCTAAGTAACTCGAGTCGAAGGCCAGAATATACCAGCGACTTACTGATTGAAGTTAGGCTCGTGCTCATCCTCCACGCCATAGCGGCGCAGCAGGTTCGGCAGATTCTGTGAGAACGCCGCGCGCGGCATGACGCTGTTACAACCAGCCTCGACTGCCTTTGCCTTCAGGTCGCCTTGCAGGTGGGAAAGGAAACCCACGATCGAGGTACCCTTTTTGAGCTTGTTCTTGAGCTTTGGAATCAACGTAAGCGGCTTGGCGGCAACGTTGTTGAGATCGATGACGATCAGGGACGGATGCTCGTGATCATGCAGTTCCGCAAGATGGGCCACCACGTCCTTGTCCGGCTTCATGAAGGCCACTTTGACGCCAAGCTGCCGCGCAGCCTCCTGAATCTTGGCCGTGAAGAACAGGTCTTCGATAAAGAAGTAAATGTGCGTTGGCGCGTCTTCAGGGATGGCGATCGCCCGGTGATTCGACATCAGTTCCGGCGGCATGCGGTCTTCATTGCTTGGATGATTGCGGTGGCTGCTCTGCCGGCGACCGTGAATCTCGATCGTGCTGGCGGGCACATCGGCATAGTTACCGTTGGCCTCGCGGTAGCTGTGGTCCATGGGCCCTACAAACGAGCGAGGACCGCGCTGCTGTTGCTTGCGATTGCGCCCCTTGCCAGCCTGGTTGGCCTGGCTGCCCTGCACGCTGTTGCCAGGTTCCGGGCGAGGATTGCCGTCGGCACCAGCGCGTCCGAACTTCTTCTTTTTCCACCGTTTGCCCTGGGCTTGCTGCTGCTGGCCGTTTGCCTGCTGACCGCCTGCCGGCGCGCCGTTCGCCTGCTGGCCGACTGCCTGGTTCTGATTCCGAGAGCGCTGTTGGCTGGCTGGCTGCGGCTGAGCTTCAGCCTGAACCGCGGGGGCGCTGGTTTCCCCAGGAGTTAACGCGACGCCGGCACCTTCCGGGGCGGCGGCAGATTCGCCAGCGGGGCGACTCTTCCGCTTGCGGCGGCGACGGCGGCTTTTACCGGGAGTGGGTCCGCCTGGGCCGGCTGAAACGCCGTCCATGTCCTGCGAAGGTGGCTGCGGAGGCGCAATCGAGACCTGCGACTCAGGAGAATTCTGCTCTGCGTTCATGCTCTTCTTTCTGTTGCGACGCGCGATGGCACGCGCACGCGGGTCGTACCGACAGGATCGTCAGTGCGAGCGCCGGATGAACCGGGAGACACGGGATGCGAAAAGAGGGGTCGTGCGCTTCAAGCTTTGACTCGAATATTCCCGCCAGTCCTGCCGTTTACGCAGATTGGTCGGTGTTCTGCACTGCTAATTTGTGCATACTTTCGTGACGCTGCGCGCAAATGTGCGCAAGACAACGTGAAGAACTCTGCAGAGGGCCTACAGCCCATTGCGGTCTCTCTGGTGAGCTGGATAGAAGGCTCGCCGTACACAGATCGCACGTTACACTTGCCTGGTTCGTTCCTGGAACAAGGTGCCTGCAATGCTTGTTCTGCGAAACGTATACCCGTTCCGCGGCGGGCCTTTGATCAGCCGTTTACTCAGGCAAGACTCATCCTACGCAGAGTCGCACCCGTTTGGCAAGCGAAAGGCCTACATCCACGTTTGCTGGATGTAAAAAGCACAAACGGCCACCTGGCAGGTGGCCGTTTGCAATGGCCAGTCACTGGCCTCCTGAAGATGTTCTGCTGCCGTCGGGTGCCGCTGCTCAGATCTTGGATCTGCTCTCGCAGATTGCTGGCGCGTTGTGTCCCGTTCCGGACCGGTCTTCCAGTGCATTGGAGCTGTCCGCAGTCGCAGCAGCACCTATCCGCACGCTCTTCCCACCAACCCTAGAGCAGGTTGCATGCCAAACTGCGGAATACCGCACTTTACAAGACATTTTGTGGATACGCTGCGAGTTCGAAGCAGAATATTCCAGAAAGCATACTTCTTCCCATTGAAATCTGTAGGACAACATCGTGGCCCCTGCCACATACGTTCGAGGTAAGTGATAATGGAGGTGCGATGCGCATCACTCCGAGCGACCTGACTCCTGAACCCCTGCTTCTTGACCTGCTGATCGCGCCCGGCACGATCGAGTACGCGCCGGATGTGCGGCAGATGGGACCGATGCGCATCAAGGGCTCGGCCGAGCGTATTGAAGAACATCGCGGTCCGCGCGACATTGTGG
Source organism: uncultured Novosphingobium sp. (assembly GCA_964658845.1). Classification (GTDB taxonomy): domain Bacteria; phylum Acidobacteriota; class Terriglobia; order Terriglobales; family Acidobacteriaceae; genus Terriglobus. Next base: position 11,376 of record CBAAAE010000043.1, on the reverse strand, counting down.
AGGACATCCGTCTGCGGGCGCGCTTCCGCGGCGCCTTTGAGTTGTTGTGCGCGCGCTGTCTCGATCCGATCAAGCATTATGCAGACCAGCGTTTCGACTTGATCTTCCGGCCTTCCGGCATCGATGCCGAGCAGGGTGAGCGGGCTATCAGTGAGGCGGAGACGGAAATCGGGTATTATGAACCAAGCGGACTTCTGCTGGAAGATGCGGTGCGTGAACAGGTGTTGCTATCCCTGCCTGATCGCTCTCTCTGCCGGGAAGACTGTAAAGGACTCTGTCCGCACTGTGGCGAAAATCTGAATGAGGCAGCGTGTCATTGCGGGCCGACGCAAGTCGATCCCCGGTGGAGCGGACTTCAGGGATTCGGCGGTCTTGGCGGGTCATAGATGTTCTGCCGGCGCAGGTTACGAAGCGCGCCAGGCTAACCATGTGAAGCATGCGCTTCCGGGCACGCACCTGCAGTACGAAACGGTGCTGTGGACGGGAGCAGTTGTGCTGATTTCCGATGTGTTGAAAGGTAAGACCGATGCCTAATCCAAAGCGTCGCCACTCCAAGCAGCGGACCGCCAAGCGCCGCTCGCACGACTTCCTGACCGTCCCCAACTCGGGCGTCTGCCCGAACTGCAACGAGCGCAAGCTGCCGCACCACGCCTGCCCGAAGTGCGGCGAGTACCGCGGCCGCGCCGTGGTCGCCGCCAGCAAGGAAGCAGCGTAATTCTGCAGCCTGCTGGATGTTGACAGATATTGTTCTGGATGCGATGGGGTCCGAAAAGTACCCCGAGCCTGAGCTCCGCGGGGCTATAGCGGCTTGTCGCCTGTTTCCTGTCCGCATCCATCTTGTCGGTCCTGAGAGCCAGATTGCACCGGCGCTGAAGTCGCACCTTGAGGGAGAACGCCTACCCATCGAGATCGTGCACGCCAGCGAGTGGATCAAGATGGACGACAAGGCAGCGTTGGCCGTCCGTGCAAAGCGCGACAGCAGCATGCGTGTCGGACTGAAGCTGGTCCGCGACGGCAAGGCTCGCGGCTTCGTGACCGCCGGCAACACCGGAGCCGCGATGGCCACGGCCAAGATGGTCCTGGGTACGCTGGAAGGCGTTGACCGCCCCGCGCTCGCGACCATACTTCCTACCCTGACCGGTTCCCCGTGTGTGTTGCTGGATGCTGGCGCGAACGTCGACAGCGATCCACGGAACCTGCTGCAGTTTGCCCTGATGGGGCAGATTTACGCGCGTAACGTGCTGGGCATCCCAAAGCCGCGCGTCGGCCTGCTCTCCATCGGCGAGGAGGACAGCAAAGGCAACGCCCTGACCCGCGAAACCATGCCTCTGCTGCGCGCCCTGAGCACCGACGTCCTGTACCAGTTCATCGGGAACGTCGAAGGACGGGACCTGTTCAATGGGCGCTGCGATGTTGCCGTGTGCGATGGCTTTGTGGGCAATGTCGCCCTGAAGACGACGGAGGGCATCGCGCGGCTGGTATCCGACCTGCTTAAGCAGACGCTCAAAGCCACCATCACCTCGCAGGTGGGTGCGCTGCTCAGTCGCAAAGCTTTCAAGAACTTCAAGCGCCGTCTCGACTACTCCGAGTACGGCGGAGCACCGCTGCTGGGTGTACGCGGCGCATGCATCATCGGTCATGGCTCATCGAACGAGGTGGCGATCCTGAACGCAATCCGCGTTGCCAGCCAGTTCGCACAGGCTGATGTCAGCAGCCACATCGAAAGCTCAATCCGCAGCAGCCATTAGCAGCAGCATCTCCCTAAGATTTCGCTTTGCGCGGCTTCAGCCGCCGGGATAGGAATGGAGAACAGTAGGGATGTGGCTTTAGCCGCGGGAATGGCGATCTTGGTGGCTAAAGCCACGTCCCAAGAGCCTTCTGGACTATCCCGGCGGCTAAAGCCGCGCATGGCTAAACCCCGCCCCATCCTGAAATGTTCGCCCGTCCTCCTAGCGCACTGCTTCTACGGTCGCTTCGATCTCAAGGTGGCGCGTGCTGCCGATTACGTCCAGCGTGCCGAGGGCAAGCGGCTTGCCTTCTGTGAGGATGGAGACACCCTGCAGAAATGTCTGCCGAATGACGGGGTCTTCCGGGCCGACGCCTGATTTCTCCAGGGCCATGGAGGATTGCTCGACTTTGGATTGCAATTGGATCCCCGTGCCGTATTCCTGCAAAATCGAGTCGAAGTTGAGCCCCACATCGAGGTAGGTCGCCTGCTTCTCCGTGGCTTTATCAGCGCTACTGAACGAGCCGGTGACCACAGGAACGCGGTTTCCCTCTTTCATCTGCATGCGCTGGCCCGAATTAAGGATCATCGAATAGCGCTGCAAGCCAACGCGTTTGCCCTCGTCCGTCTCGGTCAACGTGTACGTCAGCCGGTACTGCTTGCGCGGGCGGTCGAGCATGTTGATGACTTCGGCAACTTGGCTGACATCCGTCGGCGTGCCGCGAACAACAATCGCGTTCTGGCTTGCAACAAGGAAAATGCGAAGCGTCGGGCTGGCAAGATTGCGCACGGCACTACTGATCTCGTTCGCGTCGGCCTGAGAAACGGCTACATTGAGGCGAAAGGTGCGGGTAACCTGACCTGCGTCCGTCGGTGCCTGCGCGGAGCTTGAACGGGTGCCTGCTAACAGCAGGACGGTCACGGCGAGTGCAGATGCGAGCGCCTTCATTGGATCTCCTTATTGACTTCGTTGTGAAGGTTCTGTGCAGGATCGCTGCTGCCCTGCACTGGCGGCTCGGCAGGTGCCTGCAACTCTTCGATGAGAGGCAGATGTGGAGCGAAGAAAGCAGTCACTTCATCCGTTTCCTGTTGCCGTGCTGCGTTGATCGCGGGCGTTGTCAGTTGTGCAAGCTGTACCGGAGCCTCCCGGCGGATCAGGCGGATGAGCAGCCGCTCCTGCTCGGTGAGCGGCAGCGGAGGCGCGGGAAAGCTTCGCTCCTGCGGTTCATCCCGCAGGCTGGAGTCTGCGACCGGCACGTGGGTTCGGCCATGCGTGGGGGGCCGCGATGGAGCAGCCACCTGAAGATCATCCAACGAGTGAGCCTCTCCCTCATTCGCGAACTTCGTGGCAGGCTGGGGCATGCGTGCGACTCCAGGGCCGTGCGCGCTGTCTGGTTTGACACGATGACGCGGTTGCAGCAGCAACGCCGTTGCAGCGAGGACAACCGCAGACGCAATGGCAAGCCGCGACAAAGCCGTGGCGTGAGGAAAGCGGAACAGCGTAGGCAGCCCGCGACTTGCCTTCCCGTCGCTGCTTTGCTCCGCGCGGTGAAGGGCCGCGACGATGCGCTGCTGCATGCCGGCGGCCGGTTCCGACTGTCCAAGAGACTGCAACACCTTGTCGATTCGATCCTGATCGTGAGCGTTCATCGCAAGATCCTCCTTGACTGACGACCGAGTGCGCGGTCCCGTTGACGGTCCAGCCGTTCCCGCAGCCGCGTCCTGGCACGGAAGAGCAGCGCGCGCACTGCGGACTCCGACCTGCCCAGCACCTCGGCGATCTCGGACGTCTTCATCTCCTCCACCGCGGACAGCAGCAGCACGTGGTGCTCTGCTTTCGGGAGGCGTTCCATCTCCTCGAGCACCTGCTGCAGTTCTCGCGCTTCGGCGATGGCCTGATCCGCTGGCAGATGGTGCGCGACCAGGGTGCGAGCGAACGCGTCGTCCATCTGGCCGGGCGTGACTTTCCGCTTGCGATCGAGCGCCAGCCGCCACGTGATGCGCACCAGCCAGACGCGCACGTCCACGATCTGGGGCAGGCCGGCGCGATGTGCGAGGACACGCAGAAAGGCGTCCTGCACCGTGTCTTCTGCCTCGGCGGAGTTGCGCAGCACCGCAAAGGCAACTCGGAACAGCAGTGCGGAGTAGTTGGCCACCAGCCCTTCCACGGCTATCGGGGGCCCGACCGTCGCACGCGCATCTGCGGTTGCCGCCTCATCACTCGACAGGATGAGTCCGTACCTTTCGATAGAAGTCATAGGCTCTATCGGTACAGACGGGCGACTTGCAGATGCGCTCGGACTTTCTTTGCGGCACGTGACCTTTACTGCACGTGACCTTTACTGAACGGTGACTGCAACGTTCAGCGTGGTGGCCGTGCCGCTGGCGGGAGTCACGGTTACGGGAACCTGGTAGGTGCCAACGGGCGTGTCGTGCGCCAGCGGGTCACTGCCGCAGCCGCTAAGCCCCGTAAGCAGCGCGAGCGACAGCATTGCCAGCATCAGGAGAGGCATGGATCGGAGCTTGCTCGCGCGCTTCCTCGCAATCGTCAGCCCAGTGAGCAGCGATAGGCCAAGGAAGCCGTACTCGACGCGGGCGTTGAGGGGTCTGCCCGGGAGCATCGGCGCGGTATTCCGCGAGATGTTGGCCGTGCCGATGGTGACCGTTGTGGTCGCAGAGGTCGTCGTGGTGATTGCGAGACTGCCCGTGCCGACGCTGCAGGTGATCTGTGCGACAGTGCCGCAGGCCACGGTAAAGGTGCCGGTGTAACCACCGGCAGGGGCGACGGTGATCGTCGACATGCCCGAGGCACCACGCGCGATCGTCAGGCTGGTCGGCGAGAGCGACGCCGCAAAACTGGGCGGAACGACAGTGACCGTCGTTGCAGCTGAAGTCGCGCTGCCGTAGCCGTTGACGCCGGCAAAGGACGCGGTGAGGGTACGCGTTCCTGTGGCGAGCGGAGGCGTCGTAAAGGTAGCTGTCCCTGTCGTGGTGGAGCCGCTGACGTACCGCGACCCAAGCAACGTGGTGCCGTCCAGAAAGTTGACCGTCCCGATTGGAGTCCCGCTGCTGCCCGTAACGGTGGCGGTGAGTGTGACACTTGAGCCGAGATTGACCGTGCTGGCCGAACTGGTAAGGCTCACCGTCGTCGCCACACTTGGTCCGAGCAGCCGGAAGGCGGAAGCCGCGATCACGCTATGGCCGTACGTGGTGGGGTGCAGGTCGTCCCAGAAGAGGTACGTGTCGGGGTTGACGGTCGCATTGCCCTGCGACATCGCTGTTACGTTGGTGAATCCCGGCGCGAGCGGTGGACCAACGACGGTGTTGAAAAGCGTGAAAATGTCCAGCGGGTACAGGTGCAATGTCTTGCCCGAATTCGCCGCCGGCAACTGGGTCAGCATGAAGGCAAGCACCTGGTTGAATGCCTGCGCAGAGGCCGTCGCCGGATTCGCCGCCGTGGGATTGCCGTTCAGCCGCGGGATCAGGCCGAGCGGCGGCAGGTTGGGCACGATGATGTCGGTTGCGCCTGCGGTAATCAGCCGCTGGACCAGCGCGATCTCACGCGAGGCCGCGTTGGTGATGTCAGCCGTGGTCGTGGCGGCGAGCAGGTCGTTCGCACCGCCCCACACGACAAACAGGGTATTACTGGTGATGGTCGGATTTGTGGCGAGGTAGTCAGTCACCTGCTGACCCATATTTTCAACGGTGAATGACAAAGCATTAGCCGGACCGTAGGTGAACGGGCTGGTGCCGTTGTTGGTGGTCGCGAATCCGTACGCGTAATTCCTGCCGCCGCTGAGCGAGCTGGTGACAGCAGGCTTTGCTGCCAGTTGGGCGGCGAGCTGCTCGATCCACACGCCGGTGTAATTGTGTGCGGCGGGCAGGGTATCGGTGCCGTCGGTAAAGCGGCCGTCGGTGTAGCCGGTCGCGGGGCCCGGAACCTGTGCGCTGAAGGTGTATTTTGCCCGGCTCAGAGCGGCATCGTTGCCGACATCGGACAGTGAATCGCCAAAGACGACGATGGAGGTGTATGCCTGCGCAAAGGCAAGTGCGTTGCCGCAAAGGATGGCTACCAGGCAGAGGGTGACCATCGCGGTCCGGTAGCCGGTGCTGCTGCGCCGGTCGGTCTTCGTCGAAATTAAGAACATCGTCTTCTCCGCACAGACAGGCAGGCAGTTTTGTTCTTTCAGGTCAGACAGGACGTCGTCTGAAAGCGGGGCATAAGGCGTGAAAAGCTACGCGAAAGTATGCCTCACGGTCACTCAGGGAGCAAGAGAACTTTTGCCATTCGACCCTGTGCGTCAAAAGAAATGCTGCGCACCGTGATGGCGCGCAGCATGGTGATGCGGATAGCTAAGGGTCAGTTCGAGTAAGTGATGCGGTAGAGGATGCCGTTCTGTTCGTCGCCCAGGATGATGCTGCCGTCTTTCATCTGCGCCAGGCCGAAGGGACGCGCGAAACGAGCCCATCCGCTGCCGCCCTTTGCGGGCATCAGGAAGCCTTCCACGAAGGGCTGAATGTTCTTTGCCTTACCGCCTTCGAAGTGGATACGAACCACCTCATAGCCGCTCGGCGGGTTCGCTCCCCACGAGCCGTGCATGCTGGCGAGCGCATCTCCGTTGTAGTCCGCCGGCAGCCCCTTACCGCTCAGAAATATCAACTGCATGCCCGATGCATGCGCATTCCACGTCAGCACGGGCAGCGTCGTTTTGGCAGCCCACTGGTCCAGCGTGACGCCGTGCGGTGGTGTCAGGTACAGGTTCTTCAGACCGGCCCCCAGGATGTAAGGCCAGCCGTATTCTTTCCCCTGCTCGATGAGGTTCACTTCTTCGCGCTGCTCCTTGTCGCCAAGCCAGTCCACACCGTCGTCCCATCCATACAATTCGCTGGTTCCCGGCTTGAAGTTGAAGCCGATGGTATTGCGCAGACCTGTCGCAAACGTCTCGCGACCACTGCCGTCCAGGTTGGAACGCTGCATGGTGCTGTTGACGTGATTGCGTTCCTCGCAGGTATTGCAGGTGCTGCCCACGCTCTCATACAGCTTGCCGTCAGGGCCCACGGCGAGGGTTCGGTCGACGTGCTGGCCTGCGTCCGGCAGGTCGGTGATCAGCACCTTCGAGGTGCCGAGTGTGCCATCAGGATTGATCGGTGCCGAGTAAACCTGCTTGATCGTGACGTAGTACATGGTGCCGTCGTGAATGACCATGCCATGCACATTTTCAAGCTCCAGCACCTTTGTCTGCTTACCGTCTGGCGCGACCATGGTGATGGTGCCGGCATCGCGACTGCTGACATACAAATTGCCCGCATCGGAGATGACGATCACGCGCGGACTCTGAAGCCCTTCCGCGAACTTGGCGATGTGAAAGCCGGCTGGCAGCTTCAGCCTGGCAATGTTCTCGGGCGTCGCAGGCAGCGGCGCGGGCAGCACCACATTGACGGTATGGTTGTCGCGATTCGGCATGGGCATGGTTTGCCCCGCAGCGGCGTGGAGAGACGCCAGACAGAAGACACTTGCAGCAGCAGAATAAAACTTCGATCGGTGCATAAGAGAGGGATGCCATTGGATTGAAGGTCTGTTGCTCTGCGGGCAAGCGCCGGAGAGTGCCATTCCGCCAAATCCCTTGAAGATTTCGAGAGTTTGTGTGTGCCATTTCTTTAAGTACTCTGACGAAACCGGGATAGGTTCGATCGGAAGTGGCGGAAACGATGGCTCAGCTTGCAGACAGCCAGGCATCGTTTCCCCTGGGAGTGATCGTCCCGACCTACAACCGGACCGATGTAATCCAATGCAAAACGATGGGTGACAATGGATGTGGTGCATGCTCCTCTAGCAATCTCGTCCCCTCCTGCTCTGGACCCGGCAGTCGAACGCGTCTCGATCGTCGCCGTCATCGTGTTGTATAAGATCGCGGCTGAGCAGTGCATCAGCTTGCAATCCCTGCGAACGTCTGCTTCCCAATCAACCGATCCGGGCCTGGATGTGAGCATTCTTCTGGTCGATAACTCTCCCGTAAGTTCTGCCTCGGACGCCGCGTTGCCGGAGGGTGTGGAGTATCTGGCGTGTCCGGAAAATCTGGGCCTGGCCAATGCGTATAACCAGGGCATACTGCGGTCGCAGCGCTGCCGTGCGGGGTGGCTATTGACCCTGGATCAGGATACCGAGCTACCGCCCGATTTTTTAGCGCTGATGGCCGGTTACGCACGGCGATACCAACATGATCCGAGCGTTGCTGTGATCCTGCCGCAGGTGTTCGGCGGCGATACCCCACTCTCACCGCTCTTCTATCGACGGCATGGGCTTCCCACCTGGTTTCCAAGAGGTTACGCAGGCATACCGAGCCAGCCGGTCTTCGGCATCAACTCTGCCTCGATGATCCGTGTCGATGCGCTGATGCAGGCCGGAGGATACGATCCCATGTTCTGGCTCGATTGCAGCGACACCGCGATATTCAATCGCCTGCATCGGCTCGGGAAGCTGACGCTTGTGGCCGGCGACGTGCAGGTGCAGCACGAATTGTCTTTGAAGGATCTGCAGAGCCGTGTCTCGCCACAACGTTACCGCGACATGCTGCTGGCCGAATCGGCTTTCTGGGATGCCGAGATGCCCCTGTCCGCAGGTTGGGAGCGTACAGGACGTCTTGCCATGCGGCTGCTCCGGCAGATCCGTCGTGGCGACGACAGAGCATTGTCTTCGCTGACGTTACGCTTTCTTCTGCTTCGGCTGTTCCGTTCGGCGCGTCATCGGCGTGAGTTGTTTCAGCAATCAGTCCGGCAGCAGTTTGGTGACCGCCTGGCCGCCACGGCGCTTCCTGCGCGTCAGCCCAAAGTCTCGGTTTGTATGGCCTCCTATAACTCGGGCCATTACATCGAACTGCAACTGCGGTCCATCCTCCATCAGTTGAGCGACGGGGATGAGGTGGTCATCATTGACGACAACTCCACCGACGACACCCGCGACCGCATCCGGGCCTTTGCCGATCCCCGCATTCGACTGATCGAACACGCAGTGAACATGGGTGTCACCCGTACCTTCGAGCAGGCCCTCCGCACTGCCACTGGAGACCTGCTCTTCCTCTCGGACCATGATGATATCTGGGCGCCCGATAAGGTAGAACTCTTTCGCGAGGCCTTCGCACAGGGTCCCGACGTTCAGATTGTCATGAGTGCTGTTTCGCTGATCGACTCGGAAGGCGTCCCGTTCCGCAACAAGCGATATGACAAGGATGGTCGATTCCAGCGCGGCTTCCTGCGGAACGTGCTCAAGAACGATTACCAGGGCTCCGCGTTGGCAATGCGCTCCGACCTGCTGGCAACACTGCTACCATTTCCTCCCGATCGAACCTACCTGCACGACGCCTGGATAGGCACACTCAACGATCGCATGCGTGGAGGTATGGTTTTCCTTTCCACGCCGCTTCTGCTATACCGTCGCCATGGGGCTAACGTGAGCCGTCGCATGACCCTTTGGGAAAGAGTATTCAGCCGTGCACAACTGTTTCTGGATCACCTGATGCGCGCCTTCAGCCACCGCGGTCGAGTACAAAACGGTAGCCCAGAATAAAGCCGCCTCCGGAAACCTGGGGGAGGCGGCTTGCTCACGCAGCTTGCTCATTTCCGGTGCTGTCAGGGTCTTTCAGCGTTTTCTTTGTTGTACACGTGCTTGTTCTCTACAACACCCTTCTTGAAGACTTTGCGGAGTCCCTGGCGCAACGCGATGTCGCCCTGCAGCACCAGGTCGCGCACCGGTTGCTCGGGGCGACCGCGAAACGAGGTGACATGGAAGTACTCATGATCTTCGAGCGGATGGGCCGAGAAGTAATAGTTAGAAACGCAGCAGCGCGAACGATCCACGTTTACCTTACTGACCGAGTGCCAGGTCTTCTGATGGGTCGCCATGAGTGCCAGCCGATTGAAGTGACTCGTCACTTCGCGAGGTTCTCCCTTGGGGCCATCGTCCCACAACTCCAGGTTTCCACCTTGTTCATGGCTCCAGTTCGGTGTTACGTAGTAGAGCAAGTTCAGAACCCGGTAGCGCTCGCGGTCGATGTCGTGTGAGTTATCCAAATGCGGATTGAGGAAGTTATCCTTCGCCATCAGGCTGATGCCACCGGCGTACAGCCGATCGTCGGGCACCATGTCGCGAATGCCTGTAATCTTTTCGACCGTCTTCAGTACGCCGAGGTCCTGGAAGGCATAAACGATCTCCTCCAGAATGGGCGAGTACTGGTTCATTTGCGCGGCGACATACTTGTTCTCCCGCAGGCTCTTTTTCAGAGTCATCGTGCTCTTGTCGGGAAACGCCGCGACAATCTCCAAGGCAAGATCTTCGGGCAGGAGATTGTCGATGTAACAGCTCTGTACCGTGTGAGATTTGAACTCTTCGTGGAGCCGGGGAGCTTCTTCCTGAAGCCGCGCTTGAATCAGCGCGGCATAGTCGTGACGGTTGAGCATGGGCTACTCCGATCCTCAAAATAGTCCACATCATTGGGTGGCATAAGTCAATGTGCTTGGCGCTGTGTGCTTGTGCCTCAGCTGCGAGTCTGCAGCTTCCAAGCCCGATGTCTCAAGTCTATCCGGCCGCAGCTGGCTGGGAAGGTACGTGTGGTGAACCGCTTGAGAGATCTCACGCAACTAGCAACTAGCAAATAGCAACGAGCAGCTGGCAACTGGCGCTGACCGCTGCTCCTCGCAACACATGAGTCCTTCCCGGATGGAATCGTCATGCTTCGCACATCGCGGCAAAGCCTGACTTCAGAGATTACCGGCGGGCGGCCATTACAATCGCTGCATGCCCCATCTTCAGAAGCCTCATGGCAGCAATGCATCTGCCTGTGCCGTTCACGGCATGCCTGACGATGCGACCTCTGCGCACGAGGAAGTTCCCTGTATCAGCTATGCACGATCTGTGTTGCGGGCAGCGCTTGCCTCCGTGCTCTGTGCGATGGTATGGCTGAGCGGATGCGGGTCAGGACAGGAGCCAACACCCGCCGGCGCGGTGGTCGGGCGGGCGGGCCGCTATGATTATTCGGCTTCTGTCATCCAGACAGGTCAGGTACAAGAGTTCTGGTGGTGTGGACAGGCTCAGAATCCAGACAACCCATCGCAGAACACCGACGCGATCCTGCATGAAACGATCAATCTCACCACCGGCCTGCACCTGGGTCCCCAGGTCGTGCTGGCCGAGACGCCGCGAGCGTGGGACTCCGGATACACCTGCAACCCGCAGGTCGTGCAAGGCACGTTCACCAACCCGCTGGGCGATGGCACAACCTTTACCTATGCCATGTATTACGTCGGCACGGCCACAGAGCAGAACACCAATAACAGTATCGGCGCCGCCTTTTCCAACGACGGCATCCACTGGAAGAAGTACCCGTCGCCCGTCATCCGGAGTGACTCTCCATACAACGGTCCGGCGCAGCCGGTACCTTTCAACTCGGATGGCAAGCAGGCGATCTGGGTCTTCTATGAAGATGACAGTCCACCGCTAGGGCTCAATCACCATACGCAGGCGGTTTCGCAGGATGGGGTCCACTTCACCGACGTCGGTACGCTGACCACCAACGGCTTGAATTTCCCTCCGCACCTGGCGAGCTGGTCGGATATGGCGTATAACCCCGCGGATGGCTACTGGTACGCGTCATACA
>CBAAAE010000042.1:10135-19197 GCA_964658845.1 uncultured Novosphingobium sp. | reverse complement strand
ATCGGCAGCCGCGACGCCTCAAGCGGCGCCTACGACTACACCAGCGGCACCACGAACGGCCGCGCGGGAGGCTTGACCGACTTCATCACCGACTTCACCTACTCGGCCACCAGCTACCCGAATGGGGGATGCCCGTCGATCTACGCGGCGGTGCACCTGTTCTGCTTCCGCAGCTTTAGCCAGAGCTTCGGAGCCGTGCCCGAGACTCGCTTCCACACAGCCGAGCTGAGCGCCTTTGCCGAGGATGCCTGGCGTCCGACGCCGCACCTGCGCATCTCCGCCGGCGCCCGGTATGAGTACAACCGGCTGCCACCGCCGCAGCACCCAAATGCGGCTCTGGATGCCGTGCTTACCGCGGTTGCAAAGGGCTCCGCGGCCACTGCGAACATACCAGCGGACACGAACAATCTCGCGCCGCATCTTGGCATCTCGTACGCTCCCGGCCAGCGTACTGTGGTGCGTTTGGGCTACGGCATCCACTTCGGCGGGGTTCCCGGGCGAACCTTGCAAGCCGCCCTTGAAAACACGTCCCAGCCCGCCAGCCAGACCCGTCTGCGCCTGACGCCGCGCACCGTGCTTGACCCGAGCTGCGCCTCCGCCGGCACCAACTTCGGGTATCCCGCGACCTTTGCCTGCTCGCCCTTCGGTCCGCTGGCTGCAGACGGCGCAGCAACGGCTTTTGCGCGCGGCTTTCAGATGCCAATGGTGCAGACCGGGGAGTTCTCCCTGACGCGCCAGGTCACACGCACCGCCAGCCTGAGCGCGAGCTACGTCTTCGGCCTGAACCGGCAGCTTGCCAACACCACAGACCTCAACATCGCGCCGGCGACCTCACAGATTGCCTTCAACATCGTTCGCAACGGCGGGGAACCGGGCGCGGGTGGCGGGCAGGTCTTCAACGTACCGCTCTACACGGCACGCCGTTCTGCGGCTTACGGGCCGGTCACGGAGATCCTTTCGAATGGCAACGGCACCTACAACGCGCTCGCGGTGCAACTGCAGCAGAGCACGTGGCACGGCTTGTCCGGGCATCTCGCCTGGACCTACAGCAAGGCGCTCGACAACGTACGCACGACCGGCGCGGTGCCGAATGAGGATGCGCAGCTTGACCCTTTCAACTCGCTCTATGATCGCGCGCCCTCGAACTTCGACCGCAGACATCGCGTCGTCGGATCGGCGGTCTGGCAGCCGCAGATACGGGGAGGGGATCGTGGGCTACGAGCCGTCGCCAACGGCTGGAGCGCGTCTCCCGTGGTGCTGGTGACCAGCGGCAGGCCGTTCAGCTATCGCATCGACGGCGGGTCCACGCTCGCGGGCGGGCGCGAAAGCCTGAACGGCTCTGGCGGCGCAACGTACCTGCCGTCCCTGGGCCGGAACACCCTGCGTCTGCCATGGACGCAGAATGTGGACCTGCGGATCACGCGAACGTTCTCCGCACGTGAGCGCCTGCACCTGCGTCTGAGCGCCGAGGCCTTCAACCTGCTGAATCACGTGAACGTCACCGCCGTGGAACAGCGCGCGTTCCTGGCAGGCACGGCCGTGAACGGCATTGTTCCCCTTACCTTCCAGGACGCCGCCACCATCGCTTCGGAAGGTCTGACCAGCCGCGCCTTCGGTGTTCCCACCAGTTCTGCGGACAGCCCCACGCGCGAGCGCCGGCTGCAGGCCGGCTTTCGGCTGGACTGGTGAGCCGCAGCGCGTGAAGTCGCCTCATGGGAGAAAGTGGGCTTCGGCCTGCTGAATGGAATCGCTGATGGAGAGCTCTTTTGCTGGAGAAGTTCCACTCCGGGGCTAGAGCCCTTCCTGGGGGGTCCTCATTCCGACGCCTGAAGGCCTCTGCTTTCTCCCAATAGCGTGGTAGCTTCAGAGGCTTGGAAGGCCTCTGTTCTCCGAAGAGCATGCTGGCGGTCGTTATACCGCCGGAAGCTCAATGTGTGCTTGGATTGTTCGCGGTCTGCTCGGCGTAGTTGCCGATGATCGGCAAGGACCACTTGATGCCTTGCAGCGCCTTGAGAACAGCGATTAGCCAACCGGCGAAAAGCAACAGCAGCAGCAGGCCGCCGATCGTAAACGCAACCGGTGAAGGCAGCATCGAGACGAGCAACATTTCGATCTCGCGCGCGGCAACGGAAACCAGAAAGTAGAAGATGGCCTGCCAGCTGTGGAAGCGGATCAGCGCCTTCGAACGGTACGCCGGCAGCAGCAGGAACAGCACGGCCGGCGCCACCAGGTAGGCCAGGCCCGCGGCCACGTTGGTCGGGATGCCCGTGGTGTACGGCACGTCGGAGGGGTAGGGCGGGTAAGGAGCGGTGTAGGGCGGCGAGGGTCCGTCAAAGGGGAGCGGATCCGGCGTGCGTGGCGCCTGGGTTGGCACCGGTTGCGGCGCCGGCTCTGCCGGACGCGCGCCAGCATTCGATGCTGCATAGGCGGGGCCGTAGACGGGCTCTGCGCCATCCTGGTGCGTGCCGTCGGCTGGATTCGTACTCACGCCACTACCTCATGCAAACGGGGTTCCTGTAGACGTCTATGATGCTGGGCAATCGGCATCGTTGCTGGATGCCTTGATCGTGTCCCAATTCGGAACACGACGGCGATTTGTGCATCACAACAGATAACACGACGAGTTGGGAAGCAGTATGAGTCTCGCAACGTGGGTGGCCGCGCACGGATACGTGTCCGTGACGGCACTCCTTTTCATTTCGGCCCTTGGTCTGCCGCTGCCGGTGGCGATTGCCCTGATCCTGGGCGGCGCTGCGGCTCATGGCGGATCGCTCCATCTGTACTGGCTGATTCCCCTGGCCATCGTGGCAGAAAATCTGGGTGCGTCTCTGTTGTACGCCGGTGGCAGGTTCACGGGTTGGTGGCTGCTCTCGCGGCTGTGCCGGCTGACGATCGATCCGGAGGTCTGCATCTTCCGGTCTGCAGACTTTTTCTACCAGCGCGGACCGCGTGTGTTGCTGGTCGCCCGGTTTATTCCTGGTCTGAACAGCATGGCGCCGCCGCTGGCCGGCAGCCTGAATATGCGACCGTTCACGTTCTGGCGGCTCGACTTTGCGGGTGCGGTCCTCCACGTTTTGACGTGGACGTTCGCGGGTTTCTTTCTGAGCAGCTACATCAAGGCGCTGACGTCTGCGATGGCGGTGGTGGGTCACGTCGCCCTGGGCGTGGTGCTGGTAGCGCTGGCGGGTTATGCCGTGATGTGGGCGTGCGTGCAGATGCGCGACCGCCGCTACAAGGATGTCAGGCGCGTCTCGATCGGCGAAGTAAGGGAGCGGCTGGAGAACCCGGATCCGTCGCGCCCGATCGTGATCGCAGACGTGCGTTCGCACGGCTACTACGACCCCGGTATGCAGCGGATCAAAAACTCCATCCGCGTGGAGCCGAACCGGCTGGGCGTCGAGCTGGACGCCCTGCGCGAGACGCTCGCGCCCGAGTGCGACATTTACGTCTACTGCTCCTGCCTGCGCGACGCGACCAGTATCCGCATTGCACACGTCATGGGGCAGCGTGGGCAGGCGGTACAGGTGATCCAGGGCGGCCTGCGTGGCTGGGTTCGAGCCGGCTGCCCAACCGAACCCGTGCCGCTCAGCGAGATGCAACACCTGCCCCGCTTCGAGTAGAGTCCTGACCGGTTGTCCGACGATCGCCTGACCTGATAGGGTGCAGGCACAAGCGATGACGACGTGGAGAACCATCTGCGCGGCAATGTGCCTGCGGCTTGCCGTTGCTGCGGCGGTGCTGGGCGCGGCCTGCGGTTTGGCGTCCGCGCAGGCGACGCCTTCAGACCCCAGCACCATCCACGTCTACACCAACCTGCTGCAGATTCCGGTGTTGATTCTGAGTTCGCAGCGCCAGCCTTTGCCGCCCATCGCCGAGCGTAATTTCTCGGTGCGACTAGGCGATACGCCAGCGTTTCGTCCCCGTCTGGTCAGGCTGGAAGGCGATGATCCCATCACGCTCGCCGTGCTGATCGACGGATCAGGCAGGAATGCGCTGCTGCCTGCCCTGGAAGAGAGCCTGCCCGCGATGGTGCGCGACCATCTGCATGAGCAGGATCGCGTCGTGATGTATGGCATGGACGGCTGCAAACTGCGCCGGTTCGGCGGCCTGGGACCGGCGGACAGTGCAAGGGTGCGAGAGAGCGTCCGGCTGGCGCTGTCATACCCCGCATACGACGCACACGCGCGTGGGGTCGAGCGGTGTGCTGCCCCTGTGGGCCTTTGGGATGCCGCGAGCTACGTCACGCAGGCGCTTCGGGACGAACCCGGGCGGCGCGTTCTGCTGGCAATCTCGGATGGCCTGGACACCGGCAGCAATGCCACCGTGAATGCCTTACGCCACACCGCCACGTACAACGGAACCGCGATCTTCTCCCTGGCCGAACGTTACAAAGTGGCGCATGGGGAGGCGTGGACGACGGACGCGAGCCCTCTCGGTCTGGTCAGCGAAGGCAGCGGCGGCATGATCCTGGAGGCGACTCGGAAAGACCTGCCGGGCACCCTCACCCGCTTCGTGGAACTGCTTCGTGGGCGGTACATCGTGGAGTTTTCAAGACCGGAGGGCATGACCGCCGGCACCCACCAGATGTCCATTTCCTGCGGCGTGGCGCGCGCCTTTATCCGTTCGGCAGGCACATCCATGCCTGTAGCGGACCCGATCGCGCGCGACCCCACGGTGGAGCATGGCGTCTCTGCCGGCGTGGTCGCTCCTGCGCCTTCCTCAACGGAAAGCGCGCCGATAAGATAGGGGCTGTGAATCTTTCTTCCAAAGGTGCGGAGACGTTCGACGTGCTGGTGGTGGGTGCGGGGCATGCCGGCTGCGAGGCCGCTGTGGCTGCTGCTCGCATGGGCCTGCGGACCGCTCTGCTGACGCTGAACGTCGAACTCGTCGCGCAGATGAGCTGCAATCCTGCAATTGGCGGTATCGCCAAAGGCCACCTGGTGCGCGAGGTGGATGCGCTGGGCGGCGTGATGGGCGAGATGGCCGACGCCTGCGGCATCCAGTTCCGCCTGCTGAACACCTCGCGTGGACCGGCCGTGTGGTCGCCGCGTGCGCAATGCGACAAGGCTCTCTATCGCGTAAAGATGCGCGAACTGCTGCAGGGTGTGCCCAATCTGACTCTGAAGCAGGCCGAAGTGGTGGATGTGATCCTTGAGTCGGATGAAGAACCGGACGCCCCCTTCATTCGCAAAGCGGATGGTTGGGATGAAGGCCACACACGACGCTGCATCGGCCTGAGATTGCGCGACGGCAGCGGCATGCTGGCGAAGGCCATCGTTATTACGACGGGCACGTTCCTCAACGGCCTGATCCATTGCGGCGAGCAGCAGACCTCCGCCGGACGCACACCGAATGAGCCGGCCAGCGTCATGCTGGGCGAGTCGCTGAAGCGGCTGGGCCTGCGCGAATGCCGCCTGAAGACCGGCACGCCGCCGCGACTGGACGGCCGCACTATCGACTGGTCGCGCTTTACCGAGCAGCCGGGCGACACAGACCCAACGTCATTCTCATTCCGGTCGAAATGTGTGCCGCAACTGCCTCAGATCTGCTGCCACATAGCCACCACCACACCGGAGACGATGGACCTGATCCGCGCGAACGTACACCGTTCGCCCATGTACTCTGGCCAGATCGAGGCCATCGGGCCGCGCTACTGCCCGTCCATCGAAGACAAGATCGTGCGCTTCCCTGACAAGCTGCAGCACCAGTTTTTTCTGGAGCCGGAGGGGTTGGATACGCACGAGATCTACATCAACGGCATGAGCACAAGCCTGCCTGCAGAGGTGCAGCTTGCCATGGTGCACTCAATCCCGGGACTGGACAAGGCGGTCATGCTGCGGCCGGGTTACGCCATCGAATACGACGCGATCGATCCCACGGAGCTTGATCGTTCCCTTCGCGTGAAGTCGATCGAGGGGCTGTACCTGGCCGGGCAGATCAACGGCACCAGCGGATATGAAGAGGCCGCGTGCCAGGGCCTGATGGCCGGCATCAACGCTGCGCTCGCGGTCAAGGGGCAGCCGCCCTTTACGCTGGATCGCACCGAGGGTTATACGGGCATCCTGATCGACGACCTGATCTCGAAGGGCACCAATGAGCCGTATCGCATGTTCACGTCGCGCGCGGAGTTCAGGCTGCACTTGCGCATCGATAATGCCGATCGTCGCCTGACACCGCACGGTCGCCGCCTCGGTCTGATCGACGATGAAGCCTGGGCTGACTACGAGGCGCGGCAGGCCCGCATGGCCGCCATGACCATCCTGCTTGAGACCACTCGAGTCGACAATCCAATGCTTGTCGAAGTGTCGAAATACGCGGCGGATGCTGCGGAGGAACACCGCATCACCTACGCCGGTTTGCGAGAGGACGAGTTGCAGGAACAGCCGGAGTCGCTGAAGGGGATGGCACTGTCACACCTGTTGAAACGTCCTGAGATCCGGCTCGACATGCTCATTCCCGCTCTGCGGGAGCGGCTGCTCGCGCTGCCGCAGCTTGCGGAATATGCCGCGGAGCCGATGGGTTCGCGCGTGCGCAACGAACTGCGCGCGGTGGAGACGGAGCTCAAGTACGCGGGTTACCTGGATCAGCAGCGGCGCTCCATCGCAAAGCTGCGCAGGGCAGAGGGACGGGTCATCCCGAAGACGTTTCGCTATCGCGGCATCAGCGGTCTATCAAGCGAACTGCAGGAGACGCTGGACCGCGTGCGGCCGCATACCATCGGGCAGGCCAGTCGCATTCCAGGCGTTACGCCCGCGGCCATGACGCTGATCAATGTGCTGGTGGAAGTGCATACGCGGGAGATGGCTGAGCACGCCCTGGTACCCGGCGCGCAATCGTAATGAGCACGCTTTGTACCCGGCACGCCGTTACCTCGCGTTCGGTAACAGACCGCTTTCCACTAGTACCGGCGGTTTGCGTAGCCTTGTTGCCTGCTCGTAGGCGAAGGCCCAGCCCAGCAGATCGCCGTCGCGCCACGGCCGCGCGCTGAGTTCAAGGCCGAAGGGCAGGCCGCTGTCGTAGAAGCCCGCGGGCACCACGACGGCGGGTACGCCGATGCGATTCACCCACCCCGTGTTACTGTGCGGGCCGCTGGAGAGCTGGCCGTTCTGCGGCATGGTCTCGTCAGGTGGCGGCATCTGGGCGCTCGGATAGACCAGGCCGTCCAGGTGCAGGCGGTCCAGAGCGGCGGTGTACTCGGCCAGCGCGGCTCGCTGCGGTGCAAAGTAGGCTGCCTCCGCATTGCTGTCGGTCTTCAGAACGGCCTGCGGTGTAGGCGGACGTGGCGGCTGGTTCGGGTTCACGGGAGCGTTCGGGTTGGGCACACCGGTCAGCGTTGCAGGCAGCGGCGTGCCGACAGCTTTCGCGTAAGCATCGGCGGAGCGGTACTCCGCCGGACCAAAGGACGCGAGCCACTGGTTGGTGCCGTCCAGCCGGTACGCGGCTGTGTTGATCTTGCGGATTGTCTGCGCGAAGCTGGCGGGCAGCAGGGTGTCGTCGATCACGATCTCGGCACCCGCCGCTCGAAGCTGGTCGAGGGCCTTCATCAGCATGGCACGCGTCTCGGGCCGCATGCTGTTGGTGGGCCGCGCCGCCTGGCTGACGCCGAAGCCGGTGTCGCCGCTCAGAATGAAGGCGGGCACGCCGAAGCGCTTGCCCTTCAGCGCATCTTTCTTCAGGTACTGCGTGTAGGGTCCCTGCTGCGCCTTGGCAGCCGCATCTGCTGTGCGAAAGTCGAGCGGATCGTTCGTCGTCCCTTCGTGCTGGCCCGTCATGGCTCCCAGGGCGATGGCTGCGTCGGTCACGTTGCGCGCGATCGGGCCGGTGTTGTCGAGCAGCCAGTCCAGCGGAGCGATGCCGGCTATGCTGGTCAGCCCTCGCGTCGGCAGCACGCCCACCACGGCGCTGGTGCCGGCGGGCATGCGGATGCTGTTGGCGGTATCGGTTCCGGTGCCCAGCATGGCCATGTTGCTGGTCACGGCCGTGACGGTGCCGCCGCTCGAACCGCCCGGGGAAAAGCGCACGTCATAGGCGTTGCCGGTGCGGCCAAACGCGGTGGACCGGTTGGTGTCGCTCGCGGCGAAGTCGGGCATGTTGGTGATGCCCAGGATGATCGCTCCCGCTCCGCGCAGGCGTGCCACGACGGTCGCATCCTTGTCCGCCACAAAGGCGTGGCCGGGCAGCGCAAAACCCTGCCAGCCATCAGTATCGGGCAGGCCTTTTACGGCCGTATTCGCCTTGATGACCACGGGCACGCCCCACAACGGGCCATGCGCGCCAGACCTCGCAGCCGCGTCTTCGCTCCTGGCCGTGGCCAGCGCCTCATCCGTATTCACCGTTTGCACCGCGCGATAGATGCCGTTGTACCGCGCGATGCGGCCCATGTACCAGCGGGTGACCTGCTCCACCGTGTAGGTGTGCTTTGCGTAGAGCGCCCCCAGGTGCGCGATGTCGCTTTCGAGCAGATCGCGGTCCATTCGTGCCTGCTCCGCCGGGGTCAGCACGGGCAGGTTCGCGGGCATGGCGATGGGCGGATCGGCGTTGACAGCGGATGCCGCCTGCGCATGCAGTGTGGGTGCGGTCAGCAGCAGGGCGAGCGCAAGCGGTGTCAGACGCATGGTGAGAGCTCCGAGGATCCAGCAGGGATATCTCGGTTGTACCACGCAAGGTTTGGTGGGCCTCAGTGTTGCGAGAGCGAAAGCACGTTGCCGTCCGGGTCGTTGAACCAAGCGACCTTGTTGCCGTTGGGTGCGGTCCAGATGCCGAGGTCGTCCTGCTGGAAAAACGAGAAGCGAAGAAAGCTGACGCCGGCGGCTGCCAGACGTCTCACTTCGTCCTCGATGGCCGCCGCCGCCTCCCATCCCAGGATGGTGAACTGTGCCGGCGTCACGGCGGGCATGCGCACCAGCCGCACCATGTTGTTGCCCGAGCGGAAGACGATGGCAAAGCCGTCGTCCTGCACGAACTCCAGACCGAGCAGGTCCGCGTAGAAGGTGCGAGCGCGTTCGCCGTCGGTGATGGGAACAAAGCCGATGAGCGATCCGGGTGCGGGCATGGTCTTTCCT
>CBAAAE010000042.1:0-10035 GCA_964658845.1 uncultured Novosphingobium sp. | reverse complement strand
TACTGAACGGAGCCGCTGAGGTCGTCGTCAGAGGGGCCGTCCAGCTCGGCTTCCATGCCGCTGCGTACCTGCTCCAGAAAGTCATCAGAGTCTATCTTGCTGTCCTGTTGGGCGTGCGCCTCCGCGATGTGGCGGGCGAGGTCTGCCAGCAGCAGACCCCACGCGGATGGCTCCTCCCACATGCCGAAGGCAAGCGCCACGTGCTGTTCGCCATTGGCAATCCAGACGCGAAGGATCTCGACGGAGCGCGGGTCGCGCGTTGCTGCAGCCGGAACGGGGAGGGCGTCTTTCAGTGACATGGTGGCTACTCCTGCGGGAAGTTTGAGGGTGGCCGGTCGCTTGCAAGCTCCCACGGCTCTTCTGTTATCCCTCTTACGCGTCTCAGTTTATCGAGAAGAAGATCGCGCATCATCGCAACTGCGCGCGTGTTTTTATAGGCCGTAAGCAGCATCTCCATCAAGTGTTCCCTTGAATGGACTTGTAGCTCCACTCGTTTCGCTGGGGTATCGAAGTCTGGTAAATACTGCTTCAAATAGTGTTCGGCATTCACGACCTCATTATGCACCGCTTCCACAAGGTGAAGGAGGAGTGTTTCAGGCTGCGGCGTAACCTGAAGTCATGGCAACATTTCTCCAGATCGTCGAACGTGATGGGCTGCCCGCGTCGGTGCACACAGAACGCGTGATCCTTGGCGCAATGATGTCCGATCCCGTGGCAGTGGTCGACGCAACCGCGAAGCTGCAGACCGAAGATTTTTCACTCGATTCGCACCGGCGGATTTACAGCGCCATGCTTGAGCTTTCGGAGCTCGGCCATGCCATCGATCTGACGACCCTGTCGGCAGTGCTCGAGCGCCGCAAGGAGCTGGATGCCATCGGCCAGCGGAGCTATCTCTCGTCGCTCTACGAGAATCTGCCGCGGCATCTTGCGATTGAAAATTACGTCCAGATCGTCAAGGACAAGAGCATCATGCGGCAGCTCATGCAGGTCTGCGAGCTTGGACTGAACCGCGCTGCCGACCAGAGTGAGAACTCGCTGGATGTGCTTGGATCGGTGGAAACGCGGCTGCTTGAGATCAGCGAATCGGCGATCAAGCGCGGCTTCTCCGACATCGGGCAGATCGTCGGCGAGAGCTTCGGATCGATCGACCAGCTCTACGAGCAGGGCCGCGAGATCACCGGCCTGGAGACGCACTACACCGAGTTCGACCGCATGACCAGCGGCCTGCAGAAGAGCGACCTGATGATCATCGCCGCTCGCCCATCCATGGGGAAGACCGCCTGGGCAATCAACATTGCGCAGAATGCCGCCGTGCGCGATGGCAAGGTGGTGGCGGTGTTTTCGCTCGAAATGTCGAAGGAATCGCTACTTCGGCGGCTGCTGGCGAGTGAGGCGCTGGTGAATTCACGGAAGATCCAGACGGGCTTTCTGCCGCGCGAGGACAAGCAGAAGCTGATCAGCGCGCTGGACCGGCTGATGGGCTCGAAGCTGTTCATCGACGACACGCCGGGCATCACCCTGACCGAAATGCGTGCGAAGGTTCGCCGGTTGAGGCAGCAGGAGGGCGCGCTGGACCTGATCATGATCGACTACCTGCAGTTGATGACCATGGCCTCGCAGGGACCGGGCGGGCGGCGGCCGGAGAACCGGAACCAGGAAGTGTCGTCCATCTCGCGCGGACTGAAGGCGCTGGCAAAGGAAATGGCTGTGCCCGTGGTGGCGCTGTCGCAACTGTCGCGTGGCAGCGAGCAGCGGCAGGGTGACAAGAAGCCGCTCTTGAGCGATCTGCGCGAGTCCGGGTCGATCGAGCAGGATGCCGATGTGGTCTGCTTCATCCACCGCGAGGAGTACTACGACCGCGAAAACGAGGACATCAAGGGGCAGGCAGAGATCATCATCGCGAAGCAGCGCAACGGTCCGACGGGGTCGATCAAGCTGGCGTACCTGGCGGACTACACGCGGTTTGAGAACCTGCAGCAGGGCGGGGCGGAGTACTAGGTAGCGTCTACGACCGAAGGTCTGACGGCATGGCCCGAACGATCTCCACATCACTCCCTGCCACGACGGTGACCGCTCCTTCAGACGCAGGCACCACGACTGCGTTGCTCGAGGGTAGTAGTGCGATGCCGCCCACCGAAACGACTTTAGCGTCGCCTCCGAGCGCGATAAAGCAGTACGGTTTGCCGACGGCATCTTCCAGGGTCAGCGTCTCGCCCGCGCGCAGTGGGAAGCTGTCGACGGTAAAGTACTGCTCCTGCACCAGCCGCGTCCCATGCGCGATGGTGATGGGCGCGATTTTGCCGGCGCGGGTCTGCTGCTTGCTGACGGCGAGGCCCTTCTCCAGGTGCAGCTCGCGGGGGCGGCCGTAGTCGAACAGCCGGTAGGTCACGTCGGACGTCTGCTGAATCTCCAGAATGGTGACGCCAGGCCCGATCGCGTGCACGGTTCCGGCGTCCACAAACACCAGATCGCCTTTGCTGACGGGCAGGTGCTGCAACAGCGATTCCATGCTGCCGTCGGCGATGGAGGCTTCCAATTGCTCGATGGTGACGCCGGGCAGCAGGCCGCACGCCACCGTCGCGCCAGGCTCGGCTTCCAGCACGTACCAGCATTCAGTCTTGCCACGCGCCAGGCCCATTGCCTCCGCCTCCGCGTCGTTCGGGTGCACCTGCACGGACAGCTTTTCGTTGGGAAACAGCAGCTTCACCAGCAGCGGAAACTCACGCTCGCCCTCTTCGTCAGGAGCGATGCCAAGCAGGTCCTCCCCTTCACTCTGTGCCAGGGCAGCAAGCGTTTCGCCGGCATGTGGACCTTCTGCCACGGTCGAGGATGGGCCGGTCAGCCACGCCTCGCCGATGGGATCATGGCCCGCGCCAGGCTGCGGCAGAACGGCAGCCGAATACCATCGCGAGAGATCGCGCCGGCCCCAGGTGCGGCCTGCAAACGTGGGCTGAAGGCGGAATGGTGTCAAAGCGCTCATAGCTCCCTATTGTGCCGCATCCTCATGAAGACGCACAGGGTTCATCCCATGCACGCGCGCAGCGTTGCGGCCGCGGATTCGGGCGTGATGTCCCGCTGTGGCGAACCCAGCAGCTCAAACCCCACCATGAACTTGCGCACGGTCGCAGAGCGCAGCAGCGGCGGGTAGAAGTGCGCGTGCATCTGCCACTCGGGGTGCGGTCCGCTATCGCAGGGCGCGGGATGGAAGCCCATCGAGTAGGGAAATGGCGTGTCGAAAACCTTGTTGTAGCCGGCCGTCACGCGATTCAGCATCGCTGCGAGATCCTGCCGCTGCGCCTCATTCAGCGTCGCCATGGACGTGACCTGCGTGCGCGGCAGCAGCAGCACCTCGAACGGCCACACCGCCCAGAAGGGCACCAGCGCCACCCAGCTTTCGTTCTCCGCAACCACGCGCTCGGCCTTTGCGAGTTCGTCGCGCAGGTAGGCCAGCAGCATGGGTTCGCCGTGCTGCTGCAGGTACTCGGTCTGGGTGCGGAGTTCGGCGGCAGGCTCGTCTGAGACGTGCTCCGTCGCCCAGATCTGGCAGTGCG
This sequence comes from uncultured Novosphingobium sp., assembly GCA_964658845.1. GTDB lineage: Bacteria > Acidobacteriota > Terriglobia > Terriglobales > Acidobacteriaceae > Terriglobus. The sequence continues at coordinate 6,484 of CBAAAE010000042.1, read as the reverse complement.
GATGCGGGTTGCTGGCGCCCATCATGGCGCCGCGATTCTCAAAAATCTGCACATAGCCGATGTTCGGCATGGCCGCCAGTTCCGCCTCCTGCGTCGCCCAGACGTCCACCACGCCACGGATCGCAGGCACCTCCATGGTCGCCAGCGTCAGGTCGTGCCGAGGGCTGAAGCACAGCACACGGCAGGTGCCACGTTCGACTTCGGCACGCAGCAAGCCGCTGCCGCTCTCGTCGGTAGAGAACGCAGCGACGTCGGGCCGCAGTGCAGCGTAGTCATTGGTGAACGCGAAGGTGCCTGTGTACTGCGGGTTCTGCACGCCGCCCGCGCGCGAATTGCCAGGGCACAGGTAGCAGGTCGGGTCGTACTGGAGAGCGACGGGTTTTGCGGTGTCTTCCGTCTGTCCCTGCCACGGGCGCTGCGTGCGCTGCGGCGATACCAGCACCCATTCGCCGCGCAGTGGATTCCAGCGGCGATGCGGTGTGCCTGTCAGAAGATCGTTCATTTTGCCGCTCCCATCTTTGCTGTTTCCGCTGCCAAAAGCGCCAGTGCGCCGTCCGCCGCAGTGCAGACGTAAATTTCTGGATCGGCACCGTACTTCGTTCGAAAGGCAGCCGAGATCCGCTCTCCAAATGCCGTCGCATCTGTTGACTCGACAAGGTTGACGGTGCAGCCGCCAAAGCCGCCGCCCGTCAGCCGCGCGCCGTGACAGCCCGGCTGCTGCAGAGCCGTATCGACCAGGAAGTCGATCTCCGGCACGCTGTCCTCGAAGTCGTCCCGCTGGCTGATGTGCGAACGAGTCATGGCTTCGCCCAAGCCGCGGGCGTCGCCGCGGCGCATGGCGTCCGCCGCCTCGCGCACGCGGGCATTTTCCGTGATCACATGCCGGCATCGCAGGTAGGGCTTGGCGGGCATATCGTCTTTGCACGCCTGGAGTTGCTGCAGCGTGGCCTCGCCCAGATCGCGAGCCTGCGGAAAGCGGTTCCGTATGGCGGTCTGTCCGATCTCCAGTTCGTCCCGGCGCTGACCATAGCCCCCGCTTGCGTTCGAGTGTTTGACCATGGAGTTTGCGACCACCACACTGCACCCGGCCAGGCCACCCGTGTTCATGGGCAGCAGCTCATACTGCAGATCGCGAGTATGCAACAGCAGCGCGTGCCCGGCGGTTGCGGCGGTGACGACGAACTGGTCCATGATGCCGCTGGGCGTGCCGACGTACCGGTTCTCGGCCCGCTGGCAGAGCAGGGCGATGTCCTTCTCACCGAGCTTTGCCCCGGCATGCTGCAACAGCGCCACAGCCGTAGCCACCTCAATCGACGCGGACGAACTAAGGCCGGCCCCAAGCGGCACATTGCCGCGTAGATGCAGGGCAAAGGGCTGCAACTCGATCCCGAGCGCAAGGATCTCGCGCAGCACGCCGACCGGGTAGTCGCTCCAGTTGCCCGTCGCGGAGTTCGTATCGTCGCGGCTGGTCTCGTGCACGCCAGGAAAGCTCGCGGAGGAGAAGCGATACCCGCTGACCGCAGGCGAAAGTTCCGCGGTCGTGGAGAAGGGGATCGCCATGGGCAACACCAGGCCACCGGTGTAATCGGTGTGTTCGCCGATCAGGTTTACCCGGCCCGGCGCGGTGAAGTCTTGTGCGTCTTGCGCTGTGTCTGTCAAAGCTTTGAAGTCCTGACCTCGCCGCACGTCCTGCAGGCGTGCACTCCATCCTAACCGCTGCACGAAGCCAGCCTGCGGCCGTCAGGATGCGCTATAGTTTTGCGAACACGCACAACCTGCTGCAGGAGTCCCCAACATGCGCCGTCTTGCCACATGCCTCCTCGCGCTTGCCGCGCTTTCGCCCCTTGCTGTCGCCCAGGGCAATTCGACTAAGTCCGTGCTGGCCGCGACGCCGCCCATGGGCTGGAACTCCTGGAACTGGTTTGCGGGCAAGGTGACGCAGGACGATGTGAAGGCAGCGGCGGACCTGATCGTCTCGTCCGGCATGCGCGATGCAGGCTACGTGTACGTGAACATCGACGACACGTGGGAGGGCAAGCGCGACGCCAGCGGCGTGCTGCACACCAACGAAAAGTTCCCGGACATGAAGGGCCTGGCCGATTACGTGCACAGGAAGGGCCTGAAGCTGGGCATCTACAGCGGCCCGGGCGACCAGACCTGCGCGCACTACGAAGCCAGCATCGACCATGAGCAGCAGGATGCCGACCTGTACGCGTCCTGGGGCATCGATTATCTGAAGTACGACCTCTGCGGCTTCCGCAAGAAGATGATGGCGGAAGCGCCCGGCGACACGCCCGAGGCAAAGCTGAAGCAGGATCAGTTGATGCGGGACGCCTACATGAAAATGCACGTGGCGCTGCAGAAGACCGGCCGGCCCATCGTCTACAGCCTGTGCCAGTATGGCTTCGACTCCGTATGGCAATGGGGCGCCGAGGTGGGCGGAAACCTGTGGCGCACCACCGACGACGTTAAGGAGAACTTTCCCAGCATCGCGTTGATTGCAAAGACCCAGATCGGCCTTTCGAAGTACGCCGGACCCGGCCACTGGAATGACCCGGACATGCTGGAAGTGGGCAATGGCAAGCTGACGCTGGATGAGAATCGCACGCACATGGGCATGTGGGTCATGCTGGCCGCGCCCCTGCTCGCCGGGAACAACCTGACCAAGCTGACGCCGGAAGTAACGGCGGTCCTGCTGAACAAAGAGGCCATCGCCATCGACCAGGATCCGCTCGGCAAGCAGGCGGAACGCATCTACCAGGAGGGTCCCGTAGAGATCTGGTCGCGTCCACTGGCAGACGGTGGGCATGCCGTTGCCGTCATCAACTTCGGCGAAGATTTCACCTTCCTGCGCGGCATCAACCTGCACCTGAAAGAGGCTGGCGTGAAGAGCGGCTCGAAGGCTCGCGATGTGTGGGGCGCAAAGGATCTGGACGGCGTCGACGACAAATACAAGGTGTCCCTGAGGCGTCACGAGATGCTGCTGCTGCGCTTCTCAAAGTAGGCAATCCAGCGCTAGTGCGTATGCCCCGCATGCGAGTGCGCTTCCATGGTGCAGAACAGCGTCGCGCGCTGGCCCAGCCGGCACAGGCCGTCTTCTTCCGGCTGGATGGTGGCGTGCTCGATGCCGAAGTCGTCGTGCAGCATCTTGCTGATGCGTGCCACGATCGCAGTCGTCTCCAGCAGGGTATGATCCGGCGGCAGGGCCACGTGGCAGCTCAGCAGGTTTCGTCCCTCGCCCACCGTCCACACGTGTACATCATGCACGCCGCAGACAGGATCGACGGCGCCAATCGAGCCGGCCAGCAGCACAGGATCCAGGCCCCTGGGCGCCTTCTCCATCAGCACGTCAGACGCCTCGCGCAGAATGCCGATGGCTGACCAGAAGATGAACGCCGCAATCAGGAGGGACACAACGGGATCAGCGTAGAGCCAGCCCGTGTAGCGGACGGCCACGCCCGCGATCACCACGGCGACCGCCGACAGCGCGTCGCCGGTCATGTGGATGAACGCCGCGCGATTATTCAGACTGTGCTTCGCGTCACCCGCCAGTGCAAGCGCAATGACCGTATTCATCAGCACGGACAGGCACGCGACGCCGATCATCAGGTTGCCGGCAATCGGCTCAGGGTGCCGGAAACGGCCGATCGCCGCGCCCGCAATCCAGACCGCGATTACGACGAGCGTGCTCGAGTTGAACAGCGCCGTTAGCGTGGAGACCCGGATGTGGCCGTAGGTGTGGCGGCCTGCGGCAGGCTTCTGCATGGCGGCAACCGCATACGCCGCCAGTCCTAGGGCGACCGCGTCGCTCAGGTTGTGCCCCGCATCCGACAGCAGCGCCAACGAATGCGACACCATCCCCGCCAGCGCCTCACCCCCGCAGAAGAGCAGCGTCACGGCCAGCGAAACCCAAAGCCGCTTGCCGCTGGTGGGGCCGTGCACGTGTCCGTGCGATCCATGCGAATGATCCTGGTTGCCGGCCATAGAGATTAGACTACCGAAGCCCTTCAAACGCAGCGAATGATCGTCAGTCGCCCCGCCGCAATCGGTTCAAACCGTTGAATGCGGCGACTTTATAGCACTCGGCCAGCGTGGGATAGTTGAAAACCGTGTCCACAAAGTAGTCCACGGTGCCGCCCAGCGCCATGACAGCCTGGCCGATGTGCAGCAGTTCGCTGGCGCCTTCACCGATGATGTGCACGCCCAGGATCGACCGGTCTTCGCGATTAAAAATGAGCTTCAGGCGCCCCGTCGTGTCGCCGCGAATCTGTCCGCGCGCGATCTCGCGATAGTAGGCCACGCCCACTTCGTATGGCACGTCTTCCTCGGTTAACTGCTCCTCCGTCTTGCCAAGGAAGCTGATCTCAGGAATCGTCCAGATACCGTACGGGTAGAAGCTCGGATTCGACAGGATCGACATGTCGCCAAACGCACGCGCGGCTGAGATGCGGCCCTGCTCCATCGACACCGACGCCAGCGACGGAAAGCCGATCACATCGCCCACGGCAAAGACGTTTTGGCACTTGGTACGGTAGTCCTTGTCGACCGGAATACGCCCGCGCCCATCCGACTCAACGCCAATGTTGTGGAGCTGCAATTCATCCACATTGCCCTGGCGACCCACGGCGTACAGCAGCGCGTCGCCCTGCACCTTCTTCTTGCTCTCGAGCAGCGCGGTTACGGTGCCGTCTTCGTTCTCAATGACGGCTTCCACTTCCTCGTTCAACCGCATGGTGACGCGGCTGTCGCGCAGGTGATAACTCAGCGCTTCGACGATCTCCTGATCGGCAAATTCCAGCAGTCGAGGGCGCCGCTCAATCAGCGTTACACGCACGCCCAGCGCGGCGAACATGCAGGTGTATTCCACACCGATCACGCCGCCGCCAACCACGATCATGGTCTTCGGCAGCGCCTTCAATTCCAGCACCAGATCGCTGTTGATAATGGTGGTGCCGTTGATAGGCACAGTCTCGCTGCTGGCAGGCTTTGTGCCGGTCGCGATAATGATGTTTTCCGACTGGTAAACGCTCGATCCACGGGAGTTAGTTACACGCAGATGGGTCGCATCATCGAACGATGCGGTGCCCGTAAGCATCTCGATATTGTTGCGGGAAAGCTGCGCTTCGGTGACGTCGATTTCGGTCTTGATGACGTGCTGCACGCGGAAGGCCAGGTCGGCCATCGTGATGCGCTCTTTCACCCGGTAATTCATGCCGTAGATCGAGCGGTAGTTGTACCCCGAAAGGTGCAGAACCGCCTCGCGCATGGTCTTGCTGGGGATGGTGCCGGTGTTGATGCAGGCGCCGCCGACCACCTCGCGCATTTCGATCAGGGCGACGCGTTTGCCCAGTTTTGCCCCATAAATGGCGGCTCGCTGTCCCGCGGGGCCGGAACCGATGACGATCAGGTCGTAGACGCTGCCCGTTGCTGTGCTGCTGGATGCGATGGCGGCTTTCCTCTGGTTGGCAGGACGCTGCGCGCTCTTTCACTGCGTTCGTTGTGCTACGTTGAGCCCGGTTCGCACGCGGTTGCGCGTCACGTTTTCCACCGGGTTCCGAGCCTTCAGGCTACCACAGCAGACCTCACCGCCCGGCGTCCCGAACCCCGCCGATTGGCCGCCTATGTGCGGTAACCGTAATATGCCACGGCTAATTTGCACGGGAAAACACGGCTGCCTGCATGGCTGGCGCACGGTGAAAAACGCGGTCGGACGTGGACAGGAGAAACTCGCGCACCCAGCGTGCAGGTTCGCCCTCCGGGTCGGTGGGAAGGTCTACTGCTTCACGGCGATGGCGGAGATCTCGATCTTCGCGTCGCCGATCAGGCCGGCAACCTTCACGGTGGCACGCGCGGGCTTGGGATTGGGCATCAGCTTCTTGTAGACCTCGTTCATCTTTGGGACGTCGGCGAGATCGGTGACGAAGACGGTGACGTTGACCAGGTCAGACATCTGGAAGCCGGCCTTGTTCACCACCCGCTCGATGGCGGCGATGGTGTTGGCCGTCTGGTCCTCAATGCTCAGGCCGGCCACCTTGCCCCGGTTCGGGCCATCCACCGCCGGCCCCTGCTGCCCGGCCACATAGAGGGTGTTGCCCGCGACAACTCCGTTTGAGAAGGGGGCGCCCGGGTTGAAGTCGATGGCGCGGTTCTGGGCGTGGAGGAGGGCCGGGGCGGTGAGGAGGATGGCTAGGGTGGCTAGGGGTAGGTGCTTGGTCATTGGGGTCTCCGTGTCGAGCTCGGTCTTAGCGATTGTAGGGCGGGGACGCCGGCGATGCCTGAAGGCAGGACTGCAGACCGTCCTAGTGCAGGCAGAAATGTATAGCTTGCGCCGGAGCCAATGCGCATGCGGACTTCAAGCGCGCGGTGATGCTGGCAGCATTTGAGGAACGATATGAAGTGGGTACCTAAAGATTGTTCCACCTTCCGCTAACCCGGACGGAACTGACGCCACCGGCCCTCAGTCAGCTTCAATGCCAATAACGTC
>CBAAAE010000041.1:19137-19382 GCA_964658845.1 uncultured Novosphingobium sp. | reverse complement strand
TCCACCTTACTAACGTGGCGGTGCCAATCCCGCTGAACAGGCCCGTCGAAGAGCAACTCAAAACGTCAAAACGAGCCTAGGGCGCATCCACCTTCCGAAGTGGAGGAATCTGCATGTCTCTGAGCGCCGGCTCACAAGCCTGGACGAAGCAAATCCCTCCGCTGCGCTAGGGACGACAAACCGGGTTGAAACACGGGATGCCCTAAGCCCTGCCAACCGCCTTGGACACGGCCGCAAACAGCTTT
>CBAAAE010000041.1:0-19127 GCA_964658845.1 uncultured Novosphingobium sp. | reverse complement strand
AAGGGGCATGGCTTCCGCCATGCCCCTTCACCAGCCACCCGGTAAGTGGATTGACCACTAAGTAAACTCAGCTTTGTTTGTAACTCAGCAAGTTACCTCGGAATCAGCTTACGCACCGAAGCACCGAACTTACTCTGCCCGTGCGGATTCGCAAAGTGGTAGATCGCCGTGGCGCGCACAGCCTGCGGGTCACATGCTTCATTTGCATGCACGGTCTGGTAACCCCAGAAAAAATAAGCGTTACCCGGAACCATCTTGACTCTTCTGACCGGCAGACGCCCCTTGCTGTGCAGGTAACGTAACAGGCCCTGGGTAGCCTTGTTATCCAGCAGCAACTTATCTACCAGGTTGGCCAGGTAAGTTGACCGTAAGCCGCGTCGGGTACGCAGCATAATCAGGTCACCGGACTGACCGGAGCTGGGAATCTCCACGGGAATAAGTGCAGTGACCACGTAGGAATCAAAGTGAAAGATAAGGTTGTGAGCCTTGCCCGTCTCACCGGCCAGGCAGCGCAGCACCTGGTAGAGATCAGCAGCCGGCGCTGGCCGCCCGGTACCGCGCTCATAGATGCTCTTCATAAGGCCGACAAATGCTGGCGAGTCGGACAGGTCCGCAAAGGCTGATCCGGCGACTGCGGACTTACCGACAAAACCAACGTACTTGTGTCCGGCAGACGCGATGGCATCCGCCACGAACGCGCGCATCCGTGCCAGTTCCGGCCCATCCACATAGTTCGGGATTACGCCATAGCCATTACGGTTCATGTCCGCGATCAGTCCGTCGAGCAGCGGCTCCGCAACCTCCGCGCCGGCGAAGGCCTGACTGGTAAAGGTAAGGGCTTCTTGCATGGTGGTGCCTCCAGGGACGTGGAAAAGGGATGTTAAAGGTCAGTGTTATCCCTCCGCGTACCGCTTGTCGATGAGAAAAGAGCAGTTGTGGCCGTCAGCCAACACGATCTTCACCTCATTGTCGAAATCGTTGGCCGGTGCACCCTATTTAGTTACATCCCGAACATTCCATGGCGACCGGAGTGACTCCTTTTCCGCACAACCGAATGTCATGCAACGACCCATACGCGGCAGTCACTCGCTACCGTAGACGGGAGAGTCGCCGACAAAAAAAGCGCCACATCCCGTCAAAGGAGGTGGCGCACCCATGTGAACTCAAGAATCAGAACGCGTTGTTAGCGATGGCCACCGTTACCGCCATGGCCGCCTGGGTTTCCACCGCCATGGCCGCCGCCGAATCCGCCACGAGCTTCCGGATTACGCTCGCCGCCCGGATCATGCCCGGCGTTGCCGACGTGCCCCTGGAAGTCATGCGCTTCATTGCCGCGGAAGTGGTTGAAGGGCTGTGCGCCGCGATCGGGGAACGGACCGTGATAGCCGTGCCGCGGATCGTAGCGATTATCCACGTGGCCGTAAAACCCGCGCGGTCCATGGAACCAAGGACCAGCACCGATAAACAGGCCGCCGCTAAACCAGTCTGGACCGTAATAGCCATACGGAGCGCAATCGTAGGGGGCATAGTCAAAATACCCGTACGGGCATCCGGGCTGAGGCCCCACGCTGATATTGATCTGCGCGGGCGCTACTGAAACTACGCTCAGTAGCGTGGTCGAAAATACAAGAGACTTCCAATAATTCATTACTACTCCCGCTATGTGTATTAGACGACATAAGCTTGGACGCACTGTCCTCCGGGTGTGCTGTATTGGTCAATCCTGGAGGGAAATTTCGCTCGGCTATGATTCTCTGGCCACACTTTCCCTGCCGGAGACGCGCCAGACATGAATCGCACCCTCGCCCTGCTGCTTACACTTACCCTTCTCGCGTCCGCAGCACAGGCTCAGCAAACGGAGCGTCCACCCGCAACGCCGCTGGTCGCGCATGACCCGTACTTCAGCGTGTGGTCCACCACGGGCCGGCTCACCGACTCGCCCACGAAGCACTGGACCGGCCATCCGCAGCCGCTGAACAGCCTCGTCCGCATCGACGGCAAGCCCTACCGCATCATGGGCACCGACCCGCGCAGCACGCCCGCGATGGAGCAGACCGCGGCCGAGCTGACCCCCACCCACACCCGCTACCACTTCGCCGCGGCCGGCGTCGCCGTCGATCTGACCTTCTTCACGCCGGCCTTTCTTGATGACATGGATTTGCTCTCGCGCCCCGTCACCTACCTGACGTGGACCGCGCACTCCACCGACGGCGCATCGCACCAGGTCGCGGCTTTCCTGAACGCCAACGCAGAGATGGCCACCAGCTTCACCGGCCAGCCCGTCACTTACAGCCGCCAGCAGACCGACAATCTCACCGTGCTCTCAGTCGGCACCGTCAGCCAGCAGGTGCTGAACCGCTCGGGTGATGACCTGAAGATCGACTGGGGCTACTTCCACATCGCCGTGCCGACCTCTGAGGCCGCCAAGACCGCCGTCAGCACCCGCACTGCCGCAGCCTTTGCCGCAGACGGCATGCTTCCCGCGGCCGACGACATCGACGGTCCCGCGCCCGGCGCCAAGGGCAATTCCGAAATGGCCGCCGCCATCCCCTTCGGCCAGGTCACCGCGCAGCCGGTGTCGAAGTTCGTGCTGCTCAGCTACACCGAAACGTTCGCGATGGAATACCTCAACCGTCGCGTCCGCCCGTGGTGGCAGCGCGACGGCGAACCCGTCAGCACCATGCTGGAAGCGGCCCAGCGCGACTACCTCGCACTGGACGCGCGCGGCACCGCCTTCGACACGCAGCTGGTCGCAGACCTGACCAAAACCGCCGGCCAGCACTACGCCTGGCTGTGCACCCTGGCCTATCGCGAGAGCATTGCCGCGCACAAACTCGTGGCTGATGTCGACGGTCAGCCCATGCTCTTCGCCAAGGAGAACTTCTCGAACGGCGACACCGCCACGGTCGACGTCCTCTACCCCTCCTCGCCGCTCTTCCTGTTCTTCAACCCCGCCCTGCTGCACGCGCAGGTGCTGCCGGTGCTGGCCTACGCGGCCCTGCCCAACCGCTGGCGCTTCCCTTTCGCGCCGCACGACCTCGGCCGCTATCCGCTGGCTAACGGGCAGGACTACGGCGGCGGCGAAAAGACCGAAGAGAACCAGATGCCCGTGGAAGAGAGCGGCAACATGATCATCCTGGTCGACGCCCTGGCCCGGCTGGAGAAGAACAACGCCGGCATTGCGCTTGCGGAAAAATACTGGCCTGAGCTGACCAAATGGGCGCAGTTCCTGCACGAACACGGCCTCGATCCTGAGAACCAGCTCACCACCGACGACTTCGCCGGCCACGTCACCCACAACGCCAACCTGTCCCTCAAGGCCATCGACGCGCTCGAGGCCTATGCCGACCTGGCCCGCCTGACCCACCACGATGCCGAGGCGAAGAAGTACTCCGCCGACGCGCACGCGTACGCAAAGAAGTGGATGGAAATGGACCGCGAAGTCGACCACTACAAGCTCGCCTACGACTCGCCCAACACGTGGAGCCAGAAGTACAACCTGGTGTGGGACAAGGTGCTGGACTACAACCTGTTTCCCAAGTCCGTCCGCGACTCGGAGATCGCCTTCTACAAGACGAAGATGAACGTTTACGGCCTGCCGCTCGACAGCCGCAAGGACTACACCAAGCTCGACTGGGAGCTGTGGACTGCCACCCTTGCCGACAACGCCGCCGACTTCAACACGCTCGTCGACCCCCTCTACAAATGGGCCAACGAAACCACCAGCCGAGTCCCCATGACCGACTGGTACGACACGAAGACCGGCAAGCAGGAAAGCTTCCAGGCCCGCAGCGTGGTTGGCGGCCTCTACATCAAAGCCCTCGCCGACAAACCTCTCGCAGACAAGTACCGCAAGGCCGCCAGACCCTAGCAGCATCCGCTCTGGCGGCAGCAGATCAGAAGGGCAGAAAACAACGGTGGAGAAGCGAAGGCTTCTCCACCGTTTTCTGCACTCCTGATCTGAAAACAGGACCTTTTACTGCGCGCCTGCTCCAGTGCCTACTGCGGCCAGCGGCTTGGGAGTTTCCATGCGTGGCAGCATGTCCGGACGGGTGGCCGCGTTGTAGGCGAACCAGGCTTCGATGGCCGCGCCCTGCATCACATCGCCCTTCTGCACGCGGTCATACAGGTCCATGTTGCTGTGGTGCGTGCGTGAGCCGTACTCCAGCGGATCCTGCATGAAACCCACGCCATTCAAGCCAATCCACGAAAAACTGGTGGAGTCGGTGCCGCCCGGAGCCGTCGTCGGACCAGCCGTTGCGCCCGTCACAGCCTCGATCTCGAGATCACGAATCGGGGCGATCCACGACCGGAAGATCGCGGCCATCTCGTCGCTTCCAAGGGCTGAAACACCGCGGAAACGGCCGCTGCCGCTGTCATCGTTGAAGTACACGTCGAGCTTGTCATACTCCGGTGTTTTCTTCATGGAGTCGCGCGGCGCAAAGTGCGTCTGCACATAGGCCAGCGAGCCGAAAAGGCCCTCCTCTTCGCCGCCCCAGAGAGCCACGCGAACCGTGCGCGCCATGGGTTTGTGGATGGCCGTCAGGATGCGCACAGCCTCCATCGCAACCGACGATCCGGTGCCGTTATCAGTGGCTCCGGTGCCGCCCTGCCAGCTATCAAAATGGCCGCCCACCATGACGATTTCGTCAGGTTTCGTGGTGCCCGGAATTTCGCCGATCACGTTGAAACCCATCTGGTCATCCTTCTGATACTCGGTCTGGATGTCGAAGGTCAGCTTGGGCGTGACGCCATGTTTCAGCAGCCGGCAGACGCGGTTGTACTGCTCTGCGGTGATGGCGGCCATGGGCGGCGGCACCGGATCGCCCGGCTTTTCAGAGCCCCCATACGACGCAAAAATCGTGCCGCCATCGCCGTTATAACCAGGGGTCACGATAACAAGCGCGCCTTCGTCTTTCAGAAACTTGTTCACTTTGTTACGCAATACGCCGCCGCTTGCCGCCGCGGTGGAGAGCGTGGAAGGCGTGATGTCACCAGGCCTTGGAGCAGCCACCGCGCCAGGCCGTGCACCCGGGAATCCATTCAGCCGCGAAGGATCAGGGACTATCGTCCGCGCCTGGATCTCTGCTTCGGTAAGCCGCCGTGCTTCCACTTCCGTATGCATCTCGAGATCGCGCGGATCGAAAATGAGAACGATCTTTCCCTTGAGTTTGCCCTTATATTTGGCGAAATCGGCCTCGGAATGGAGCGGTGCAAGGATCGCGTCCGCGGTGACCGGACCCTCCGTGCCAGGCGTCCACGCCAGCGGGAAACCGATCAACGAGGCGTATGCCGGCGACTCCAGCGCGCCGTAAAACTTCTTGATCTGCCAGCCGTAGCCGAAAGGTCCCCACTTCTCCAGGTGGACGTTTTGCATGCCCCACGCCTTCATCTGCTGCATGGCCCATTCGGCCGCCGCGCGGTGATTGCGGCTGTTATTCACGCGCGGCCCGTAGACCTCGCTCATGTAGTACAGGTTCTCCATCACCTGCGATCGCTGAAAGGCTTCGTGCTTGATCAGCGTTAGCGCGTTGGTGTCGATCTTGTCGCCACCGCTCTCCTGTGCGTAAGCAAGTGGTGAAAGCAGTAACGCAGCCGCGCACGCGACCGCGGATAACTTGTATGCAAAACGGATCACGGCAAGAATCTCACTTTCTGGTAGGTGATGCTCGATGCAAGGAAAAGCCCGCTGCACCCTGCAGATGAGTGCAGAACACAGCGGGCTTGTGGTGGCGTGATGCCGGTGCGGCTAGAAACTCACCTTGAAGGCGAACTGGATGTTGAAGGGCTCGCCGAGGCCGATGCCGGGCGACGCGGAATTATTGCGGGTGGCGGTGGTCTGGCCCCACGAAGCACTGGTGGCGGTGCTGATACCCGACACCGTTGGCTGCGCGAAATTGTTGAAGTTGAAGATATTGAAGATTTCCGCGCGGAACTCCGTGTTGATCTTTTCCGTGATGGGCGTGTGCTTGAACAGCGAGAAATCAACCGTGCGGAAGTTGGGGCCAACGAGGCCGTCGCGACGGGAGTTACCGTAAGTGCCGACCGCTTCCGGCGCGTAATACGGGTTACCTACGTTGGAAGCCAGAAAGCGGTAGGAGCGACCGCTGGCCGTGCTGGAGATCAATTGCGTGCTACCCAGGTATGGATTGGGGTTGACGACGTTCGGACGATCCTTGCTCTGCCCTGTCGCACTGCGATCACCCGAAACCAGGGGGTTCAACGGCTGACCGCTGGAGTAAGTGAGCAGCGCGTTTGCCTGCCAACCCCTGGTGACGCGAGGCGCAAAATGCACGAACTGCGGAACGTTGTAGAAAACCGTACCGGTGACCGTGTTGCGGTTATCGAATGTGCTCGGACCGTAGTCAGCCTTCAGGTCGTAGTTATTCATGGGCGTAACCGGGGACGAGACTTCATCCATCGACTTACTCCAGGTGTAGTTCAGCGTGCCCGTCAGACCCTTCCAGGATGCCTGGCGCAGGCTCACCTGCATGGAGTTGTAGTTGGACGTAGCACCCGACTGCAACTGGTTGATGCCGAGGGGCGCCTTGCCCGTCAGGATGCTCTGGTTCGGAAACACGGTCTGCGTGTAGGGACGGACAGAGGGAGTGGCGGTTCCATTTGCCACGGGCTGATTGAGATCCCGGTAGACCAGGAGATGGCGACCATTTGAACCCACGTACCCGATGGTGAGCAGCGTCGTGTTTGAGAGCTGCTGCTCTACACCAAAGCTGTAGACGCTGGCGTATTCCATCTGGATGTTCTTGTTGATCGAAGCGAAACCGAGCTGCGGCGGCGCTGCAGTCGGACCGGTGAACGGGTTGACGCCAACCTGCCAGTTCACGTTCGTGGCGTTGTAGATAACGGCCGCGTCAGGACCGGCAGGGTTGTTCTGCAGATAGGCTGCACCGCTGTCGGTGGACACGCCCGAAACCATGGTGACCATGCCCGGGACATCGTAGAAGATGCCGTACTGGCCGCGGACGACGATGGAATTATTTTCGTGCGGCGAGTACGAGAAGCCGACGCGGGGAGCCACGGCACCATGGTAGTTGTTGTAGTTTCCAAGCTGGAAGGCGGGGTTGGCACCCGGGATGAAATTGTAGATGTCGTTCCTCTCCGCATTCACCACACCGGGGAGCGTGTAGCGGAGGCCAAGACTGACATTCAGCTTCTTGTTGACCTGGTAGTTGTCCGAGGCCCAGAAGTCTTCCGTGTTCAGGATCCAGACGCGCTGCGCGTTGCCTTGCAGCAGCCTTGGCAGAGTGCTCACGGTGTTGCTCGGTGCACCGGCGAGGAAGTCAGCAAGCTCCGTTGCGCGCGTGCAATCCACAATGCCGATTGTCGCGCAGGTTGCGGTTGCCTTGGCAGTCGGCGACTGGGCACCTGTGGACCAGCCATTGGCCGCGTCGGTGCCGCGCTGTCCGTCAAAGGTGAAGGTTCCGCGCACGTTCGAGAAGTAAAGCTGGTTGACGTTACCGCGACGATACTCACCGCCGAGCTTCAGCGAATGCTTGCCCAGCGTCCAGTGGAACGAGTCGGAGATGTCTCCCGTGACGTCAGTACGACCTGAGGGCTGAGTCGCGCCAACCTGGTCGAAGCCGGTACCCGTGCCACCACCGCTGAAGATGATGGAAGGCGCGCCCGCCGCGATGATGCCACCGGTCAGGCCCAGGTTCAAGCCGGCGTTCGCGCCCGGATTGAAGTTTTGATTTGCGTCATTGAATGTCTGCAGGAAGTAGTTCATACCAAGCGAGAGCTGGTTCAGCATCTTGCTGTTGATGACGTAAGTGTCGACGATCGATGCGTTGTGGATGTGCATGGGGGCGGTCTGAAAGTAGTCCGCGTAGAGCGACGCTGTCGGTGCCGTCTGCTTGCCCGTGGTTCCGAGATAGCGCAGCGAGATCGAATGCTTGTCGTTGAAATGGTGGTCCAGTTTGATGATGCCGTTGTAGCTGTTGTAGTTCGCCGTGCCGTTGGCCGCGAAGTTGCCGACGGTAGCGGGCAGGCTCTTGGTGGCGGCGGGGTACAGCAGTTTGTACAGGTTCAGGCTGAGCGGGCTCGGCGTCTTGCCGAATGCCTGCAGGAATTGCGTACCCTGCGCGATCCAGGCGTCCGACAGCACAGTGTCCGACGCCGAAGTGTTGGCCTTTGCAACCTGGATCTCACCCGCCAGGAACAGGAACGTATGGTCGTGCCAGACCGGTCCGCCAAGGGTGAAACCACCCTGGTGGTTACGGATGAGCTGCTTGCGCGAGCCAACCGCCTGGAAAGGGTTCAGGGCAGCGAAGAATTCATTGCGGTCGAAATAGAAGACATCCCCGTGGATCTTGTTCGTTCCCGAGCGGAGCACCATGTTCGAGTTCGCGCCGGCGTTGCGGCCCTGATCGGCGTCACCTGCAGCCTGCATGGAGAACTGGTCGATCGCTTCGATCGGGATCAGGCCGCCGGGAACGCTGGCGATGCCGCCCTGGTTCGAAGCCACGATGCCGAGCCATGCATCCACGTTATCGACACCGTCGACCTGGAAGTTAATGGAGGTCGTACGCGAACCATTCACTGAGTTACTCAGCGCGCTCACACCCGGAGCAAACTTCGTCATGCGCGTGAAGTCGCGGCCGTTCATGGGCATTTCCTGCACGGACTTCGAGTCAATCACGGCCACCAGCGCGGAGGACTGCGTATCCGTCTGTACCGCCGAGGCAGTCACTTCAACCGTGGTGTTCTCAGAACCGACACTGAGCTGCACGTCGATCGTCGTGATCTTCGTCACCTGCACGTCAATGCTGCTGAACTTTCTCGCGGCAAAGCCCGGTGCAGTTACCGTCAGCTCATAGATTCCCGGTGTGATCTCCGGAAACGTGTAGTCGCCAGCGCTGTTTGACTTCCCGTTGATCGTTACGCCGGTGGCGGGGCTGGTCAATTGAATCGCAGCGTTTGCGACAATCGAGCCCGTCGGATCCGTAACATTACCTGAGACGGTGCCACGGAAGGTCTGTGCGCCCGCGACCATGCTGGATACCAGCACCGCTGGAACGAGAAAGGAATATCGGAACGGCTTCGCGAAAGTGCCCATCAGTTTGCTCTCCCTTGCAGTGCTGCGTGGTCAAAGGGTGCAGGCGGCATGAGCGGTCAAGAAAGCCGCTGCTGCTGCACCTGCCCCAGGCGCGCTGTTTCCGCACGATGAAGATGGTTCCGAACGACAGAACTACGTAAGATTTGCGTGATAAAAGAAAAAGTAATTGATATCCCGTTCCCATGCAAGCGGGACACGGCCACGAGCGTAGATTGTTCGCGAAACTAACTTTCGTGCATTAAGCCTTACAAATCGCACCGCGGCTTTGACAGCAGCCGTCCCATCCAGGCAGGACCTTGCAAGCAGGTATGGAGGTCACAATCGACGGCCTGTCGCTTACAACCGTTTGTGTCGATCTTGTCGCGATCGCTGTCGGAAGCAAGCGATGATCGATGGAAGAAAAGCCCGCTGCACCCCTGCAGGGGTGAAGAGCACAGCGGGCTGATCCTCTCGTTGCTGTTGCGTTAGAAGCTGACCTTGAAGGCGAACTGGATATTCCGCGGCTCGCCAGGTCCAAGGCCAGGAGCCGAGGAGCTATTACGCGTCGCAGACAGGATGCCGAAGCTCGAGCTGGTAAGTGTGCCGCTCGGGTTGGCGAAGTTCGCCTGGTTGGCAATGTTAAAGACCTCAGCACGAAGTTCGGTGTTGACGTGCTCCGTGATCGGCGTCATCTTGACGAAGGACATGTCGACCGAGCCGAAGCCGGGTCCGATGACACTGTCGCGGCGATCGTTACCGAAGGTGCCAGTGGTGGGCGTAGACCAGGCTGCCTTGTTGAGAAAGCTGTAGTTACGCGCTGTGGCTGTGGCCGTGGTAACACGCGGAACGTAGGGGATCACAGCTAGATTGCGGTTCGCACGGTCACGGCTCACTTCGCCCGATCCAGAGGTGTTGGTACCCACCAGGATGTTAATCGGCTGCCCACCCGCAAACGAGAAGAAGCCGTTTGCCTCGTAGCCCTGCGTTAAACGAGCTGCGTGGCTGGTGAACTTAGGCATGGTGTAGTGCGCGTTGGCAGTGAAAATGTTACGGACATCGAACGAGGACAAGCCCCAATCGCCACGGAGGTTACGGCTATCCTGCGGGGTGGTGGTGCTGGATGCATCGTCGTACGACTTCGACCAGGTGTAGTACACCTTGGCCGAGATGCCATGCCAGGCCGACTGCTGCAGGGAGATCTGCATGGAGTTGTAGTTCGACGTGGCTCCGCTGTTCACCTGATTGAGCGCCGTCAGGTACGGGTACTGCGCTGCAAGCGGACGAACACGCGCTGCTGCGTCGGTGGTCACCGGGATCTGGTTGAGGTCGTCCACGTAGGCAAGACGCCGTCCAGAACTGCCGACGTAGGCGACCGTCAACAGCGTGCTCTTTGAAAGCTGCTGCTCCACGTTCAGGTTGTAGTTTGAAAGGGATGCCGCGCGGTAGTTCGGGTTGATCGCGAGGATACCCAGCGGCGTGGTCGGCTGGCCGTTGGCGCCAAACTGCACACCCGTGGGGAAGGTTGACGTACCCAGCGTGTAGTTGATCCCCGTCACGTTGATCGCGGCGTTGACATCACCCGGGCTGCCGTAGATACCAGCGCTGGCACCGTTGCCCACGCTGTTGTAGACGAACTGACCCACCGTGGGCTGATCGAAGAAAATGCCCCAGGCGCCACGCAGCACGGTCGTGCTGTTGGTGGAGAACGGCTGGAAGGAGAAGCCAACTCGCGGTGCAACGTTGCCCAGGTTCCGCGCGTAGAGCGGAGACTTGAAGTAGCCCTGCTGCGGCGTGAAGTTATACAGCGAATTCCGGTCATCGGCGATGACGCCGTTATAGCTCCAGCGCGCGCCGTAGTTCAGCGTCAGCCGGTTCGTCATCTTGAAGTTGTCGCCAGCGAACAGGTCGAACGTGTTCACCAGGTAGACGCGCTGCGGATTGTTACGCAGGATCTGCGCACCGCTGGAGCCCTGCGTCTGGCCC
Organism: uncultured Novosphingobium sp.; assembly: GCA_964658845.1. Classification (GTDB taxonomy): domain Bacteria; phylum Acidobacteriota; class Terriglobia; order Terriglobales; family Acidobacteriaceae; genus Terriglobus. The sequence goes on along the minus strand of CBAAAE010000041.1, from coordinate 8,089 downwards.
GTGAGGAAATCGGCGACCTGCTTACCCGTGGAGCAGTTGGCGCCCGCTGCGGAAGCATTGTTCGGATCAAGGCCGGCAGCGGTGCAATCTGCGTTCGTCCATCCACCGCGTGAACCATCGAAGTTGAACGAACCGCGGCCGTTGACGAAGTAGGCCACGTTGAGATTCGCACGACGGTACTCGCCACCGAACTTCATGTCGTGCTTGCCCTGCGTCCAGTGGAACGTGTCGTCCACATGTCCGGTTACGTCCTGGCGGCCGAGCGGTGCCGTTGCACCGGTGTAGTCGAACGAGCCGATGGTGAACTTCGGCGCGCCGAGTCCTACCTGACCCGTTAGCCCTAACGGCAGGCCATTGCCCTGCACGTTAAAGCTCTGGTTACGATCGTTGAACACCTGCAGGAAGGACGAGACCGAGAACGATAACTGGTTCAGGAACTTGCTGCTCAGAGTGCTGTTCAAAATGACGGAGCCATTGTGAATGTGCATCGGTGCGGTTTCGAAATAATCCGCAAAGTGCGAACCGACGTCCGCCGACTGCTTGCCTGTCGTGCCCAGATAGTGGACCGAAAGCTGTTCACGATCACTGAACCGGTGATCCAGCTTGATGAGGCCGTTGTAGCTGTTGTACGTGTTGACACCGTTCGACTGGTACTGGTTCAGGTAACCCGTCGTCTGGCGGCTGACTGCAGGAAACAGCAGCGTGTACATGCTCGTCGATACAGGGTTCACCGCTACGCCGTGGTTAGCAAGCATTGCCTTGCCCGCCGCGATCCACGGGTCATTCAGAACTGTGTCCGACAAGCTGTTGTTCGCTTGCGCGATCTGAATCTCGCCCGCTAGAAAGAAGAACGTCTTGTCCTTGAAGATGGGGCCGCCGACGGTAAAGCCACCCTGGTGGTTACGGATCTCAGGGATACGGCTGCCAACAGCGACGGATGGGCTGAGCCAGGCAAACAGCTCGTTACGATCAAAATAGAAAACATCGCCGTGCAGATGGTTGGTACCGGTGCGGAGCACCAGGTTGCTGTTCGCACCACCGTTACGCCCCTGGTCCGCTTCACCGGCTGCCTGCAGTGAGAACTGGTCGATGGCTTCGACTGGAAGCAGACCGCCCGCAATGCCGGCGATACCGCCTTGGTTCGACGAGATGGCGTTTGACCAGGGATCGTTGTTGTCCGCGCCGTCGATTTGATAGTTCACGCCGGCAGTACGCGTGCCGTTGACCGATCCAACGCTATAGGGGTTATCGCCTGGGGCCAGCTTTACCATCTGGGTGAAGTTACGGCCATTCAACGGAATCTGCTGCACCGAAACCTGATCGACCACGGCAATAAGCTGGCTGTTCGTCGTATCCAGCGTGATACCGCTCGCTTGGACGTCGACCACAGTCGATTCAGAGCCGACAGTCAACTCGATCTGCTGATGGTTGATCTTGGTGACTTCAATCGCGACGTTATCCAGGCTCTTCGCAGAAAATCCGGGAGCGCTGACAAGCAACTTGTAAGTGCCCACCGATAGTTCGGGAAAGCTGAAGTCACCCGTCCCGTTCGACTTGCTGTTCAGCGTCTCGTTCGTGGCAGGATTGGACAATTGCACGGTGGCGTTCGGAATGGTTGCGCCGGTCGCATCCGTCACCGTACCGGTAAGGCTTCCACGGAAGGTCTGTGCGCCTGCGACCATGCTGGAAACCAGCACGGCCGGAGCGAGAAACGAGTATCGGAATGGCCTGGCGAAACTGCCCATCAGTTGCTCTCCTAGAAGTGCTGCGTGATCGAAGGGTGCAGGCGGCATCAGCGGTCAAAAAGCCGCTGCTGCTACACCTGCCCCAGGCGCGCTGTGTCTGCACGATGAAGATGGTTCCAAACGACAGAGTTACTCAATTTGCGTGATAGTTCAACAGTACTTCATGTCCCGTTTACATTGCAAGCGGGAGAACATGCTTGGTGGAATTAGGCCGCTAAACTAACCCCGTCCATTGAACTTCACTTTCTACGGAGTTTCAGCTTCCCGGCGGACCCGTGGCCAGGCACAAAGGTTGCTACGTCGACGAACTTGACCGCCCCTTGCTTACACTGTTCAGGTACAGCTAATGAGAAGACTCCCGGCGATCCTGCTTTCCTGCCTGCTCCTGCTGGTGCTGTCCGCGGGCGCCGTGTGGACAGTTTTACGCTTTGCCGCGCATGGCTTCAGCGCACGGGCACAGCCCACGCGTGTCGAGGCGATGCTCGCAGGGTACGCACGAGACGTCGCCACGCCCTCCAACGTGCGGGAACGCAGAAACCCGGTAGTCGCTACGGGGAAAGCGGTCCAGGAGGGCATGGCGCACTTCGCAGATCATTGCGCGGTGTGTCATGCGAATGACGGTTCAGGGCTGACCATGCTGGGCGAAGGCATGTATCCGAAGCCACCTGACCTGCGGCTGGCTATGACCCAGGGCCGTACCGATGGCGAACTGTTCAGCATCATCGAGAACGGAGTACGCATGTCCGGCATGCCCGCTTTTGGAGGGGCCGGCGCGACGGACGAGCAGAGCTGGAAGCTCGTCGTCTTCCTTCGTCATCTGCCCGCGCTGACACCCGCGGAACAGCAGGCCATGGAGCATCTCAATCCAAAAAGTCCAGGGGAACTAAAAGAAGAGCAACAGGAAGACGACTTTCTACGTGGTGCGGACACGAAGACGGCCGCATCCAAGAAATAACTCTTCAGCGGCGCCGCTGATATGCGACCCAGACTAGAAACTGATGTTTTCACAAAGAGCGATTCATACTGCGGAGCGGGAGGGAACCATGAAGCGTTTGTTTGCACTTGTACTCGTGCTCGCCATGGCGGGCGCGGCTTACGCGCATAACGGCATGGAGCACGTGATGGGGACGATTGCCGCGTTGTCGAGCAGCAGCGTGCAAGTGAAGGCGACCACGGGCAAGATCACCCTCGTGGTCGTGAATGCCTCGACCCGTTGGATGAAGGGATCGGACGCCATCACTGAAAAAGACGTGAAGGTCGGCGATCGCGTGGTGATCCATGCCAAGCCTGTGGACGGGAAACTGCTAGCGGCCGAGGTCGCTATCGGTGCGGAATCGCACGCTCACTAGGTTAGGACGGCGACTTACTTTGGCTCCAGGTCCGCGTCTTTGCACGTCTTCGGCGCGTTCACTGGATTGCACCGCGCAGGCAGACCGCCGGGCAATGAGACTGAGTAGCCGGTCCAGCGCGCGGGCTCTGACGCAGGGTAATCGGTGCTGATAAATTGCGCCCCGCTGTGGAGCAGCTCGTCCCTGCGGCGGGTGTCGCCGGTGCGGCCCGCACCGGTGTCCGAGTCAGAGCGTGCACGCACAATGTAGCCCCGCTTTACCAGGGCATCGATCGCTGCCGGTGTGCCTTCGTTCATTTCCACGAAGGCAGCATCCGTGTCACCGGGCGTTGCGTTGGTGAACAGAACGCGGCCTTTCAGCGAAGGGTGTCCCGCCGTGTAAATGGGCCCCGATTTCTTCTGATCCATCAGGAAGACGACCTTGCCGCGAGAGGCCGCGAGCGTCGGCCAGTTGCCTGCGAGCACCGCCGCCTCAAGGGTCGGATAGCTGCCGCGCACCTGGTCCGGAACGATCATGTCGGCGGGGGCAAAGACCGACCGGATCTCCGCGTCCATTGCGTCGAAATCCGCCGCGGTGAACTGCGGCGCCTCGACACCATTCGGGATTGACTTGACGCCGCCGGATTTGTTCTCAAGCAGCACGAAGACAGGCACGTGCCGGGGATGTGCACGGGACCAGTCACGCACCTGCCGCAGGCATTCCACCAAGGGCTGGCAGTTGCTGCGCTCATTCAGGTCGACCACGTGCAGCACCTTAATGCCCGGCTTGTCCATGAGGTGGTTCGGATCAAAATCGGTGTCGGCGGGCAGGCCCGCTTCACGCACCAGGTCGACGATCCGGGGATGTGCGTAGCGGCCTCCCTGCGGGTCTGCCGCGATGTCGATTTCGATCTGGCGGACGCCGCTGTCGAACTGCGCGGGCAAGGGCGGGTGCGAGTAGTCCAGCTTCTGAAACGAGTCCAGGTTGCGCGCCTGCAGCCACTTCGCCTCACTCGGCGCGAACCCCCCGTTATAGCTGTTGTGGGTGCCGATCACCTGGATCTGGTTCAGGTGGACCTGGGTGTCCTGTGACGCGGCACCCTGAGCGAGAAAGGGAGCGGGCAGAAGAAGGGCAGCGGCAGCAAGAGACGGTAGAGCGGTGAGTTTCATGGCCCTCCCATAGTACGAAAGAGCCGTACTCGACGCATGAATACCGCGTAAGAAAACGGCCGCACCCGAAGGTACGGCCGCCCCTGTGTTCATGGTGACGATGGCTACAGGCTGGCAACCGACAGCGGAGCAGCGTCGCCACTCTTCGTCATGATCTCGGCCAGACCATGCAGGCGCTTCGCGTCTGCCGGGGTCTTCGCCGTGGTCGCAGCCTGCTCCAGCATGGGCGCCATACTCTTCAGCTTGCCGGCGTCCTTCTTGGAATCGGCCGCCTTGTTGATGGCCGCGCGCAGTTCCGCGATCTTGGCGGCGGGCAGGCTGTCGCCGCGCTCCAATTGATCGAGGTATGCCTTGGCCGTAATGAACGTTGCCGGCCAGACCACTTTGGGCTGATTCTGCACGTTCAGCACGTCGAAATGAACCTGGTTCGAAGCGTCGATCTCATTCTGCGTCATGAACTTGGTCGGAACCAACTTGAACGCATCCAGACCGCGCGCGATCTCAGAGCCGTAGATGGTGCCGTTGTACCAGTAGGTTGACCACTGGCCGCCCATGGCAAACTTGTCGCCATTGATCGGTCCGCGATCGAAGTAGCCGATCTCCATGGGGTGCGCGGGGTCGGTGTAATCAACCATCGAGACGCCGCCCTGGTACCAGGACTGCACCTCGATGTTGCGGCCTGGAACCGGTACCATCGACCCGTTGTGGGCCACGCAGTTTTCCTTCTCGGTCTGCGGCGCCGGCATCTTGTAGTACGACTGCAGGGTCAGCTTGCGATCCTCGAGCTTGAAGATGGCGTCCGCGCCCCAGTTCATGGGATCGCTTGCACGGCAGCGCGGCTGGCCGCCGCCGCCCCACTCGTCGGTAAACAGGACTGTCTTGCCGTCATTGCTGAAGTTGGCCGAGTGCCAGAAAGCGTAGTTCGGATCACTCACTGCATCCAGGCGCTTCGGGTTCACCGGGTCGGAGATGTCGAGCAGGATGCCGTTGCCGGAGCAGGCACCGGCCGCCAGGCCCATCGCCGAGTAGACGGTGATGTCATGGCAGCCACGCGTGGCCGAGGTCTGTTGCGTGCCCTCGCCGTGCGTTCCGCCCTTCCACAGGCCGTTCATGTTGCCCGTCTCAGGATCGGTAAAGATGCGCGGGCTGCTGACGATCTTGGCCATCTCAGGATGCGCGAGCGGCACCTTGATGACCACGATGGAGAACAGCGCGGTGTCCGGATTGTCTTCCGGAGCGGCATCGGAGCAGCCGGCGAGTTCCTTCGAATCGCGAGCGCCCGCCGAACCTGAAATGTAGACGTAGACGTTGTCCTTGTCCTTTGGATCGATCAGCAGGGTGTGCGTGTGCGATCCACGGCAGGTCTGCACGTCCGTGATCTGCTTGGGGTGGGTGATGTCGCTGATGTCGAAGATGCGGATGCCGCGAACGCGGTCCTTCTCTGCCGGCTCAGGTGGACGCCGCGCGCGAGCGGTTGCTGCCGCGCCGCCACCGGCCGCGGGCGGCGTAGCGGGTGCGGCAGGAACGGCGGCCGCTGCCGGCTCAGGCGTAGCGAAACCCTGCGTGCCGCAGTCCATGCGGCCGTTGGCTGCCTCCACCGACATGAACATCAGGTGCCCGTACACCGACACGTCGCCCTGGCCGCCGGGGCAGACCATGCTGGTCACCAGCTTCGGCGCTGCCGGTGTGCTGATGTCGTAGGTGTTGATGCCGTAGTAGTTGCCCACAAAGACGTACTTTCCGGCAAACGCGAGGTCGGAGTTGGTGGTGCCGTAAGGCGCCGGAATGTAGCCCTTGGGCAGGACAGGACGCTGGCCCGGTGTGGCGGCGGGGGTGGGCTGTGCCTGCCATGCGGCGATCTTCGATTCGTCGGGAGCAAAGCCTGCCGGCTTCGGGATGGCGGTCAGCTTCTGGAGACCCATGGCGGCTTCACCGGCGTCGTACAGGCCGGCCTTCAGGCCGACGCGCGGGTCGCTGGCATCGGAGCGAGGATTGACGTACACGCTTGAGGTGGGTGTGGCAGCCTTGGTGTCGTGGTCGTGCGCGTCCTGCGCCAGCAACGGCAACGTGCACGTAAGAGCAACGGCGCTCGCCGCGATGCTGCGGGTCAATCGGATACAACGGAGTGCGTTCATGGTTTTACCTTTCGGAGAATGCCCTTCATGATGTCGATCTCAGCAAGCTGCGTATTGTCCACGTCGTTGGCGAAGTCGAACAGGGTTGGATCCTGCCCTGCTCCAGGATTGGAAAAAAGCTGTTTCACCATCAGCAGCGCGCCGCCGTGGTGCTGCATCATGCCGGTCAGGAACAGGTAGTCGAACTGCTCCCCCCTGGCATTGCGAAGAGCCTGCATCTGGCGCGGCGTCAGCATGCCGGGCATCATGGCTACGTCCTGCGGATCGGTGCCAGCGGCCTTGCCGGCCGGTTTGCCACTCTTCGGCGCGTCATGATCCATGCCGGACATGTCCATGCCAGCCATGTCGTCGTGATCGCCCGCGGCCGTCTTCGACGGTCCTGACGCCTTTGCGCCGCCGCCCATGTCCATGCCGGGCATGTCACCCATGGTTTCGATCGCGACCCCTCGGTCGGTGAGCCACTGCTTCATGTAGCGCATCTCGTCGGTCTGCGAGACGTCGATCTTCTGGCCCAGTTCCATCACTTCAGGATTCTTGCCGCGCGTCTTCAGCAGCTCCGTCATTTCGACAGCCTGGCCGTGGTGCATGATCATGTCCTGCATGAAGCGGATGTCTGCCGCGGAGGGCGGCCGTGGTGCAGCAACGGCAGTGACAGAGTTCAGCGTGGTACTCGCCTGCCCGGGTGCACCGGGCTGCACGATGACCGCGCCGCCGCTGGGTGCGGCCTGCTGGCACCTCGCTGACACACTGGTGCACACCGGCACAGTGCTGCACAGCAGCATTGCGGCAAGGGCGCGGGAGATCCTGGGTGCCATCGTTCTGCTCCAAATTAAGACTCGTCGTCGAAGGCCGCTGGTCGGCGGCCTGAAACGTCAGAACGGACCACGCATGCAGGCGCGGACCGTCCATCTGGGCTTACAAAGTGATTCCCTTGGAATATCACAGATTGCCCCTGAATGAAAGAACGGAGAAAACAATGGGCACCTTGGCTTCAAGTGTCGCCACGGAACTCAGTTTCAGAAGCGTGGCCTGGTCCGGCTCACTCGCTTCTGGGCTTTGTGATCATGTCCAGCGACGCACTGCCTGACGGTCCGCGTTTCAGGTCCGGAAAGCGCTCTCCACCGTGGTACTCCAGGTCGGCAGAGATGTTTCCGCCGTCCTGCCGCAGCAACAAACGCAGCGCGTTGCGATCATGGTTGGCGCCTGCAATCGCCTTGTGAAGCACTGCTGCGGAGTATGGGGCTCCGTTCACCGTGAGAAGCTTCTGTTTCGGTGCGAGCTTCGCCTTGTCCGCAGGACTGCCCCAGCGAACGTCCATCACGGTGCCGTTGGAATCGACGCGCAGGCCAAGCGTGTACCAGAAGTGTTCACCCACATAGAGCGGACTGTCCGGATCCGACAAGATCCGTTCCGCCGTGGTGGGCTGGTCCGTGTACACCAGCGCGTAGCCGCCCCGCACAATGCCATCAAGATTGGCACGGGGCTGAACATGCGTTACACGATCCCGGAAGAAGCCTGCCCAGTCGTAAGGAGCAATCTCCGTAAGGTCTCGAACCACCTCATCCAGGTTGTAGGGCAGGATCATGGGCCCGGTGTCGCCTCCCTTTCCGAGGAAGAGCTTCGCGAAATCATCGAGCGATCGCTTGTTCGCCGTCAGCGAGCGAATCAGCGTATCCGCATCCAGCCACAGCAACTCGCCTTCCGTGTAGTAC
>CBAAAE010000040.1:0-19720 GCA_964658845.1 uncultured Novosphingobium sp. | reverse complement strand
AGATGCACCACATGGCGCACGCCTGCTTTCTTCGCGTTGTCTAAGAGGGCCTTGCTTTGCCGCAACATGTCGACGGTGTACCCGGTCACGACGAAGAGGCGATCCACGCCTTCTAGGGCGGGCAGGTGCGTACTTTCGTCGTTCAAATCCAAAGTGACTGCAGCGATGTTTCGCGCCGTGAAGGTTGCCGCTTTCTCGGGAGTGCGAACGGCGGCCACGACCTCGACCGCTGGTTTCTTGACGAGCAACTCAAGAGTCCTGCTGCCGACTTGCCCGGTTGCGCCAGTGATCAGGACTTTGGGGAGCGATGTTGTCTGGCGCACTGATATTTCTCCTGGTGAAGCTTTTCGCTCATATCCACCACTCTGATGCGTGCGCGAGAGCAGTGGTGTCACACAAGGGCCAACGCAGGCCGGACCGCGTGATAACTTTGCTGGTATACATTTTCGACGGCGAGACCGGCCTTTAGTGGCTTAGCGCTTGTGCAACAGCCCACATGTAGCAGGGCAGGCGAACGAAGTGGGCAGATCGTGATCGATCCGACGACCATGCATGCATGGTCTGATTGTTCGATTTCAATGTAGCGAGCGCGAGAAGGATTCTATGTCGACATTGACCAGCAGCAGTGCGGAGAGCGAGATTCATACAGAGACGATGCCGGCATCCACGCCTCAGGATGAGGCAGGCCCGAGTCGGAAGGTCTTCCCCTCGTCCCAGGGCAGTATGTTCGGCGAGTACTTTACGCCGGGTAAGTCGTGGAGCTTCAGCAAGTCGCAGCTGCTCGACGCACGTGCCCGGCGCGTCCTCGAGAACACGGCGCTTGCGTGTTCCGTAGGTGCCTATCCGTTCCACATGCCTCTCCAGCAAAAGGCGGGTCCCTGTGTCATGGCGGACGGCCATGCCATGCTCATGCTGTCTTCCTACGACTATCTAGGATTGATCGGCGATTCCAGGATCGACCAGGCTGCAGCTGCGGCTCTCATGCGGTATGGAACCAGCACCAGCGGAGCCCGCCTGCTGACCGGCAGCCTGGACATTCACCGGAAAATGGAGCAGGCGCTTGCCACGTTCAAAGGCACGGAAGACGTGCTGACGTTCAGCTCCGGGTACCTTGCAAACCTGGGCGCGATTTATGGGCTGTTTGGCCCTGGCGACAGGGTGATCATTGACGAATTCTGTCATCGCAGCCTGCACGATGCCTGCCGCATGACAGGCGTGCAGGTGCAGAAATTTCTGCATAACGACGCACAATCCGCACGTGATGAACTGAAGAAGCCGAACACCGCGAATCGTACCCTGATCATCTCTGACGGCGTGTTTTCAATGGACGGAGATATCTGCTGCCTGCCTGAGCTTGTCGCGCTGAAGAAGGAATTCAACTGCTTTCTGATGATCGATGAGGCGCACGCCACCGGTGTATTGGGCGCTACCGGCCGCGGCACGGATGAGCATTTCGGCATACCGACAAGTGACGTGGACATCTGGACCGGTTCGCTGGCGAAATCGATTCCATCCAACGGCGGCTTTGTGGCGGTGTCGCAGGAGGTCGCCATTTTCCTGCAGCATGCCTCTTCGCCGTACATCTTCTCCGCTGCCATGCCGGCTGCTTCTGTCGCCGCGATCTCGAAGGGCCTGGAGATCCTTGAGGAGGAGCCGGAGCGTGTCGGCCGCCTGGCACGCAGCGCCGACTTCCTCCGCAGCGGGCTGCAGCAGCTCGGCTATGACACTGGCCTGTCTGAAACTGCCATCGTGCCGGTGATCATGAGGGACGAGGCGAAAACTGCCCTGTTCGCCAGGGAGCTACGGGAACACGGCATCATTGCCGCGCCGGTCATGTTTCCGGCGGTTTCCCAGGGCCTGGCCAGACTCAGGCTTTGCGTGACGGCCGCACACACCCGAGCGCAGCTTGAGTTTGTGCTCGACGTCTTTGGCAAAATGGCCGAGAACTAGCATTGATCTTCATCACCGGCGCCACCGGATTCCTTGGTGGCAGGCTGACCCAAATACTGCACCAGCGTGGGGAGGACATCACAATCCTCGCCCGTAAGGGGTCTGATCTAAGTCATCTCTCCGGCTTGAAGCTGCATGTCGTGCAGGGTGATCTTTCCGACCCGCTGTGGCTGGCAGCCGTGGTGAAGGATGCTTCGTGCATCTTCCACTGCGCTGCGTGTTCGACCGACTGGGCACCGGCGCAAACCTATGTTCAGGCGAACGTAACCGGTACTGCGAACCTGCTGGCAGCGGCGCGGCAGGCCACGCGGCTCAAGCGTTTTGTTCACGTCAGCACCACCGACATCTACGGCTATCCGGAGACTCCATGCGCGGAGGAGCACCCGTTTGTCGATGCAGCCTTGCCCTATAACCAGACGAAGGGGAAGGGCGAGCAGCTTGTCTGGCAGGCGCTTCAGCAGGATGGTCTGCCCGTCACGATCCTGCGTCCGGCGACCATCTTTGGACCGCGAGGCAAGGACTTCACGAAGGAGATCGCGACGATGCTTCGCCAGCGCATGATGGCGACCATCGACAAAGGCAGCGCGCCCGGCGGCTTTGCCTACGTCGACAACGTTGTGCAGGCGATGCTGACAGCATCTTCAAGTGCGGCTACTCTGGGCCGCGCCTACAACATTCTGGACGGCACGGGGGTTACGTGGCGGGAATATCTCTCGCAGTTTGCAAAGCAGCTCAAGACGCCGATGCCGTGGATCGATCTATCCTTCGCATCGGCCATGAAGGCTGCCAGCCTGTTCGAGATGCCCCATCGTTTTTTCGGACTTCCGGGACGGCCGTTGCTCACCCGCCATGCCGTGTACCTGCTCGGACGAAATCAGGAGTTCCCGATTGCTCGCGCGGTGAATGATTTCGCCTTTGCGCCCGCCGTGTCGTTCGAGGAAGCCATTGATCGGTCCGCTGCCTGGATTCACGACAGCAAGACCTGAACTGGCCTAAGGGATTGCCTTGAAGGCAAGGACCGCGTTCAGTCCGCCAAAGGCGAAAGAGTTCGACAGGCAGGCCTCCACCGCCGTGTGCCGGGCGACGTTGGCGATGATATCGAGATCGCACTGCGGGTCGGGCGTCGTGAAGTTTGCAGTGGGCGGCAGGATGCCTGTTTGCAGCGCGAGGATAGAGGCTACCGCTTCGATCGCGCCGGCCGCACCCAGGGTGTGGCCGTGCATGGACTTGGTGGAGCTGACGGCAACGTGGTGTACCCGGTCGCCAAAGAGGGTTCGAACGGCAATGGATTCCGTCTCGTCATTCGACTGTGTTGCCGTGCCGTGCGCGTTGATGTAGCCATATTGCTCGAGTGCAAGACCGGAGTCGCGAACTGCCCGTCGCATGGCTGTGGCCGCGCCGGTCCCGGAGGGTTGCGTGAGATGGGCGGCGTCCGACGACATGCCGAAGCCTACGATCTCAGCCAGCGGCCTGGCACCACGCGCAAGCGCGTCGTCCAGCGGCTCAAGCACCAGCATCGCGCCACCCTCGCCAAGAATCAGACCGGTACGATCCGCAGAGAAGGGGCGGCAGGTATCCTTGCTGATCACCCGCATGGCCTCCCATGCCCTAAGGCTGCCGACGAAGAGCGGGGCCTCGCTGCCACCGGTGATCGCCATGGGAGCGGCGCCGGAACGCACCATCCAGAACGCCTGGCCGATGGCATGCGCGGACGAGGCACATGCCGTGGAGACGGTGTACGACGGTCCACGCGTGCCGTACTTCATCGAGATGTGGCTGGCTCCAGCATTGCTCATGCTGAGCGCGATGGTCAGCGGGTGCACTCGGACGCGGTTGTTGTGAAACAGCTCCCAGTAGCCGGTTTCCTCAGCGCCGCGGCCGCCCATGCACGATCCGGTGACGACGGCGGTTTCATCCTGCAAAGGCTCTGTCCATTCGATGCCGGCCTGGGTCAGAGCTTCTTCCGCGGCGATCAGTGCAAATTGCGCGAAGCGATCCGCGAGGGCTGCTTCCTTCGCGCTGAACCACGCGCTTGGATCGTACGCCGAAACTTCCGCGACATTCTTGAAGCGGAAGTGCTCCATGTCGAGCGTTTGTGGCAGACCGATCGCAGGCGTTCCACTTTCCAGATTGCGCCAGAACTCCTGCTGGTTCGTGCCGAGCGAGCTGATTACGCCCATGCCGGTGACGCAAACTCTGCGCAACTATTTCGCCTCCGTGGGCTGCTTCGCATCGACGAGGAACTGGATGCCCTCGATCATTTCGCGGATGTTTGTGACGGACTTGGCCTGTTCGTCGTTGATCTGGATGTCGAACTCGCCTTCGAGATCGAAGAGCAGGTTGAGACGGTCGAGAGAATCGATGCCGAGCTCCTCGAAGGTAGTTTCGGGGCTGATGGAACCGGGCGGCAGCTGCCGAGCCGTTTCAACCACCTTCAGCACTCGGCTTTGCACGCTGTCAGACATGTCACCTCGCAAATCAGCTCTTCACACTAGAGCAACCGTCATTCTACGTGGATTCCCTCCCATTCGGACGATTCTCGTCCCTACCCTGTGCTGAAAAGGCACAGTCGCCGTCGATCGGGGTTCGCCACCACGACTGTTGCCTGCTTTCAGAAGGTCTGACTGTTCCACTGAGGCCGACAGCAGGAACTTACAGGGCGCACTGATTTCCAGCGATCCGGGCTGAATTTAGCGCGGGCTACGGTGAAGCGACGATGATGGCACCCCGCCGCCGTGACTTCACTAACACCAGGCCGTCTCTTGAGAGCGCAGCACCTGATCCATTTGCACGTCGACCGGGCCTGGCGTCATCTTCCACTCGCGCAGCCTCGACATCGAAAGTGGTCTGAGCAGATTCACGGGCGGTTCTTCGTGCCTTGCCGTATGCAACCACTGATCCTGTTCTTTCCGGTCGGTGAAGACAACGGGCATGCGGTCGAAGAGGCTGCGCAACGCGGGTGTCACCAGCGAAGTCACGATGGCGAAACTTTCCACCGCGTGACCTTGATCGTTGGCCCACGTCTCCCAGACGCCAGCGATCCCGAAGATTCCGCCGGACTCAAGAGCAAAGGAGCAAGGGTGCTCGATCCCTGCGGAAAGGTGCCGGCGCTCGTTCAGCACGTCGGCAGGAATGAGGCAGCGCCGCCTGCGGAAGGCACTGCGAAAGCAGGAGTCGCAGTTCATCTCTTCAGCGTGCGCTTCCGACCGTTGTTCTGCGTCACGATCATCGCACGCATAGGAAGGGATCAGTCCCTCCCGCATCCATACCAGCTCGCGCGTTCCGGTTGAGGCGGAGAGGCGCAGAACGGGATGCAGCGGGCGACCGGAAAGCGGCGTCGGCCGGCTCGACGGCAGGGAAGATGCGGGCACTTCAGCCCACCTGGAGAGTCGTTGCCAATCTTCGTGAAGCTCGAATCTGGGAGACATAGGTTTTACTCAATGCCATGATCGATGCTCGCCCGTAAGGGAAACATAAAGACCATAGGACAGGACCTGCCTTAAGCAACTTCTGTCTTCGGGCGCTTTCGTGCGCAGAACTGCGCGAGGAGGCGTGGTTGAGTCTTGACGATCGAGGTCTCATCCGCGCTACTTCCTTACGCAGGAAGCCGGCTTCGGGAACGAGAGACTACATATCCACCAGTAAACACGAGGATGCCCGTGCCGAGGAGGGTCAGGGTGCTGGGCTCCGGGACCGGACTGGCGCTGAGTGAGTCGAATTTGTAGAACGCCGACCGGTAGGCGGGGTCTTCCGTGTAGCCGAACTGCAACTGGAGCCCACCGGCAGCAACTGCTCCAGTACACGGAACGCTCAGGGAGCAAAGAGGGCCGCCCGCATAGGAGTCGAGAGATATCTGCGGAAACGCAAGCGTCAGGTAATCAGGCAGGCTGTTGGGTTTACTGTCTTGAAACACCTGGACCAGACCGGGATCGTGCGCGATGGTGACAGGGCTGCCAAACTGGTAGGGCGCTCCCAATCCGGAGACAGCAATATTCACGTCCAAGATCTGTCCATCGTAAACGCGGATCGTACCGGAGGCTGATCCTCCGCCCTGAACCGTGCCCGCGATGTTGTAGAAAAAAATCGCATCAGCCATCGCGCACCTGGATATCGCACTGATCGCCAAAAGTGTCAGCACGCGTAGAACGTACCTCATAGGGAGCTCTCCAGAAAGACTGTTTTCAGGCAGTCGCGAGCGTATGCCTCAAAAGCAAGGCGGTCAATTCCCACGGGGCGGTTCGTGGAAGCTACGTCGAAAGGGCGCACCGGAAGCCGACGTCTGAGCTTGAACTGTCGGCTGTCTGCGAGGTCCGCGCAGCGACGCGGTAGCGATTGCAGTAGGACTTGTGGCAGAGGAACGAACCGCCCTTCATGACGCGGGCAGACCCGTCTGCCGGTCCCTGCGGGTCATGGCGACCCGCAGCAGCATGGAAGTCGGCGCTGAACCAGTCCGCACACCACTCCCGTGCGTTCCCGGTCACGGTGCGCAGCCCGGAGGCGTTGGGCGGGAAGGTATCCACGGGACAGGTCGGCGTATCCGTCGTTGGCCGTATCCGACTTTGGAAACTCTCCCTGCCAGATGTTGCAACGATGCGTGCCCTCGGGGCGCAGCTTGTCGCCCCAGGGGTACAGCTTCTGCACTTGGCCGCCGCGTGCAGCGTACTCCCACTCCGCCTCGGTGGGCAGCCGTTTCCCTGCTCGTTGCTGCGCATCATTCTGATGATCTCGGACTCATTGATCACGTAGTAACATGAGGGAAAGAACCGAGAAACGCTCCTTTATTGAGAGTGATTCAAACCCATTGCCGTGATGCATAGGCCGTTAACAGCCGGCCCCCCAAGTCCCACTCATCCGCAACCCCAAAAAAAATTGCAGCATAGATGCCCCAAAAATGTGGATTATTGCACATATGCAACGCAATCCCTCATGATCCAATGCAGGGATGACAAACGCCGGCAAGCCCTCAGAGCCGTCGAAGGTTGTCCAGGGAAGCGCAAGAAAAACTTCTGCCTCTGAACTGCGCCGCCTGGCCCACCTTGCTCGCATCATGGAACTTCGCGACTACGACTGGATGAACCTCGACTACAACACCGCCATGAAAATCCACACACTTCTTCCCCGCGAAACGGAAAAGCCTTCGCGCGGGCACCGGAGGAACATTCTTGCCTCAAATGGCGATCCGCGGGCATCACCCGAACTGACACATGCACCTGGTCTAACGGGGCGCAGCCAGGGGACATGATGTACCTGGCGGGTTAGGATCGCTGTGTCACTATGAAGCCACTCGCGCTCGCCCTCGCCTTAGCTGCAGTCACCTGCGCTGCTGCCCAGTCTTCGCAGCGCGCTGACGACACTCTTATCTTTCAAACCCAGATGGGCTGGTCTCCGCGCGTCAATCTTGAAGCCGGAACCGTGATGACCTACGGCATCAACGAGGGTCTGCCTGAGCGCATACGTTCCTGGAAAGACCACGGCTACCGCGTTACCGTGATGACGGGAGTGGCCTGGGGCACTTACGGCGACTACCTGCGCGGTGACTTTGACGGCAAGGAGCACTGGGACGAGACGCAGCAGGAATCCTCCGGCAAGCTGATACAGCATGGCGGCCGCGAAGTGCCGTACATTGCACCGTCCGAGAGCTACGGTAAATACCTAAGTCGTGGCGTACTACGCGCGCTGGATGCCGGAGCAGAAGCAATCTACCTGGAGGAGCCGGAGTTCTGGGCACGCGCCGGCTGGTCCGAGTCATTCAAAAGGGAGTGGCAGAGTTACTATCACGAGCCCTGGCGTGCACCCGATTCCTCACCCGACGCGCAGTATCGCAGCAGCAAGCTGAAGTATTACCTTTACCAGCGCGCACTTGCCCAGGTCTTTACTGCCGTCCACGAGTGGAGCAAGGAGCATGGCAAGCAGGTCCCCTGCTACGTTGCCACTCATTCATTGATTAATTATGCGCAGTGGCAGATCGTTTCGCCGGAGTTTTCCCTGCTGGATGTCGGTGCCGACGGCTACATCGCGCAGGTTTGGACAGGCACCTCCCGCGCCATGAATGTTTACGGCGGGATACGCGCAGAGCGCACCTTTGAGACTGCCTTTCTGGAGTACGGCGCGCTGCAGAATATCGCGCGTTCGTCCGGCAAGCGCATCTGGTACCTCAACGATCCCATCGAAGACAATCCGAATCACTCCTGGACGGATTACAAGCGGAACTGGGAGTCCACCCTCGTTGCCTCACTGCTGCAGCCGGAAGTCTCCAGTTACGAGATTCTGCCGTGGCCGGACCGCATCTTCGGTCCGCGCGCGCTGCGACCCTCCACGGAACCTACCGGCGCCAATCCAAAGCCGGAGCGGACCTTTATCCCGGCTGAGTACGAAACGGAACTGCAGACTGTCTTTCACGCGCTGGGACAGATGCATGATCAGAAGTCCAAGTGGCAGGTTTCGGGGACGCAGGGTGTTGGCATTCTGGTCTCCGATACGCTCATGTTTCAGCGAGCAAAGCCGTTGCCCTCGGACCCGGACCTGGGCAACTTCTACGGCGTTGCCATGCCGCTGCTGATGCATGGCTTACCCGTGGAGCCGGTGCAGATCGAAAGCACCTACCGTGGGGCCGGCGCGGCAGACTTCCTGCGGCAGTATAAGGTCCTGCTTCTGAGCTATGAGGGGCAGAAGCCGCCCTCGCAGAAGTTCCACGAAGCGCTTGCTGCATGGGTCAGGGGCGGCGGTGCGCTGGTCGTGGTGGACAACGACAGCGATCCCTACAATCATGCGCAGGACTGGTGGAACAGCAACGGCAACACGCAAACCATACCTCGTGAATTGCTCTTTCAGTCGCTGGGTCTGCGTGCGGATGCCGAAGGCACGCACCATGTCGGCAAAGGGTTAGTGATCTTTTGCAAGCAGCCACCTTCCGCGCTCGCGACAAATCCCGCCGGCGCACAGCAGGTACTTTCCCTCACGGAAGAGGCAGCAAGGCAGGTGAAGCTGCCATGGCGTCAATCCACCGCGCTGGTCCTGCGTCGCGGCCCGTTTGTCATGGCTGCCGGACTCGACAAGCCGGAGGGCACGCCGGAGCCGGCTGCCGTAACCCGCGTCGCCAGCAGCACCGTTCAGCGGCTGGATGCGCCACAGCCCACGCCGAAAAGCGCGTCGGTCGACAAGCAGCCACCGCCTCCGCCGACATCGATTCCGGGTCGTTTCATCGACCTCTTCGATCCGCATCTGCGCCTTGTAACCAACCCGCAGATCGGGCAGGAAGAGCGCCGGCTGTTGCTCGACCCCACCTATTTCTCGAGCACCGGACCGCGTGTTTTAGCAGCCAGCGGCAGAGTATCGGACGAGCACGTCGACGGTGACTCACTCAACTTTTCCGTGGCAAGCATCGAAGCACGGGACGCGCACGATCTCACAGCCATCCGGCTGCTCATGCCGCGCCCGGCGAAGTCCGCAACAGTGAACGGTCAGGCTTTGCAGTTCGGCAACGAAGAGAGCGGCACGGTGCTACTCGAGTTCCCGGCAAGAGCCACGCCGCAGAAGATCATCGTGCGCTTCTAAACGCATCGGTGTGGTTGCTTCGCACCACAATGCTCGAGGTAACCGGGCGGGATGGATCGCGGCTGCTGCATCGGATCGGGCGGCATGGAGCAGGACTCGTGGCGGAGGGAGAGGGATTCGAACCCCCGTTGGACTTTCGCCCAAAGCAGTTTTCAAGACTGCCTGTTTCAACCACTCACACATCCCTCCGCGTGGGCCGTGAGGCTGAGCTTCATCGTATCAGGGTGTGCGCTGCGCATCGGGTGGGCAGGTCTCTGCGTCTAAAGGTCCGGAGTAGCATAGTCGCATGGCGGTAGCCACACCCACTCGGAACAGCTTTGAGAGCACGCTGCGATCGGCGAAGACCACCATGGTCTTCTCTGAGACGATGCGGCTGGCCATGGACAGCTTCCGCGCCAGCAAGGTCCGGTTCCTGCTCACGATGCTGGGCATGATCATCGGCTCGGCGTCCATCGTCCTGGTGGTGACGGTGGGTCTGACCGGGCGGCAATATGCGCTGCATACCCTCAGCAGCATCGGCCCCAACATGGTCGAGATGCAGTACAGCGGCGGCGCGACCAGCGGTCCGGATAACACCTCGGCGCCGGATTACATGACCAAGGAAGACGAGGTTGCCGTCGATTCGCAGGTGCCGGGCATTGCCTACAGCTCGCCCATGCTCGAATTTCACGCGCCCGTCGCCATCGGCAGCGGGCGCACCAAGGATGTGCAACTGCTGGGCGTTTCACCGCGCTACAAAGATGTACGGAACCTCGCCGTAGTCAGCGGCCGTTTTTTCGACGACCAGGACACGCTTGCGCACGAGAAGGTGGGCTGCATTGTCGAGGCGCTCGCAAAGGAGCTCTTCGGGTCAGCACAGGCGGCGGTTGGCAAGGTCATCAGCCTGAATGGTATTCCCGTGCAGATCATCGGTACCTTCAAGCTGCGGGTGGATTTGTTTGGGCAGTCTGAGATCAGCGACCAGACGGTGCTGCTGCCGTACCCCGTGGCGCGGTACTTTACGGGAACGGACACGGTGAAGGAGATATTCTTCACCATGCGCAATCCTGAGGATGTGCCGCGCGCGGGCGTCCGTATCCTCGAACTGATTCGTTCGCGTCATCGCAAGACGAGTAACTACAACGCCTTCACCATGGTCGCCATTCTGGACACGATGGATAAGGTCGCAGTGGCGCTGACTTACGTGCTGACCACGGCCGCATTCATTACCCTTGTCGTGTCGGGTGTCGGCATCATGAACAGCATGCTGGCCAACATCAGTGCGCGCATTCGTGAGATCGGCATCCGCAAGGCACTGGGCGCCACGCGGCGTGAAATCCGGCTGCAATTCCTTACGGAAGCAATTTTCCTGTCGTTATGCGGCGGAGTTGCCGGCACTCTGCTGGGGCTGGCTGTGCCCATCAGCATCAACGTGCTGACATCGATCCACATACCGATGTCGTGGCTGTCCGCCGTCATCGCACTGCTGACGAGTGTGATGGTTGGCGTCATCTTTGGGACGCTCCCTGCGAACCGCGCGGCTGCACTCGATCCAGTGGAAACGCTCAAATACGAATAGTTAGTTCGGCTTGCAAACGGTCCAGTACATTATGCTTGCAAACGCTCGAGATACAGCTACATCACCAGGGCAAGTTGCTCAAGTTCGGCGTGCATGAACTCGAGTGTGCTGTGGGACGCATCGAAGCGCGTGACCACGCTGCGAGCACCCTCACTCGAAACGCCGTAACCACGGGCATTGAGGAAGCTTGAGACCAACTCGGCAGCCTGCCAGTTGTCCAGACCTGATTGCAAGAGCTCACTGCGCAGGCCGGCAACGTCTTCCGCGGTGAACTTTCCGTCGATCGGGGTAATATCCATCGCTTCGTTCCTCCGCGTACAGTTGCTGGATTAGACGTGCGGATCGGCAAGGGGTTGCTGTAGCCATGGGCATTGTGGGCGGTAACCGCGCCATTACGCGGTCCCTTGTCCCGTGCCGCATCCGTTGCTCGCGATATCCTGCAAGGGTATGAGCGCACGTTTACTGGATGGCATTGCCATCGCAACAGAGATCAAGTCAGAGGTAAAGGAGCGCCTGGAGGCCTTGCGGGCGAGGGGTTTACAGCCTGGTTTGGCGGTCGTTCTGATCGGTGAAGATGCGGCTTCGGCCATTTATGTTCGCAACAAGATCAAGGCGTGTGAGGAGCTTGGGATCCGCAGCATCATGCTGCGTCCTGACGACTCACTCACCACAGCGGACCTGCTGCACATCGTCGCGGAACTGAACGCTCGTGACGATGTGGATGGCATCCTGGTGCAACTACCGCTGCCGCGGCAGATCGAGACTCGGCGAGTGCTCGAAGCGATCCTGCCCGAGAAAGATGTCGACGGCTTTCATCCGGTGAACGTCGGACGTCTGCATTCCGGACAGGACTGCCTGACACCATGCACACCGACCGGCGTCATGGAAATTCTGAAGCGAAGCGGGATTCCCGTTTCGGGAAAAGAAGCTGTTGTTGTGGGTCGCAGCGACATTGTCGGCAAGCCCACCGCAGCGATGCTGTTACAGGCGAGCGCGACGGTCACCGTCTGCCACATCCGGACGGCCGATCTGGCGAAACACACACGCGAGGCCGACATCCTGGTGGTCGCCATCGGCAATGCGGGCTACATTGGTCCAGAGATGGTGAAGCCCGGCGCGGTCCTGATTGACGTGGGCATCAACCGGGTCAGCGATGCGGCGGCTGTGGAGCGATTCTTTCCCGGCGACGCCGCCCGCGCCGCCACGCTTGCGAAGCGGGGATCGATCGTGATGGGCGACATTGCGCCAGCGTCCTGCGCACGAAGCAGTGCTTACACACCGGTCCCGGGCGGCGTGGGCGCGCTGACCATCGCCATGCTGATGCACAACACGGTCAAGGCCGCCAGGCTGCGACGCGGTCTGCAGTAGACAACCTATGTTGCGAGTCGCTCTGACCGGCGGTGTAGGCAGCGGCAAGTCCGCTGTCGCAGCCATGCTGCGTGATCTCGGCGCGCAGGTTTCGCAATCCGACGAGGTGGGGCGCGCGCTGATGCGGCCCGGTGAGGCGGTCTTCGACGCCATCGTCAAGCGCTTCGGCTCCGAAGTGCTGTCCGCGGCCGGCAGCCTGGATCGCGCGGTGCTGGCGAGGCTCGCCTTTGCCGACGGCCGTTTGGAAGAACTCAATGCCATCGTGCATCCCGCGGTGATCGCAGCGCAGGCGCGATGGATGGACTCGGTTGCTGCCGCGGCTCCATTAGCCGTTGCGGTGGTGGAGTCGGCGCTGGTCTTCGAGACCAGGTACGGCAGCGAAGGGCAGGGCGCGAGCGGAGGTCCCTTGCCGTGGCGGAGCCGCTTCGATCGCATCGTGGTGGTCGTTTCACCTGAGCCAATGCGCCGGCAGCGCTACATCGCGAGGCTTGCGGGGTCTAACCTTGTCAGCAACACTGCCGCGGCGTCTGCGGATTTCGACCGCCGCGCCGCCGCACAGTGGAGCGATGAGCGCAAGGAGGCGCTGGCCGATTTCGTCCTGCGCAACGAAGAATCGTTGGATGATTTGCGTGACGAAGCACAACGGCTATACGACGCGCTACGGCAGGAATCTGCTGATCGTGCAATTGCAGCCATGTAATTTGGCGCAGCGTCTAAGATGGTCAATAGGCCTGATTGGGGCACAGGTGCGTCAGGAGGCACGGTCCTATGAAATCTCGCAGAGTTTTACTGGTCGTTCTCCTGGTGGGGAGCTTCTACTATCTGACGCAGCACCTGTGGCCTGCCGGCACGATGGCAGCGCTCGTGCAGCGTTACGCGCCAACCCAGGCGGACGCGGCCACACTCGTCCATACCAGCGGGCCCGTGGGTAGTTTCGACCTGAATGTTGCGAACGCTGAGCCGGCCTATGACGCGGAAGAGCAGAACAACATTGCCGTCTACAAGCGGCTGACGCCTAGCGTCGTCAACATCACCACCATCACAGTCGCGTTTGATTTCTTTTACGGCTCGGTGCCGCAGCAGGGTCAGGGTTCGGGTTTCATCCTCGACAAGCAGGGTCACATTCTCACGAACAATCACGTGATCGGTGAGAATGCGCAGCGCGTTGAAGTACAACTCTCCGACAAGCACAAGTACAGGGCGCAGGTCATTGGTGTCGACAAGTTGCACGACCTGGCGCTGCTGCAGATCAATGCTCCTAATTTGCAGCCGGTAGAGTTGGCAGATTCACGCACGTTGATGGTGGGTCAGAAGGTCTTTGCGATCGGCAATCCGTTCGGTCTCTCCGGCACCATGACGCGCGGCATCATTTCCGCCATCCGCAGTGTGCGGGGACCCACCGGCAATGCGATCGATAACGCCATCCAGACGGACGCGGCGATCAATCCCGGCAACAGCGGTGGCCCGCTGATGAACTCGCGCGGGCAGGTCATCGGCATCAACACGATGATTGCCTCGAACAACGGCGCGGATCAGAGCGCCGGCATCGGCTTTGCCATCCCTATCTCGACCGCGCGAGCTGTGTTGGATGACTTTTCGAAGTACGGTCATGTTCGACGGCCGTCACTCGCGATTCTGCCGTTGGAGATCGGTCCTGACCTCGCAGGTGAGGTCGGCCTGCCCAATGATTACGGCGTCCTGATTCAGCGCGTACTACCTGGCGGTGCCGCGGAACGTGCAGGTCTCCGAGGTGGAACGCAGCGCATGGCTCTCGGCAATACACCCATCATGCTGGGTGGCGACTTCATTGTGGCCATTGATGGTCAGGAGATCACGAATGTGCAGGATATTAGTACCTTGATGAACTCTCACAAGACCGGCGACGTGGTAACCGTAACCATCTTCCGGGGTCGCAAGCGAGCCGATGTAAGAGTGACGCTGGGCGAGGCGAGCGGCGAACAGCAGATCTAAGTCCACAGCGTCGGCAGGGTGCACTGTCATTCTGAGCAAAGCGAAGGATCCCCACACACCTCACCAACGGTAGGGTTCGTAGTGTTTCGCTGCGGAAGGTCCATGCTTCTGCTGCTACACCAGGTTCCGGAATCCTTCGTCGGTCTGCTCCTCAGGATGACGGTGCCGTCGCTCTAAAGGCCCGTACGTAGCGTCTGCCGACTACGCCATAGCGTTCACTCAGAACCCGTGCGATGGCCTCGGGGTAGGCCTTGTGCTCCTGATCGAGGATGCGCGCGGAGAGGCTTTCAAGCGTGTCGCCGGCATGCACTCGAACGGCGCGCTGAAGGATGATGACGCCGCTATCCACATCCTCATCGACGAAGTGCACGGTGCAGCCAGCAACTTCCACGCCATACTCCAGCGCCTGTTGCTGCGCATGCATGCCCGGGAATGCGGGTAGCAGCGACGGATGGATGTTCAGGATGCGGTTCGGAAATGCGCGGATGAAGTCCGGTGTCAACAGGCGCATGTAACCCGCCAGGATGACGTAATCGACTGCATGCTGCTCGAGCGCGGCGACCATCTTCGCGTCATGCTCAGTTCGCGGCACACCCTTGCCGGGTAGGGCGACCGCGGTCAGCCCACGTTGCTGCGCGGCACGGAGTCCAGGCGCGTCCGGCAGGTTTGAAAGCACGACAGCAATCTCGCATCGACGCAGACCGCCCGCGTCGATGGCGTCGGCGATGGCGATGAAGTTCGATCCACGCCCGGACAGC
Source organism: uncultured Novosphingobium sp. (assembly GCA_964658845.1). Classification (GTDB taxonomy): domain Bacteria; phylum Acidobacteriota; class Terriglobia; order Terriglobales; family Acidobacteriaceae; genus Terriglobus. Next base: position 4,561 of record CBAAAE010000040.1, on the reverse strand, counting down.
AGCACTCCTAAACGTTTGGGAGCGGACGTCATACGTATTGAACGCGGCGCTCGCCCCGTGCGATCCGGCCGATGACGCAGTGCCGCTCATTCGCGCGATTCAGGATGGCCTTGGCCTTCTTTGCAAGTTCCGCCGGCACCACAACGATCATGCCGATGCCCATGTTGAAGGTGCGGAACATCTCGTCCTGCTCGACTGAGCCAAGTTCCTGCAAATGCTTGAACAGCGGCGGTGGCTCCCATGCGCCTAGTTCTACCTGCGCGCACAGGCCCTTGGCGAGGATGCGTGGCAGGTTCTCTGTGATGCCGCCACCCGTAATGTGGGCCATGCCCGTGACAACGCCCGCGCCGCACAGCTTTTTCAGGATGGCCAGATAACTGCGGTGCTGCCGCATCAGGGCCGCTCCCACCTTGTCTTTCAACTCATTGACGTAGTGGTCCGGACTGTACTTCGCGACGTCGAACAGCAGCTTGCGTGCGAGTGAATAGCCGTTCGTGTGCAGGCCGTTTGAGGGCAGGCCGAAGAGCACGTCACCTGCCTGGATCTTGTCGCCGGTCACAATGGCGTCGCGGTTGACCACGCCGACGATGAAGCCGGCCAGATCGTACTCGCCCTCGGCATAGAAGCCGGGCATTTGTGCGGTTTCGCCGCCGATCAGGGCGCATCCGTTCGACTTGCATGCCTCGGAAAGGCCTTCGACGACTTTCTCCAGCACACCGCCCTCAAGCTTGCCGGTGGCCAGGTAATCAAGGAAGAAGAGGGGCGTCGCACCCTGCACCGCGATGTCGTTGACGCAATGGTTCACCAGGTCGCAGCCTACGGTGTGGTGAATGCCGAGCTCGAACGCGAGCTTCAGCTTGGTGCCGACACCGTCTGCAGAGGAGACAAGCACGGGGTCAGGGTACTTCTGCAGGTCGAGGCCGAACAGGCCGCCAAAGCCGCCGATCTCGCTTAAAACGTGCTTGTTGAAGGTCTTGCGGGCAAGCATCTTGATCCGCTGCTTGGTACGGTCGCCTTCGGTGATATTGACACCCGCGTCGGCGTAGGTCACGGGCTTCGTGCTGACTTTCGGCGTGTTAGGTTGCGGTTCTGCAGCGCGTACGGTCACGTCTGTTCCTTCACTTCGCAGTGAGTCAGCAAGCCTTGAGGATAGCAGGGCGGATTTGCACCGCAGCAGCACTCGTTGCGCGGCGAAATCTATACTGAAGGTCATGACTCTTGTGCTGGAACGTTCCCGCAGTCTGCAGCGACGCGCGGAACGACTGATCCCCGGTGGTGTCGATTCCCCCGTGCGCGCCTTCCGTTCGGTCGGCGGCGACCCGCCCTTTGTAGAGCGTGCCGAGGGCGCGTACCTTTACGACGCGGACGACAACCGTTACATCGACTACTTCGGTTCCTGGGGGCCGATGATCCTGGGCCACGCTGCGCCTGCGGTCGTTGCAGCCGTGCGCGAGGCCGCGGGCAGGGGCACCAGCTTTGGAGCGTCCACCGCCGCGGAGGGTGATCTCGCCGAACTGATCATGCAGGCTGTGCCATCCATGCAGAAGCTGCGGTTCGTTTCATCAGGCACGGAGGCCGTGATGAGCGCGATTCGGGTGGCGCGCGCCTTTACCGAGCGCAAGCGGATCCTGAAGTTCGAGGGCTGTTATCACGGCCACTCCGACGCGCTGCTGGTCAAGGCAGGCAGCGGCGTGGCGACGCTCGGGATCCCCGGGTCGGCCGGTATCCCGTTCGAGACGACTCAGTTCACCACCGCCATTCGCTACAACGACATCGACGAGGTCGAGCAGGTTTTCGCCCGGCATCCCGGTGAGTTTGCCTGCATCATCCTTGAGCCGGTCGTCGGTAATGCGGGTACGATTCTGCCGCAGCCAGGTTACCTTGAGGCTTTACGCGCCATCTGCACGCGCGAAGGCACGCTGCTGATCTTCGACGAGGTAATGACCGGCTTCCGCGTGGCCTTGGGCGGTGCGCAGGGGCTGTACGGCGTCACTCCCGACCTGACGACGTTGGGCAAGATCATCGGCGGCGGGCTGCCTGTGGGTGCCTTTGGCGGACGTGCGGAGATCATGAACCTGCTGGCGCCGTTGGGGCCGGTCTACCAGGCAGGTACGCTCAGCGGGAACCCGTTGGCCATGGCCGCGGGGATCGAGACGCTGAAGCAGTTGATTGCCGGCGGTGACGGCTTCTACGAACCCCTGGCGGAGACCAGCAGCCGGATCGCGCACGGTGTAGCGGAAGAGGCGAAGAAAGCTGGCATTCCCATCTGCACAGCAGGCGTTGGATCGATGTTTACGTGGTTTTTTCAGGCTGGTCCGGTGCACAACTTCGAAGACGCCTCGAAGAGCGACACGGCAATGTTCGGCCGGTTTCACCGCGGGATGCTGGAGCGCGGCGTGTGGCTGCCGCCGTCGCAGTTCGAGGCGTTGTTTGTGTCGGGCGTGCATGGTGAAGCGGAAATCGAGGCGACTACCCAGGCCGCTCGCGAAGTCTTCTCCACGATTTGAGGTGACCCGAGCCTTCAGGCAGAACCTCGTTCCCAGGAGTCACGGCAACCGTGAAGAGGCGTTGACGTGGAACGCGACTAGCCCTCTACGAAGCGCTTGCGCATCACACCAGCCACGGCGAGCAGGCCGGTCCCAAGGAGAGCAATGCTTGGAGGCCCTGGGTAACCGCAACGGGCGTCGTAGTTGCAGAAGAGACCAGGGTAAGTGAGCCGGAGAGTGTGTCAAACCCGTGTTCACCGTGTCGGCGTGTGCAACGAGGCTGGCCTAGAGCATGGCAGCAGCGGAGAGGAAAGCGGGCTTGAATCTCCGTGTCGATTCAAACAGCCTGACCGGCATACATACAAACTAAGTCAGGAGCAGGTTTTCGTTTAAGGCACCTGCACTCCATCCCAGCAAGCCCGCGAAATAGGCTTGGATCTACTGCATTCCGGCAGCTTAAAGATCTTTGTTGGCGCGGTCGCGGCTGCGATGCGTTAGGCCGACGAAAAGGCCGCGATTGCTCGCGGCCTTTGTCGTGGTTTGAAGTGTGATCTCAACTAGTAGCTTTTGGCTGTCTCAAAGCGCTTGTTCACTTCTTCCCAATTCACCGTGTTCCACCAGTTCGCCAGGTACTCTGGACGCTTGTTCTGGTACTTCAGGTAGTAGGCGTGCTCCCATACGTCGTTGCCCAGGACGGGGAAGCTTCCCTGTGAGATGGGGTTGTCCTGGTTGGGTGTGGTGGTGATTGCCAGCTTGCCGCCCTTGAAGATCAGCCAACCCCAGCCGCTGCCGAACTGCTTGGCCGTGGTCTCGTTGAAGGTCTTCTTGAAGGTCTCGAAGTCGCCGAAGTCGGCCTTGATCTGCTCGCCGATCGCGCCGGTTGGCTCACCGCCGCCGGACGGCTTCATGATCTGCCAGAACATGGTGTGATTCACGTGGCCGCCACCGTTGTTGCGCACTACGGCGCGGACATCCTCGGGCACCGCGTCCAGGTTCTTGATCAGTTCTTCCGGCGTCTTCGATCCCAGTTCCGCGTGCTTTTCGATCGCGCCATTCAGGTTTGTGACGTAGGTTGCGTGGTGCTTGTCGTGGTGCAGCTTCATCGTGGCTTCGTCGATGTGCGGCTCCAGGGCGTTGTAGTCGTAGGGGAGTGCGGGCAGTTCAAAGGGCACGGTCTGATCTCCTGGGATGGTGCGTTCGGGCGGGTTCGGGTTCGTGTGATCTGGTCCGGGACAACTTTACTTCATCGCAACGTTGGATGCCGGCAGGTATGCCGCGGATGCGATTTGACGGGGGTCCGCGCGGCGGTTGCATGCCGGTCGCCCAAACCGACTTACGACCGTTCTGAGTGAAACCGCACGGTCGCATTTTGCGCGGGCAGCATTCGTAGGGTGTAATGGGCCAGCATGAATGCATTGACCGCCGCCTACCGCTGGCTGAACGACCAGGGCCCGGCCTTTGGCGCACCCGGCCTCGAAGCACGCTGGACGTCGAGTAAGAAAGACGCCGTGTGCACCGCCTACGCTGCCAGCAGCCGGGTCTGGTTTACCGTCTCTCACGGCACTTTGAACGAGATCTACTACCCCACCATCGACCGTCCCCAGACGCGCGATATGGAGCTGATCTTCACCGACAATGAAACGTTCGTCCACGAAGAAAAGCGCGATTTCGAGTACGACTTCCACTACATCGACGCGGATGCCCTGGCGGTGCGGGTGGTCGCCAGCGATCTGGGCGGCCGCTATACCGTGACGAAGGAGTTTGTCTGCGACCCGCACCATCCGGTGGTCATGATGCACGTGAAGGTCGAGGGCGAGGAGGCCGTGCTGTCCCGGCTGAAGTGCTACGCGCTGCTGGCGCCACACCTGAATGGGGGTGGCGCGGGCAACTCGGCACGCTCCATCGATGTGGCCGGCCGGCGGTCGATCCTGGCGTGGAAGGACAACACCTCGCTGGCCATGGGGGTCGACTGCGGCTTTACCCGGACCTCCTGCGGCTACGTGGGCTCGTCCGACGGTTTTCAGGACCTGGCCAGCAACATGCGCATGGACTGGGAGTTTGGCCAGGCGCTGGAC
>CBAAAE010000039.1:0-20088 GCA_964658845.1 uncultured Novosphingobium sp. | reverse complement strand
ACTTCACTGGCGTTGGTGCCACGTTCCATGACAGCGGCTCGGGTGACTCGCTCGTGAACTGGGTGCTGCAGGGGATCTTCGTGGCTCTGTCCCTCATTGGTGGGCTCGTCTGGACGGCGATTGCCGCTGCGCGTGGGAATCGCAGGACGGAGTACCAGACGCTGTATGCCACACTGCGCTTTCTGCTGCGTCTGACGTGCGGGTTTTACATGCTGGAATACGGCCTGGCAAAGCTGTTTCCGATGCAGATGGCTCCCATCTCGATCGCGATACTGAACGAGCCTGTTGGGAACACGTCACCGATGACGTACCTGTGGTCGATGCTGGGCATGAATCCTGCTTACCAGATGATCTGCGGAGGTGCCGAGGCGCTGGGTGGTGTGATGATTCTGTTCCGCCGGACGGCGCTGGCGGGGGCGCTGCTGTCGGCGTTCGTGATGACGAATGTGCTGCTGTACAACATGTTTTTCGATGTGCCGGTGAAGCTGTTTGCCGCGAACCTGCTGTTGGCGCTGACGTTTATCACGCTGCCGGACGTACCGGCACTGTTTCGATTCTTCTGGCTGCACCAGCCTTCTGCACCAACGGGCATATGGGTGCCGCCGACGTCGCGCCGTGCTTTTCGGATCACTACGCGCACGGTGGAACTCGTCTTCACCCTGACGTTTCTCATCGTGATGCCGATCCAGATGGGCGCGGGTTGGCGGGAGAACCGCAGAAATGAGCGCCTGCCGAATCCGTTGCTGGGCGCGTGGCATGTCGATGCGCAGCAGCCCGCATCCGCCCTGGAGGATCCGGAGCATCTGCCCATTGTGGACCTTTACGTCGATTCGCCGGTGCGGGCGTTTTCGCGCAGCGCCAGCGGTGAACTTTGGCGAACGCGGATGAAGCCTGATCCTGCGGCACATACGATCCGGCTGGGCGTGTATGTGGGGGCGCCTGTCGTGTTCAGCGTGCAGACGCCGGATGCCAACCATGCCGTGCTGACGACGGTTCCACCGAAGGCGGATGGCAAGAATGCCGAGGCGGTGAAGAAGTTCAAACCAGCGACACTTACGCTGACCCGCATCCCCGTGCCCAGCCACTACCCGCTGCTGGATCGTGGCTTCCACTGGGTGAATGAGTGGGGCCTCGAGCGATAGGGCCTACCGCCCGCGCAGCCGGTTCAGATCGCGGCGGTCGCGCTTGGTGGGACGGGCGACCCGGTCCAGTTCGAACCATGGATTGCTCTTGCGCGTCTCGTCTTCCTTCTTCCGCGCTGCGATGCTCTCGTCCGTTTCGCGGTAGAGCGTTTGCGCCACGGCCGCGGGTCCGCGAACGTCGCTCAGTGCCAGCACCTCCACGACAAAGGTGCCGCGCTCATTGGTCACAGTCAGGGCGTCGCCGGTCTTGACGTCACGCGCGGGCTTGGCCGGTTGATCACGCACCTTGATCTTGCCGGTGTCGCAGGCCTTGACCGCGAGGGCACGTGTCTTGAAGAAGCGCGCAGCCCACAGCCATTTGTCCAGTCGAACAGTGTCCATGTTCCTCTTCGACGCTCCGCGCAGGCTGTTCGCCGCAGCCACTATCCTTAGCCTTAGTTTTCCGACGGCAACTCGGCTGCATCCACAACAAGCGTTTCCACCGGTGCTTTCGCCGGTTGCAGCTTCAGGCCAAGCTGCTCCTGAACGGCCGCGAAGATCGAGGTCGCTGCATCGTCGTCCAGCTTGGTAGCACCCTGGTGTTCGGGAGTCCACTTCAACTTGAAATCGTACTTGCCGGTCAGTCCCGTCTTGTCGATGACGTTCCGCTCCACTACTCCCTGCAATGAATGTGCCAGCTGGTCTGTCGTGATACCCAGCGCTTCAAATTTTCCATCGTTCGTCATCATGCTGCCGGTTCTTCCCTTGGCATCCAGGTCAGTGTCTTTCACCAGGTTCTCGGCCATCTTCACACCATCTTTGGCGACTACCAGTTCGTACACCGGCAGCACCTTTGTCTCCAGATGGACGCGGACGTGGAACGCAGTTGCAAGCAGTTCCTGCAGCATGCCGCGATCCTGTTCCCTTGTCATCTTCTTTGCAAGTGCCGGGTCATAGTCGCTTATCTCGCCCTGGATGTCCCAGTGGTCAGAGTCGCCCCATTTGGGAACGTTCATCAGGAGCGCACCGCGTATGTCATAGGCGTTTTCAAGCAGAAACTTCAGTGTCACATTTGTGGCCTGGTAAGTATTGTCACGGCCGCCCCAGCTCCAACCTCCCTTACCACTTTTGTTCGGTTTTACGGAGATGATGTCGTAGTGCTGCGGAGCAATTGTCGGTCCCTGGAGCGCTGCCGCTTCAATGGCAAACGCTGTGGTCATCCACGCGCCTAGTGCGATCCGCGTCATCCCCACACGCCATCGTCTTCGAACAGTTTGCCCCATTACATGTACCTCGTTCCTTTGCACTAAGAGCAGCATACGTCCGCAGTCTTGCCGAAGTGAGCGCCTGTGGAGCGATCGACGATGGTCGTGCAAGGGAAAGCAAGCTGCTCTGCTAGCATGGCCCATACTCCCGCATGAGCACGTATCCAATTGCACTCAGCATCTTCTGCGCGGTCTTCGCGCTGGTTACACTTGCGGGATTTCTGGCTGCGCGATGGCGCCGTCCCGATGCCGGGATGCATTCGCTGGAGGAGTGGGGGCTCGCGGGGCGGTCGTTCGGCACCTTCATCACCTGGTTTCTGCTGGGTGGCGATGTGTACACGGCGTACACCGTGATCGCCGTGCCTGCGGCGGTGTTTGGTGTCGGTGCGATGGGCTTTTTTGCGATCCCGTACACCATCCTGATCTACCCGTACATGATGCTGGTGCTGCCGCGGCTGTGGACGCTGTGCCATCGCAACAACTACGTCACGTTCGCCGACCTGGTGCGCGGCCGTTTCGGCTTCCGCCCGCTCACGGTGGCAATTGCGATCACCGGCATCCTGGCGCTGATGCCATACATCGCGCTGCAACTCGTCGGCATGAAAGTGGCCCTGGCCGCGATGGGCCTGCGCGGAGAGTGGCCGCTCATCGGCGCCTTTGCGATCCTGGCGCTGTACACCTACTCGGCGGGCCTGCGCGCGCCCGCCATTATCGCCGTCATCAAGGATGTGATGTTGTACGTCATGGTGATTGCCGCGGTGATCCTCCTGCCGGCAAAGGTTGGCGGCTTCGGTCACATCTTTGCGGTGGCAAAGGCCACGCTGCCCACCCACACGCCGGCCGGATCGCTGCTGCTGCGGCCGGGTCAGTTGCTGCCCTACTCGACGCTGGCGATCGGGTCGACGCTGGCGCTGATCCTTTACCCGCATACGGCGACGGGGGTGCTGTCGTCGTCCGGGCCGAATACGCTGCGGCGCAATGCCGCGCTGCTGCCGGTGTACTCACTGCTGCTGGGCATGCTGGCGCTGCTGGGCTACGTTGCCCTGGCCGCAGGCATTGCACCGGCGGACAAATCTGCAACCATCCCGCTGTTGTTCCTGAAGCTCTTCCCCGAGTGGTTCGCCGGCTTCTGCCTGGCAGCGGTCGCCGTGGGAGCGCTGGTGCCTGCGGCCATCATGTCCATCGCCGCCGCAAACCTGTTCACACGCAACCTGTGGGGCGAGTTCGCGCGCACGCCCCTGACGCCCAGGAAAGAAGCCACGCAGGCAAAGATCGTGTCGCTGCTGGTGAAGCTGGGCGCGCTTGCCTTTGTGCTGGAGACACCTGGCTCCTACGCCATCGAGATGCAACTGCTGGGCGGCATCTGGATCACGCAACTGTTCCCCGCGGTCGTCTGCGGAGCGTTCTTGAAACGCCGCCTGCACCCGTGGGCCGTCTTCACGGGATGGATTGCGGGGATGGCCTGCGGCACCGCCATGGCGATTGCGCTGGACTTCAAGGGCAGCGGCGTTTATCCACTGCACGTGTTCGGGCAGACCTGGGGCATGTACGCGGCGATACCGTCTCTCGCGCTGAACCTGTTGCTGAGCTTCGGGCTTTCACCCATGCTGAGTCGCCTGCGGTCTACGAAGGATGCTCCTGACGAATCACCCTACATGAAAATCCTGAACACCTAGGATGACAGGTACTAGGGCCGAAGCCTGTCCGGACGCGGCAGACGGTATCGCACTGTGCCCTCTTCATCACCCGCACCATCCAGCACCAGCCCACACTTCTCCATCACACGAATCGACTCGCGCAGATATGGAAACGTATGCGCGATGATGCTTCCGGCACTGGGTAGCGCGAGTACGAGTTCAAGCACTGCCTGTGCCGCTTCCGTGGCATAGCCGCGCCGCTGCCACGGCTTCAGGATGGCGTAGCCGAACTCAACATCGTGCTTGTTGCGAGGACCCGCGCCCACCGTTCCAATGAGCACTGGATCATCCCCCGGCAGCACAACGTAGCGCATCCAACCCGTCGTCTCGGGGTGATCGGCATATTGCTTCCGGATGTACTCGAAGACATGCGGCTCCCAGTTCTCATCGGGCCACTCTGCAGGCACACGCGCGTGCAACAAGGGTTGCAGTCGCAGCGCATCCACGCTTTCCGCATCCAGCATGTCAGGGGTAATCGCGACCAGGCGCAATCGGTCCGTCAAAACGTCAGGAATCTTCAAGGAAGCGTCTCCACGAAGGTTCTACACCATGGCGAACTCTGGAGATCGCGGCGACCCGCCGACGCGAGCCTATCGCTAAAAGATCTTGAAGTGGATCGTCAGGTACTTCTTCGGGTCGCTGCGGATAGTGTTGACCAGGCTCTGCGAATCAACGGCCAGTTTATCCAGGTTGTGGTACAGCGCGGGATCTTTCACCAGCAGACCGGCGGTGCCCTCACCCTTGTCGATGCCGGTCATGATGTTGTTCACGCGCGAGACGGTGTCGTTCAGCTTGTCTGCAAACGCCTGGTCCTTGGTCAGCAGGCCGAGTGCGCCCTTGCCCTGATCCGCCTGCTCCATGATGCTGTTGGCGTGCACCAGGGTAGCGTTCAGGTTGTTGTACATCGCGTCGTCTTTCAGCAGCTTGCCGGCGCTGCCTTTGCCGGCATCCAGGTCCGCGGCGATGTGATCCAGCTTGGCGACGGTGGCGTTCAGGTTGTTGTACATGGCGTCATCCTTGAGCAGCTTGCCCATGGTGCCCTGCCCGTTGTTCAGGTTGACCTCGAGCTTCTGCAACTCGGCGACGGTTGCGTTGGCGCGCTGCAGCAGGGTGTCGTCATAGATCATACCGCCGATGGAGCCCTTGCCGGAGGAGATGTAATCCACGATGCGATCCATCTTCGCAAGGATGACGTTCAAGCTTTCAATCGTGCCCTGGCTGGCCTTGACGACGTCCTGCAGATTGGGGCTTTCCAGGGTCTTGAGCTCGTCGCCATCCTGGAGCTGGGGGCCGACCGCGGTCTGGCTGTTCAGGTCGACAACGGTGTCACCGAGCACGCCGACGGTGGAGAGCGCTGCCTTGGTGTCCTTGTGCAGCTCTCCCTGGTACTTACCATCAAGTTTCATGACGACGCGGATGGGCGTCAGCTTGCGGTTTGCGTCTGGCACCACCGTTACTTCCTTGACCGTTCCGATGGTGACGCCCTGCAGGTTCACGGCCGCGCCTTCTTTCACGCCGGCCGCGTTTTCGAAGTAGGTCGTCACCGTCAGCTTGTGCGAGAAGACACCGAGGCCCTGCGAACTGGTCATGAGAAACAGCAGGGTCGTCAGCAGTACGACCGAGATCAGGACGATGACGCCCACCTTCAACTGTGACCACTTCACTTCACTTTGGCTGGGCATTCGTTTCCTCTAGCTCCTGACAGACAGACGGCGACGACAGGCAGACGGCACAACTGCTCCCTACCTCCGGAACGTTTATCTGACTGGGCCTTCGGTAAATGGATGCAGAAGGCGGGGCATACGTTTCAACCATATGCAGCTCCCCTGCCAACCTCACGGACGGGCGGCGCCGAATCGGTCCAGCGCAACCCCCGTGTGCGCCTTTCCCGGAATGCCAATAGAGTGTTATACAGGCGCTGCAGGCTGCGTCAACATTCCCTACCAGGACAACCTTATGAGCCAGCTTTCCCTTTCGACGCTTGCCCAATCGCGGTTTACGCTTGCCGTGGCCGGCCTTCTGGCGCTTGGCGCGGTGGCGGTCGCCGGCGCGCAGCAGATGTCCCTTGCCCTCGACGGCCAGGGTGCTTCGATCACCGTGCCCAAGTCCGCGATCTCGCTCGACGTGTCTGCTATCGACAAGACGGTGAACCCCTGCTCCGATTTCTACGCCTACGCCTGCGGCAACTGGCTCAAGAGCAATCCGATTCCCGCAGACAAGACGCGCTGGGGCCGATTTGACGAACTAGGCGAGCACAACCTGTACACGATCTACGCACTGCTGCAGCAGGCCGCCGAAAAGCCGGCCACTCCCCTGCAGGTCAAGTACGGCAACTACTTTGCGGCGTGCATGAATGACGATCTGGCGAACCAGCTGGGCGCAAAGCCGCTTCAGCCGATCCTGGAGAGCGTTGCCGGTTTGAAAGACAAGGCGCAGCTTGCAAAGCTGGTGGGCACGCTCGAAGACGAGAAGGGCCTGGCGCTGTTCTACGGCTTTGGTTCCGAGCAGGACCAGAAGGACAGCACCCACCAGATCCCCGGGCTCTTCCAGGGCGGACTGTCGCTGCCCGACCGCGACTACTACCTGCAGAAGGATGACCGCATGAACGGCATCCGCACCAAGTACGTTGCCCACGTCACGAAGATGTTCGTCCTGCTGGGCGACACGCCGGAGCAGGCCGCGGCCGAGGCGCAGGCCGTTATGCGCATCGAGACCGCTCTGGCCGAAGGCTCGCTGCCGCGCGTCGACATGCGCGAGCCCGCGAATGTCTACCACATGAAGACGATTGCGGAACTGCAGACCCTGGCGCCGGCGTACCGGTGGAATGACTACTTCACGTCCATCCACACCCCGGTGACCACGTTGAACGTGGCCACGCCGAAGTACTTCGAGTCCATGAACGCGCAGATTCAAAGCGCCTCGCTGACCGACCTGAAGAGCTACCTGCGGTGGCACGTGGTCCATGGCGCCGCCACCAACCTGTCCAAGCCGTTCGATGACGAAAACTTCGCCTTCTTCTCGCAAACACTGGCTGGCCAGAAGGAGCAGGCGCCACGCTGGAAGCGCTGCACGCAGGCGACCGACCGGGCGCTGGGCGAGGCCGTTGGGCAGGACTGGGTGGCTAAAAACTTCACCCCTGAAGCCAAGGCGAACATGCAGGAGTTGGTGCACCTGCTGGAGGCCTCGCTGGGCGATGACATCAAGGGTCTGGACTGGATGAGCCCGGCCACCAAGCTGGAAGCACAGAAGAAGCTGGCTGCCTTCCGCGACAAGATCGGCTACCCGGACACGTGGCGGGACTACAGCTCGGTCGCCGTCAAGCGGGACGACCGGCTGGGTAACGCTGCGCGTGTCGCCATCTTCAACGATCGCCGTGACCTGGCCAAGATCGGCAAGCCGGTCGACGAGAAGGAGTGGGGCATGACACCACCCACCGTCAACGCCTACTACAACCCTTCGATGAACGACATCAACTTTCCCGCGGGCATCCTGCAGCCGCCCTTTTATGACTTCAAGATCGATCCCGCCGTGAACTTTGGCGCCATCGGCGTGGTCATAGGCCATGAGATGACCCACGGGTTCGACGACGAGGGCAGCCAGTACGATCCACAGGGCAACGTCCGTGAATGGTGGACCGCCGCGGACAAGACCGAATTCCAAAAGCGGACGGACTGCGAAGTGAAGGAATACGGCGCATTCGAGCCGGTTCCCGGCCAGACCCTGAACGGCAAGCTGACGCTCGGCGAGAATACCGCGGACAACGGCGGCCTGCAGGTCAGTTACATGGCTCTGCACAAGGAGCTCGCAAAGCTGGGCGGCGATGCGGCCACGAAGAAGATCGATGACTACACGCCGGATCAGCGCTTCTTCCTGGGATATGCGCAGGTCTGGTGCGAAAACACCCGCGAAGAGACCGCACGCATGCGGGCGAAGACCGATCCGCACTCGCCTGGACGCTTCCGCACCAACGGCGCCGTGCAGAATTCTGCAAAGTTCGCGGAGGCTTTTTCCTGCAAGCAGGGCGAACCCATGGCTCCGGTGAATGCCTGCCGAGTCTGGTAAAAAGCCTTTAAAACGCAACAGGCAGGCCTGATTCCTGTCGGGCCTGCTCTCCTTCCTCCCTCTCAATCGTCTACCGGGACATCGCAAGGCAAGGCAGGGGACAACGCATGTCCACACCAGGAACAACGTCACGCCGGTAGCGAAAAGTCGCCTCGGCGCATACAATCGCTAGAGGATTTCACTTCCCTTAAATGGCGTGGAACAGGTGCGGCGTAGTTTTCCCTGCCGCCAATCGGGAACCGAAGGAAACACATGAAGTTGAGCGGAAGCGGCCGGTTGGTTCTGGCCTGTGCAGTAGGTGTGGCGCTTGCCCTGGGAATGTCCTCATGCGGCGGCGGCACCGTTGGATACCTTTGGGTCTTGAACGGCAAAGTGGCCGGCAACAGCGCGGGAAACTCGATCAGCGGGTACAAGATCGATAACAACTCCGGAAACCTGACTGAGATTGTCTACTCCCCCTTTGCCTCAGGTGGCAGCAATCCTGTGATGGGCGTGGTCAAGCCGGGCGGTCGTTACGTGTATGTCTTGAATGCGGGCGATGCGGTCAATTCCGTGGCAGAGTTCAGCGTCGGCGGCGACGGCGTGCTGACGTTTCAGCAGGCATTCGCCAGCCAGGGCGGCACACCGCAGTGGATGGACATCTCCACCGGCGGCGACTTCCTGTACGTGCTGGACCAGGTATCGCCTGCGACCACCACATTCTGCAACTCCGCGACCGGCCTGCTGACAAAGACGCCGTGCGGTTCCGTAACTGTCTTCGCGATTGACGCGGACACGGGACGCCTGACCCTGGTGCAGAATCAGTCGGTCAAGATCAACGGCACCTTCCTGACCTACACCACCACCGGACCCGCACCCACGCGCATCAAGACCACGACTGCCGGCGCATTGATCGTGGTCAACGGCGACCAGACCGTGACCACGCTCCAGGTGGGAACTGCCGGTCAGTTGACGGTAAATGCGAACTCCACGCAGGTGATCGACGCGCCTCCGACGATCGACAACATCACGTCGATCACCACGGGCGGCGCCTACCTGTACCTGACGGACGCGGCGAACAACCGCGTTCTGCAGTACACGGTCAGCAGTACCGGCGTTCTACAACCGGTCACCGGCGGCATCGTCGCCAACTTCCCGACGGGTGTTTCACCGGTGTGGACGTATACCGATTCCGCCAGCAAGTTTCTGTACGTGCTGAACCAGGGCAACACGTCGTCCACCACGCCCAAGAGCAGCATCTCGGCCTACACCATCCAGACCAATGGCAACCTGACGCAACTGCCGAGTTCGCTTAATCCGTTCGCCGTCGGCTCCGGTCCGGTCTGCATGGTCGAGGATCCGTCCAAGCAGTGGGTCTACACGTCGAACCAGGACGGCACCGTCACGGGTTACCACATTGACCACAATCAGGGCGTGCTCAATGTGCTGCAGCATGGCTCCACCTTCCAGGCTCAGGGCAAACCGGCCTGCCTGATCATCAGCGGCATCACGAGCTAGCGGCTCACGCTGGCGGCATGGGTCAACCCTGCCGCCAGCGTACTTGTACAAGGGTTTGAGGAAACGTATCGCATGAAGTTCAACAGCATCTGCCGGATCGGCGCAGCCTCCGTGCTCTCGCTTGCCGCCTGCCTCGGGCTCACCGCCTGCAGCCGTGACTACACGGTCGGCTTTCTCTACGTCACTTCGTCGCGCGGCACCACCGCTGCTCCCAACGGCATTTTGAATGAGTACGGCATCGACTACCAGACCGGATCGCTGATCCGCCTGGCAAGCTCCGGCCAGGACTCGGGCGGCCGCAACCCCGTGGCGCTGGCCATTACGGCGAACCAGAAGACCGTGTTTGTCGTGAATCGCGACGACTCCAACATCGTCAACTTCTCTATCGGGACCGACGGCAAGCTCTACTCGCAGAAGACGGTCACCACCTCGGGCAGCTTTCCCACGGCCATCGGTATTTCCGGCGACAGCAAGTTTCTCTATGTCACTTTCACCTTCCAGCCGGGCTTCACCAACGCGAACCTGGGCCCGGGCGGGCTCGAGATCTTCCCGCTAACGACTGACAGTTCGTCAGGCCTTGTCTCGCTTGGGACACCGCTCGCCAACGGCTCCCTGAGTTATTTCCCGCTGGGCTTTACCCCGGTCGGTATCGCCGTCTCCGCGAACGTGTCCAACACGAACGTGACGGCCACGAACGGTTCTGACTGCACGAATACGTCCTGCTCCAGCTATGTCTACGTCATCGACCAGGACGTCAACACGACGAATAACCTGCTGGCCTTCCGCCGCGATCTCAGCAGCGGCGCCGTCACGCCAATCGGCAACACCACCATCGCGACCGGAACCGGCACATCCACGGGCTATCCTTCGGGCATTCTCGCCAGCGCCATCGCGGTCGGACCCCTGAGCAACTTCCTCTACGTCGCCGACAAGTCCGGTAACCAGGTCATCGCGTACAGCATGACTACGGGTGGCATTCCTACGGCGATCACCACCGGCCCGTTTGCGACCCAGTCCCAGCCGGTCGGCCTGACCATCGATCCGCGCGGCAAGTTCCTCTACGTGGCCAACTACAACGCCAGCACCGTCTCAGGCTACGCAATTGCACAGAGCAGTGGTGCACTCTCCGCCACCAGCACGGGACCGCAGGCGACCGGCACCGGACCGACCTGCGTCACGGTTGAGAACGCTCTAGGCATCTACCTGTACACGTCGAACTTCCTCGACAACACGGTAACGGGCATGCAGTTGAACTCCGCCACCGGAGCCCTGGTCAGGGTCCGCAACACGCCGTTCCCGGCGTCGGCGGGACCTACCTGCGCCGCAGCCATCGCCAACGGCACGCACTCCACGCAGATCATCCAGTAAACCGCACCACGGCACAAAGACAAAGGCCTCGCGCAA
Source organism: uncultured Novosphingobium sp. (assembly GCA_964658845.1). Classification (GTDB taxonomy): domain Bacteria; phylum Acidobacteriota; class Terriglobia; order Terriglobales; family Acidobacteriaceae; genus Terriglobus. The sequence goes on along the minus strand of CBAAAE010000039.1, from coordinate 9,042 downwards.
GCGGGGCCTTTGTCTTGCCCGGTATCATCACCCACATGCACCGCGTAGCCCTGCTGACCACTGGCGGCACCATCGAGAAGCGATACGTGGAGCAGGCCGGCTCCATGGAAAACACCGAGCCGCAGATCCGGCGCTGCCTCGCCCTGCTCCGCCTGCCAGAAACCGAAGTGAGCGTGCAGGAGCTGATGAACAAGGATTCGCTCGTCATGACGGAGGAGGACCGGGCCCTGATCGCAGAGCATGTGCTGACCCATGCCGCAGCCGGCACACCGGTGCTGGTCACCCACGGCACGGACACGATGGTGGAGACGGGCACCGTCGTCGCAGCAGCGCTTGCATCGCGTCTGCCGGAAAGCCGCGTACCCGTCGTGTTCACCGGAGCCATGACGCCCTTCGGCATCGAGGGCTCGGACGCGCTCCAGAATCTTACCGAGGCCCTGCTCGCGACCCGCCTTCTGCCCGGCGGCGTCTTCCTGGCGTTTCACGGGGAAGTCTTCCCGATCGCGCAGGTGAAGAAGGATCGTGACCACAGCCGTTTCGTCCGGCTCGCGCCGCAGGGCAAAACGGCCTCGGCAGAAGAGCAGTAAACTGTTCCTGCGTGCGGAAGTGGCGAAATTGGCAGACGCACTAGACTTAGGATCTAGCGGAGCGATCCGTAGGGGTTCAAGTCCCCTCTTCCGCACCAAGAATCCCGCACCACCAGAGAGAGCATGAGCGACAACACAAACATCGAACCGACCCTCCGTGTGACCCAGTCCGACGACTACAACGACCTGTATGCCAACAGCGTGCAGATTCGCATGAGTGTCTGGGACTTCCAACTCGTCTTCGGCACCATGCAGTCCAACACGCCGGACGAGGTCACTTTCCTGACCAAGCAAGGCATTTTCCTGAGCCCGCAGCAGGCCAAGGCGCTGTTCAACGTTCTGGGCCAGAACCTGGCGCAGTACGAAGGCACCTTTGGCGAACTGAAGCTGGAGCCGCAGGGCATGCAGCAGGGCGGCGGGCCCATCCCCGTCAACTAAGCCATAGCCTCCGGGCTGTAGGCGCGGGGGAGCACATCTGCCGCCAGCCGAACGACTCTGATCTTCACGGCTCGCCTCCGCGCGAGCCGTGAGGTCTTTTCTGACCTTTGCTGTCTGCGGCAAAGCTGATGGCTCGTCACACATCATCCCTGGGAGACGAACGTGACTGGTCGGCAGCCAAAGACGCAGCGTCCGCCAATCTCGGTACCGCTGCTGTTCGCGCCTGTCTTCGTTGCCGTGTACCTGCTGCACCTGACGCTCATCCGCCTGCCCTATTTCTGGGATGAGGGCGGCTACTACATTCCCGCCGCGTGGGATTTCTTTCGGCTGGGAACGCTCATCCCTGATTCCACTGTGCGCAACGCCCATCCTCCGCTGCCGTCAATTCTGCTGGCCGCGTGGTGGAAGTTTGCGGGCTTTCACATCCTGAGCACGCGCCTGCTGATGTGCCTGGTGACGACGTTCGCGCTGCTGGCAGTGTTTCGCCTGGCGTGTACCCTGCTCGGCAACGCCGCTGGCCTGACGGTCATGGTGCTGACCGCGATCTATCCCGTCTGGTTTGCGCAGTCGACGCTGGCGCATGCGGACATGTTTGCCGCGGCATTCTCACTGTGGGCTGTCAGCTTCTATGCCGATCGCGAGGCATGGACCGGCAAGCCGGCCGCGCCACCGCTCTCGAACGCGATCTGCGCAGGCCTGCTGTTCGCCCTTGCAGCGCTCTCGAAGGAGACCGCCATCGTTCTGCCCGCGGCACTGTTCCTGCTGGAAACCTGGCTCTTCGTGCGAGAGCGAGCGCATGCAACCGCCATTTGGCTTGCGGCGATGGCGTTCCCTGCCCTGCCGTTGCTGGGCTGGTACCTGTACCACCGCGCGAAGACCGGCTTCATGTTCGGCAACCCGGAGTTCCTCCGTTACAACGCCACGGGAAACCTGTCGGCATTGCGCGTGTTGCTCTCGCTGTGGCATCGGCTGATCCACCTGACGGTTCACATGAACCTGTTCCTGCCCGTGCTCGCCACGTGTGCCATGTTCCTGTTGCCAACCCGCGCCGTAGAGGGCAAAGCAGCAGGCGAAACTTTCCTGGCGCGCCCGATCGTGCGCATGCTGCTGGTTCTGCTGGTCGCGCAGTGGATTGCCTTTTCGGTGCTCGGCGGAGCGCTGCTGACGCGCTACCTGCTACCCGCGTACCCGCTCCTGCTGATCCTGTGTGTTGCCGTCTGGCGCAGCCGTGTGCGTCTCTGGCCGGCGGTGGCCGCGCTCTCGCTGCTGGGGTTTGCGATCGGCTGCGAGGTCGCTCCGCCCTACCCTTTCACGCCTGAGGACAACCTGGCTTATCGCGACATGATCGTGGTGCACCAGCATGCCATTCGCGAGTTGCAGCGGCGCTACCCGGGCGCAACAGTGCTGACGGCCTGGCCGGTTGCGGCCGACCTGCAGCGGCCGGAACTCGGCTACACCCGCAAGCCGATGCGGACGACGGACCTTCAGAACTTCTCCGCGGAAGAGATCGCCAAGGCCGCCGCAAACCCAGGTTCGTTCGACACGGCGCTGGTCTTCTCTACCAAGTACGACCCGCCACGTGGCGGCCTGAACCTGACCAGCGCAAACCGAACGAACGACAGCCGCTTTTACGACTACCATCGCGATCTGCAGCCGGACGAGATCGCACGCGCCCTTGGCGGAAGCGTCGCATGGCAGGAAGACCGCAAAGGCGAGTGGGCCGCGGTGCTGTACTTCCCGCGCAGTTACGACGTGCGGCTTGCCCGGCCCGGGACCTTCCGCCCCCGGAGTCACGGCGGCGGCAACCTATAATCGGGTGATGGATTCCCCCAGCTTCATCCGTCGGTGCGTGCTTGCGGCTCTCGCGGTGTTCTCGGCCGCCAGTGCATGCGCGCAGGCTGACCCGATGGGCGGGCGCGTGGTCCTGGTGCTGCCGTTCGACAATCGTTCCGGCCAGCCAAACCTGGATTGGATCGGCGAATCATTCGCCACGACGACCAATCAGCGGCTGCGTTCGGCGGGTTTCCTGACCATTTCGCGGGACGACCGCGTCTATGCGCTGGACCACCTGGGGCTGCCGGCAGGCTTTCGCCCGTCGCGTGCGACCACTATCCGCATCGCGCAGACGCTGGACGCGCAATTTGTGCTGGTGGGCAGCTACGACGTGAAGGACGGCAACGTGACTGCGCAGGCGCAGGTGCTCGAGGTAAACCGGCTGACCATGACCAAGCCGCTGCAGCAGCAGGCCTCGCTGCCACGTTTAATCGAAGTAGAGAACAATCTGGCATGGCTCAGCGCACGGCAGATGGATCCGAAGTTTGCGGTAGCCCAGAACACCTTCGTCGCGGCCTCGGCCGACATGAAGCTGGACGCCTACGAGAGCTACATCCGCGGCATCACCGCGACGACGGATGACGAGCGGCTGAAGCGGCTGAAGACCGCCGTCGACCTTGCCCCCACCAACGCCGATGCGGCCCTGGCACTGGGCAAAACCGAGTACACAGACGGCGACTACGACAATGCCGCGGCCGTCCTGGCGAAGGTGCCGAGCGCCGATCCTCTCGCGCTCGAAGCCGGTTTCTATCGCGGCCTGGCCCGCTTCAACACGGCGCACTATGCGGACGCGGAGGGGGCCTTCGCGGTGGTAGGAACAAAGTTGCCGCTGCCCGAGGTGATCAACAACCAGGGCGTCGCCATGGCCCGCCAGCACAAGGATGGCACGGCGCTGCTGCAGCGTGCGTCCGCCGCCGACCCGCTGGATGGGGATTACCACTTCAACGTGGCCGTGGCGCTGCGCCGCCGGGGGGACAACACCCATGCCAAGACCGAGATCGATCAGGCCGTAAAGCTGCGCCGCAACGATGCCGAGGCGAAGGAACTGCAGGGCATCATCGCAGGCACGCAGACTGCACCGGCAGGATTCGACCCGCAGGAGCGCATTCGGCGCACCTACTCCGAGGCGGCGTTTCGGCAGGCAGCCTTCCAGCTGGACCAGATGCGCGCGGTGCGCATTGCCCAGCTGCCGCCGGATAAGCAGGGGGACGAGTACGCGCAGGCCGGCCAGGAGTACCTGACGCAGGGCCTGGTGCTGGAAGCAGAACGCGAGTTCCAGTCTGCGATTGCGGCCGACCCGAAGTCCGCTGCCGGCCACGTGGGCCTGGCGCAGGTACGGGAGCGCTCCGGCAACGCGGACGAGGCGCGCACCGAAGCCCAGGCTAGCCTGCAGGGCAAACCCAGCACGGCTGCCTACCTGACGCTGGCCCGGCTGGATCTGGCGGCGAACAACAATGCCGCGGCGGCGATCGAGGTGGGCAACGCACTTCGCCTGGAACCCGCCAGTCCGGCGGCCCTCGGCATGAAGTCGATGCTCGCCACCCGGGGTGTACCGGTCCCATGACAAGCCCCGATTCGCCGCTTTGGCGAAGCGTACAGTCTTCCTTCATCTTGCTGCTGTTGTGCCTTGCAGCCGTGCTGACGCTCCGTGCGGAAACTCCCGGCGCAGGTGTCCCCGGCGTACTGAATGTGCCGACTGCAGTGGATGTGCCTGCGGTACTGATGATTGATCTGCACGACACCCTGCAACCAGAGCGCCAGCAAATCTTCGTGCGAGCCATCGAACGCGCGAACCGCGACGGCTACCAGGCCATCCTGTTCAACTTGAGTTCACCGGGTGGCTTCAGCGATTCCACTGACCTGATGGTTGCCGCCATGCGAGCGTCGCGTGTTCCCATCATCGTCTGGGCGGGTTGGGCTGACTCAAGAATCTCGGGAGAAGCTCTTCGTCTGTTGGCGGAGGCGGATATCTCCCTGCTGAACTCCGAGGCGTTCGTCACGCCACTGTGGACCGACCATCCGCATGGGCTGACACCTGGTAAGCAGGCTGCGGAAAGCCAACGCCTGCTGGCCTCGCTCAATGAGGCGTCGGCCCGGCACGGCCGCAGCAGCGCCGCTAATCAGGAGCTCTCGTCTGGCAGGCACTGGTTCACCGCGCAGGAGGCGATCCAGGCCGGCTTTGTCGATGGATCCGCGGAAAAGACCTCCGATGCCGTGCGCGTGGCCAGCACTCGCAGCTTCCGGTGGGAAGGAAAGACAGTCCGGCTGAACCTTGCGGGCGCGCATGTGGCGAACAGCCAGACGAAGCTCCAGCAATTGCTGCTGCTGACGCTGATGAACCCTGACCTGTGCGTTCTTCTGCTGACGCTGGGCCTGCTGCTGATCTACCTGGAAGTGAATACTCCTGGAGCCGTGGTGCCCGGCGCGGCAGGCGTCCTCCTGGTGCTGCTGGCGTCCTACGCTCTGCACATGCTGCCGCTGAACCCGTGGGCCATCCTGCTGTGCCTTATCTCGACAGTATTGCTGCTAATGGAAGCGCGCTTTCCTTCGCATGGAGTGCTTGCGGCAATGGGTATCCTGGCGCTGGTCGTCGGCCTCGGAACCCTGGTCAACGGCCCCCTCCCGCAATTGCAGGTCGACTGGTCGGTCGCCATCGGAGCAGGGATAGGATTCGGCGGCGTCACTGCCTCGCTCATCGTGCTCGGCATCGAAGCACGCCGCGCCAAGGTCAAAACCGGGTCTGACGCGATGCTTGGATGGCTTGCGACAGCACAGACCGCGCTTTCCCCGGAAGGCCAGATCCTTGTCCGCGGAGAGCTGTGGCGAGCCCGGCTGACTACCAGTGATTCCTACGTCGCCGCGGGAGAGCGCGTCAAGGTGCTGGCTGCCGATGGTTACACCCTGGAAGTCACGGCGGTTCCCCTGGCCGACATCGCATAGACGTTCCCGAAACACGCAATGCGTCAAGTAGACTCAAGGGATGACCGGTGACTGCACCCGGCACGAGGTTCCGTAGTTCATGCCAAAGCGGTACGCATCGTTTTTTGCCCTTCTCTTCGCACTCCTCACGCTGTCCGCACGCGCACAGGACGCGCCAACCGCACCAACGCGCACAGCCCGGGTCCTGAGCCACTTTGACCTGGGCATCGCAGGTACCGCCTTCTTCACCAAAGACGTGTCCGGCACCGTGAATCAGCCCGTGCTTGGACCGCCCTACAACGTGACGCAGAGCGCCAGCACCTCCGCGGGCGCTCTCGTCACCATCCGCGGGCAGAAGTCTGCGTTCAAGGGATTCGAGTTCAACTTCGGCTACGGCAAGTCGACGCAGGGCTACACCTGCTGCAATCAGAGCACCACGACCGGCGCTCTGGTCGGCCCGTTCCAGACCCAGGTGACTTCGAACGAGTACACCGTGGGTTACCTCGTTCGCCCGCAACACCTGGTCTTCGGCTTTCAGCCCTATGTCAGCGCAGGCGCGGGCACCATCGAGTTCAAGCCCACCAAGGGCGGCGGACAGGGCCTGCAGCCGCAGGCACGCGCCGCGTACTACTACAGCGTCGGCGGTGAGGCCCTGCTGTACGGCAAACTGGGCGCACGTGTCGGCATTCGGCAGATGTTTTACCTGGCCCCGGACTTCGGTCAGAACTATCTCACCATCAAAAAGACCACCTTCACCACGGAGCCGCAGATCGGGCTCTACTACCATTTCTAGGCACTTCTGAAGCACTTCTTCAGGCAGGACCCGCCCGCACGGGGGATGGAGAGCCGAACATGAGCCCGCTGTTCAACGACACCGACGATGACGTAACGCTGAAGAGCCGCAGGTCCGCTGCCGAAGACCAGGGATACGGTCAGCGCCGCGGCTCGGAAGTGGACGAGGGAAAGGTCGATCGCGAAGTCACGCTGAACACTGGCATCGTGCTCGTGCTGTTTTTCGCGCTGGCCCTGCTTTGTGCGGTGTTCTTTGGCTTTGGCTATTCCATGGGACGCAAGTCGGTGCCGCCACCCGTGGCTGCGGAACCTGATACCACCACGCCCGCCATCAGCAGCGCGAGCAGCCCCAAACCTTCTCCCGGCTCACCCGCCAGCACACCCGTACCCGACTACGTTCCGACCGCGGGCGCACCCGCGGAACACCCTCCGGCGCCCGTGGTGCGGACGCCCCCATCGCCCGCTGCCGGTTCGCCGGCCGTGTCGCCGCGGTCTGCTGTGGCGACCGCACCTGCAGGAACTGACAGCACCGCCGTGGCCCGACCCGCACCTGTGATCCGCGTTCCCCCTGCGACCGCGGTTCCGTCAGCAATCCCCGCAACTCCGGTTGCGACAGGCGGTTCGACCTATGTGCAGATCGCCGCGGTCAGTCATCAGGAGGACGCTGATGTCCTGTTAAGCGCGCTTCGCCGCCGCGGCTATGCCGTGCTTACAAGGACTGACGGGAACGACCACCTGATCCATGTGCAGGTAGGCCCGTTCAGCAATCGCAAGGACGCTGATGCCATGCGTCTGAAGCTTGCCGGGGACGGCTACAACGCGATCATCAAATAGGCCGGTTACTACCGATCCAGGGGCTTCATCGATTCCGGCAAGGCTTCGACCAACGCCGCTCGAACAGCGTCCATCAGGTCTGAGCGTTTGCGAAAGTTCTCGGGATCGATCGCCGGCAGAAACCGGACATGAGCCACGCCCGGCGTCACACGCGTGCTCCCCTTGCGCATGATGGTCTGCGTGCCTGAGATGGCCACCGGCACGATGGGCGCTCCCGTGGACTGCGCCAGGTGGAACGGTCCGGCCTTGAAGGCCTGCAGTCGGCCGTCCGGTGAGCGCGTCCCTTCAGCGAAGATCAGCATGGAGAGGCCGCTCCGGATCACTTCGGCAGCCATGCGGGCGGAGCGCACCGCAGCCTCGCGACCGCCGTTCCGCTCGACGGGAACGCACTTCGCAAGCCGCCAGGCGCGGCCAAGGATGGGGATGTTCAGCAACTCGGCCTTCAGCATGATGCTGGGCGTCCCCGGCAACAGCGGAGCGACCAGTGGCGGGTCGAGGTTCGAAACATGATTCGGCAAAAAGATACACGCGCGATCCGCTGGAATGTTCTCGCGCCCGCTCTGCTCGATCCGGATGCCCGCCGCTCGTAAACCGGCTGTCGCAATCCACTTGCCTACGCGGTACATGGGGCCGACATCGCGGGTCAGCAGCGTCCACGGGATCAGGAAGATCCCTGCCGGCATGCCCAGGCCGGCGATTACCAGTACCAGCTTGAACGTGCCCCACATCAGCGAGCCCGCAAGGCTGCCGGCAGCTTGTTATAGATGTCGCCGAAGCCGCCGTTCGACAGGATTGCCACAACATCGCCGCTGCGCAACGTGCGCGAGAGTACAGCCGTCACCGCGTCCGCGTCGGCCAGCACCTGCGCAGGCACATCCCGGCCCTTCAACGAAGCCACCACGCGATCCGGGTCGAGCCGTTCCAGCTCCGGAATGCTGCCGCCCTGGTACACCGCGGCCAGGACTACCTCGTCCGCTACGGCGAGGCTTTCCACCAGTTCACACTCAAAGACATTCCGCCGCAGCGTGTTCGAGCGCGGCTCCAGAACGGCAACCAGACGCCGGCCCGGATACGCTCCCCGCAGGGCTCGGAGCGTCTCGCGGATGGCCGTGGGGTGGTGGGCAAAATCGTCGATCACGGTGACGCCGCCGACCTCGGCCCGCACCTCAAGCCGCCGCTTCACGCTGCGAAACGTCCGTAGCGCCTCGACAATGGCAGGGGCATCGATGCCCTGCCCTGCCGCAAGCGCCGCCGCCGCCGTTGCGTTCAGGGCGTTGTGCTCGCCTGCCATCGGCAACTCCAGGTCGGCGAAATGTTCGCCCTTGCACAGCAGCGTCCAACGCGTGACCGCACCGGCCTGAAAATCGGTCAGTCTCCAGAATGAATCGTGGCAGAATCCGTACCGCTCGACGGGACAGAAAGCCTTTGCCACGCACTCGGTCACGTTCGTGCTGCCGTCGTACGCCACCAGCCGGCCGCCGCGCGGGATCAGGTTCACCAGCCGCTTGAACGCGGTCTTCACCGCGGCGAGATCCGGGTAGATGTCGGCATGATCGTATTCCACATGGGTCAGGATGGCAGCCTGCGGGAAGTAGTGCAGGAACTTCGGTCCCTTGTCGAAAAACGCCGTGTCGTACTC
>CBAAAE010000038.1:0-20572 GCA_964658845.1 uncultured Novosphingobium sp. | reverse complement strand
CGGATCAGGTCCGTGCCGACCACCGCGATGTAGACGTTCCGCGGCACCTGCAGGCCGATCATGTGGCGCCGAAACTGCTTGCAACTGTAGACGATCTCGCGCGGGACGACGCCGTCGGCAAGGATGCGGCCTTCCGTGTAGATGTCCTTCAGAAACAGGTTCAAAGCAGTTATCCGCTGGGTCAGGCCGCGCTCGACAATGCCCCACTCGGCGCTGGTAATTACGCGCGGCAACAGGTCGTATGGGAAGATTTTCTCCGTACCCTCTTCGCGGCCATACACCGTGAAGGTGATGCCCTGATTCAGGAACGAGAGGTCGGCCGCCTGCTTGCGCCGCTCCACTTCCGCCTGCGGCAGCGCCGAGAACTGCTCCATCAGCACTTCATAGTGGCCGCGCAACTGTTCCGGCGCGGCGAACATCTCGTCGTACGCGCGGTCCAGCAGGTAATCGTCCAGGTTGGGGCGAAACGACTCTGAATTGTCCATCCGTGACCCCAGTATAGTGGGCGCTGCTCGGGCAGTTCTCTTCGACTTACGGTGCAGCGGCGACGGGCGTCCGATCCTTGAAGAGGACCAGCACCATCTTTGTGCCTTCCAGCAGCTGGATGTCCTTATTCTGACTGGTCACACGCAGAGAATGCCCCTCCGCGGGTTCCATGGTCACGCCGGGCGCAATCTGCGGCATGCCCGCCTGTTTGTTCATCAGGATGCTGTTGTTCATGGTTGTGTTATTGTCGCCGGCATGCCCACTGTTGGACGTGGCGCCCAGCTGGTTCTGACCGAAGGTATGGTCCGCGCCCTGCACCGGCACGCCCCCTTGTGCGTCCCGGACGGCTGCCGCCACCGGCAAGCTAATCTTCCTGCCCAGGCGTGCTTCAGTCCAGTCCAGCACAAGCGAGCTTTCGGGATTTGCCCGGGTGTGATTTGCAGCTGCCGTTACCATACCTGTCACGACAGTGCCCTTGGGCAGCAGGGTTCCGTCACCAAAACGGAAATCACTGCCCAGGGTGACTTCAACCACTTTGCCCACCTTCGCACGCGAGTCCAGATCAGTACGCAGCGCAGCGAACCCGGCTGCGTAGCTCACGGAGTTCTTGTTCGCCTTGTACTGGCGCATCAGTTCTTGAGCGTGCGCAAGGTTCGGGTCCTGGCCGGCGGCCGTGCAGGTTGAAAGCAGGGGCAACAGCAAAGCTGTGAGCAGTCTTGCAACTATGCGCATGGACCCGTCTCCGCAGGCTCATGAGCCAACAGAAGGTAAGCATACGCGGTGCAGCCATCGGCATGCAGATCTAGCGCAGAAGCATCATGGACAGCCAGCTGCGTTCGGTGGGCGGCGGAGGCATAGGTTCCACTTCACTGCGATGTTTCGCGTCCGGCACCATGGTCAGCGTCTGCTCATGGCGATCGCGGACCACCGTCAGGCTCACGGGGTGTCCCTTGCTGTCTCGCAGCGCCCGCATCCACTCGGACTTGGTGGCGACACGCCCGCCATTCACCTTCGTCACCACATCCCCGGCGTGCAGACCTGCGATCGCCGCCGGGCTGTTCGCATCCACACCATGCACCAGCATGCCTTTGCCGTCTTTTACGCCAAAGTAGTCTGCCAACTGCGTTCCCATCGCGTCTACGGTGGCGCCCGTGTAGGCGGGTGCCAGTGGCAGCAGGTGCCCTGCCATAAAGCCGTGGCCAAAGCCGCTGCGGCCGGCTCCTGAGTCCATCGGGCTCGAAGGCACTGCATCGTCAGCAACGGGTTCAGGGACGACCCAGTGCTGCTCCCACGCCTGCCTTTCCAGCTCTGCGCGGTTGGCCATCACGGCGTTCACGGTCTGCTCCTGGCCGCTGCGGCAGACGACCATGGACACGGAGCGGCCCGGTTGCATCTCTCGTAGCAGCTTACGCAATTGATCCGTGGTGTCGACTGTTGTGCCGTTGACGCTGAGCACGACGTCATGTTCACGCAGACCCGCTTTGCCCGCGGGGCCGTCGTGATCGACCATGGTGATTTCCGCACCGTGCGAGCTCTTAAGGTGCAGGGTGCCGACCTCGCCGTCAGTTATATCGCGAATGTCGATGCCTAAGTAACCCTGTCCCTGTGCCTGCGGACGACTACCCGGTCCGCCGTGGGCCGCCGCACCCGAAAACAGCAGCGTGTCGGCTGTTGCAGCGTGTGCATACAGGTGCGCCTGGGCAGACGCGAGAGTCGCGCCGGACACGCCAGCCAGAACAGCGATCAGGCTGTACTCAAGCAGACGCTCACTGGATGCCATCGACGCTCCCGAGCGCCTGCATCGAGGCGTTGCGGATGTACGGATTCTCATCCTGGGTAGACACAGTATGCAATACCTGCCGCACGCTCGAATCACCCTGCACCGGCTCCAGCGTACCGATGGCGCGGGTGCGAACATCTGCGCTGGAATCTCGCATCAGGCTCTCCAGCACGGCGTCGCGCACCTTCTGGTCCTCGGCAATAAACCGCCGCAGGCCTTCGAGCGCTTTCAATCTGACGGCCGGGCTCTTGTCATACCGCAGACTCACCAGCAGGGCATCGCGGAAGCCGGCACCATCGGCACCGGTGCCATGCTCGCACATGTGGCCGGCACTGCACTCCCGCGCCAGGTAGCTCACGCTCTCCGCCCTGACCCCGTTGTCCGCGCTCTTCTGTGCTGCCAGCATCAGCAACTGACGCACCTGAGGCTCGTCGATGCGGCCCTGAAACGTCGTCGGCACAATGCGGTTGTACTTCACCTGCACCACGTCAGGATCGGGCGTCTGCACGATGCCGCTGACACTGCCGATGACGCCTTCCGTGTCGTTTGAAAAGATCACCGGCGCCTGTGGCCGAGGGGCGTTCGCCACCTGGTAGCGTGTCAGCAGATTGCCGCCGAGGAAGCCAACTCCAACGAGCAGCGTCGCCAATGCTGGTGCGGCATACAGGTGCTGCCAGGTGCTCAGTAGTCCAACACGCAGGCGCATTGCCCAGGTGCTCTTTGCTGCCCCGTTCAGAGCGTCATCGAGGCGCATCCGAGCCGCCGTCAACAGATTCGGCGAGACAGGAGCTAACTCCTCCATCGCCATCTGGCCGCTGAACGCGTTCAGCGCTGCCATCTCAGACTGGCACTCCGCGCAACCATGCATGTGCAGTTCGAGGTCGGCCTGCTCCTCCTCGGAGAGTTCTTCATAGGCCAGTAGTACGAGTTGATCTTTTGCTTCGTCGCACGTCATGACGGTGTTCCTTGTGTGGCTTCCTAAGTTTTTGCTGCATATTGCTCTGGCAGGTCGTTCGCCCGCCATGTACTTCTTTTAATGCTGTTTACCGCACATCTTTGGCTTCACTTCTGTACAGCATCTGAACGCCTTCCGACCGAGGTTTCAAAGCCCCCTGGAATCGATCCAGCAATTATCCGGTTCATCAGAAACGGGCGACTTGGCTACGCGTCCACCAGGTTCGCGCGCAGCTTGCGGGTCGCGCGAAACAGTGTATTCTTTGCTGTCTCTTCTGTCGTCTGCAACATCTCGCCGATGGCGCGCAGCTTCAGGCCCTGGTAGTGCTTCAACTCGAACACCATGCGCTCGCGCGGGGTCAACTGCCCAAGGGCACCCTGGATGCGGTCGTTCAGGTGCTTGCGGCGGAGTTCCAGTTCCGGGTTCGCGCCGGCACGGTCATCGCTCAGATTCGCCATCAGATCGATCGTGTCGCCGCTTGAATCCATCATGGTTGACGGGTCTTCGCGACGGCTCTTGCGCCGGCGCAGCGCGTCCAGGCACAGGTTCGTCACGATGCGGTAGAGCCAGGTATAAAACGAACACTCGAAGCGGAAGCTGGCCAGGTGACGGTACGCCTTCAGAAAGGCTTCCTGGTGAACGTCCTGCGCATCCTGCTCGTTGCTCAACATGTGCAAAGCCAGCCGCAGAACCGCACCGTCGTACCGGCGCACCAACTGGTCAAACGCGCCGCGCTCGCCCCGCTGCGCCTGCCGGATGAGTTCATCATCCTCAAGCCGCTGCTGTGCACGCGCTTCCATCTGCGCCGGTGTGAGTGCCGCGCGCCCCGCCCGACCTGCCGCTGAATTCGCCACCTTAGGCGATTCTACCGCGCCTGCGCCCGGCCCGTAGACCGAACCGGAGCCGAAAGCGCCCCCGTTTACACCACCAAAAACCTGTGTGCCCATCGTGTACCTGACTCCCGGAAGTCAGAATTGCAACTCACAGGATAGACACGCAAAACGGGAAAAGGTTAGTAGCGCAAAAGAGCGGCTCAGGTCGCTTCGCTAGCGGTCTCTGAGATCTCTTCCACGGGGATCTGGCGGGCGGTCAGTTCCGCCATCAGGCAGCGCACGAACTCAGAAGCTACTTCGCGGCGCGCGTGCCACTGCACAAAAAAACGCACGTCCAGGGTGACGGTGGATGCACACAGCCCCGCGAAGTGGACCGTCGGCGCCCGTTGGGGAAGGACGCCCGGCAGCCCATCCAGCAGCCCCTGCGTCAACGCCTGCGACGCCTCCATGTCTTTCACCGGGAGGCGCACGCGAAACGACACCATCTTCCGATTCTCTGCGGCAGTGTGATTCACCAGCAGGCTGTCGAACAGCTTCCGGCTCGGAACCATCACCTCTCCACCGCTGGGTACCTGCAGAACAACGCCGCTCAGGCTGATCTCGGACACCATGCCGGTTACGCCTTCGCTCTTCAACTCGATGACATCTGCGATGTGGAAAGGCGGGAACAGGAGGGCGCGTAGGCCGCTCAGGGAGTCCGCGAAAACACCAAGCCCGACACCAACCGTGACGATCACACTGATAACGGAAGCTGGAACGCCCAGGGCCGAGAACATCAGGGATGCCGTTGCGACCCAGATGGCCACCCGGATGACCAGAGCCACAAAGGACGACCGGCGCCTTCGATCCAAATCGTATCCCCGATCACCTCGACGAGCGACGTACCACGCGCAGCTGCTCAGAAAAGAAGCAAGGAGCAGGCCTGCAACAAGGATTGCCGCAGCACCGGCCAGCCGCCATGCAAGCCCCTCAATCCATCGCTCTGCGAGATGAAGATGCTGCCGCCAATCCATGACGCACTCCAGTGTGAAAATGACCAGGATTCAATCGCTGAGGTAAAGCCCGGGCAGTCTGCGGAAGCAACTTGTCGTTCCCCGAACTTCAGGGCTCCAGAATGCCCATCACCACGGCAGGATTCCAGAACGCGCGAACCTTCACGATCTTCCCTGCGTCATCGCAATCGATCACGTCGACGCCCTCGAACGTGACCGATCTGCCGCTCGGCGCGACGGCTGTGCCGGTCCATTTTGCGGCGGCAGAGGTGCCGTTGACGTACACCGCGTCTTCCGTCAGGCCAACTGTTTTGAAGGCACTGAAGATGCCGGCAAAGAAGCTGCGGATCGCATCCTGTCCGATGTTTGGCGGCGTCCCGACTGGATCATGCTGCTCGGCATCGGGAGCAAAGACGGCAACGCAGCGGTCAGTATCCATGGCGCGGAGCGCGGAAAAGTATTCTGAAACGGCAACTTCCGTCGGTGTGGGCATGGCGGCATCATAAATCGCCTGTCGGCGATCTGCGCTGGAAGAGAGAGTTTCCGGGTGGACTTGCGCTCGCGTAGAGACGCGTCCTGACAACCGTGAACAACCGATTGGCTGCGCTCGGTGCATCTCAAAGCGCATGGCACACCGCACGCTCGGCGCAACCCGCACACTTGGCAACTCGGACCTCCAACTCACCTCGATCGGCTTTGGCGCATGGGCGATCGGTGGCGGCAACTGGCAGTTTGGCTGGGGGTCGCAGGACGATAAGGAGTCTGTCGCCGCCATCCGCCACGCCATTGAGAGCGGCATCAACTGGATCGACACCGCTGCCGTCTACGGCCTGGGCCACTCTGAGGAAGTTGTCGCGATCGCGTTGGAAGGCCTGTCAGAAAAGCCGTACGTTTTCACCAAGTCGTCCATGACCTGGGGCGAGGACCGCCAGATCGTCCGCACCATGAAGAAGATCCGGCAGGAGTGCGAGGCCAGCCTGCAGCGCCTGAAGCTGGACGTCATCGACCTGTACCAGGTCCACTGGCCCCTGCCCGACGAGGAGATCGAGGAGGGCTGGAGCGCCATGGCCGACCTGCAGAAGGAGGGCAAGGTGCGCTGGATCGGCGTCTCAAACTTCAACGTGAGCCAGATGGAACGAGCGATGAAGATCGCGCCCATCACCAGCCTGCAGCCGCCCTATTCCATGCTGAACCGCAGCAACGAGGCGGAGATGCTGCCCTTTTGCCAGCAGCATGGCATTGGCGTCATCAACTACTCGCCCATGCAGAGCGGCTTGTTGACGGGCAAGATGACCAAAGAACGTGTCGCGGCACTGCCCGGCGACGACTTCCGCAAGAACGCGAAGAACTTCCAGGAACCGCTGCTGACGAAGAACCTTGCGCTCGCCGACAAGCTGAAGGAGATTGGCGCGCGGCACGGTGTGGAGGCCGGCGTGGTCGCCATTGCATGGACGCTGCACAACCCCGCCGTCACGGCAGCCATCGTCGGCGGCCGCAGCGCGCAGCAGGTAGACGGCGTCCTGCCCGCAGCCACTTTCCGCCTGAACGAAGAGGAGTTCGCCGAGATCGCAAGCTACCTCGCTCTCCAATAGCCGGCTGAGCGCGTTAGAGGGGAAAGCTCTTCAGCCACTCCCGGAATTTCGGTCCCAGGTCATCCCGCTTCAGAGCAAACTCAACGGTAGCCTTCAGGAAGCCGAGTTTGTCGCCGGCGTCGTGGCGTTTGCCCTCGTACGTGAAGCCGTAGACCGACTCGTACTGCAGCAGCGCCTTGATGCCGTCGGTCAACTGCAGTTCGCCACCTGCACCGGGCTGGATGGTCTCAAGCATCTGGAAGATACGCGGCGTAAGGATGTAGCGTCCGATGATGGCGTTCTGGCTGGGAGCCTGGCTGGGCGACGGCTTTTCCACCATGTCGCGGACCTTGAGCAGGCGCTCATCGCCGGGGACAGGAGCGCAATCGAGGCAGCCGTAATTCTGAATCGCATCGCCTTCCACCACCTCGCTGCCCAGGATGCATGAGCCGGTCCGCCCGAAGGCCTCGACCATCTGCTTCATGCACGGTGTTTGAGCATCGACGATGTCGTCCGGCAGCAGCACGGCAAACGGCTCGTCACCGACCAGTTCCTTTGCCATCAGAACCGCATGGCCCAGGCCCAGTGCTTCTGGCTGGCGAACATAGCTGATCTTCGCCAGTCTTGAGACGGACCGCGCAATCTCGAGCAGGGCTGTCTTACCGCGGCGCTCCAAAGAGGCTTCCAGTTCGGGGGCGCGATCGAAATGATCTTCCATCGTGCTCTTGCCGCGGCCGGTCACAATGATGATCTCGGTGCAGCCCGCTGCCACAGCCTCTTCCACGCCGTACTGGATCAGTGGCTTGTCGACGAGGGGCAGCATTTCCTTCGGTGTGGCCTTCGTGGCAGGCAGAAAGCGAGTCCCCATGCCTGCGGCAGGAAATACGGCCTTGCGAATTTTCATGGTCATGCAGGTAGTCCGGGTACAGTCGTGAGGGTTGGGGTCATGGATCGTCTGATGCTAACGGAAGCCCTGCCAGACTGCTAGCGGAAATCCGTCAGACGGGTCCTACAGTACGGGCGAGGCATCCTGCAGCATCGCCTGCCGTACGATCTTGATCGGCACCGGGCCCTGCCGCATGAGGCCGTCATGGAATGCCTGCAGCGAGAAGGCCGCACCCTGCTTCCCCTTCAGGTCGTCGCGCAGCTTGAGGATCTCAAGCTTCCCAAGCGTGTAGTAGAGGTAGGTCGCATCCGCGGTGCCGCGCTTGGTCTCCATCTTTGCAACGGACGGCGACTGGTAGCCTTCCGTGACGAAGAATTGTTCCGCCTGATTGGTCGTCCAGCCTTCCGTGTGCATCTTGATGCCCACCACAAAGCGCGCGTTCCGCAGCAATGCGTCCTGCAACTGCCCCAGGCGGATCAGCTTGCGCTCGCGATCATCGGTGCCCGGCGGCTGAAAGCCCTCGTCGAGCATCATCTGCTCGCAGTAGTGTGCCCAACCCTCGACATTCGTACTTGCGCCAAGCAGCTTGCGGATCCGCGACGGAAACTGGTCCTGCCAGAGGAACTGCACGAAGTGACCGGGAAACGCCTCGTGCACACTGGTGCTGACGATGGTGCCGACGTTGAACTCTGCCATGTGCTCGGCAACGTGCTGTGGCGTCCAGTCCTTCTCCGGCAGGGTCACGTTGAAGTAGGCCTTGGTGGAGTTGGTCTCAAACGGTCCCGGCGGATCCATGCTGGCCGACGTGGTTGCCCGCATGAAGGGCGGCGTCTCTTCCAGCACCGGACGGACACTGCTGGGCAGCGTGATGATGTGCCGTGACTGGATGAAGGCGACCTCGGCATTGAAGCTGTCGCGAAACGCATCCAGCAGTTTGTCCGGCGCTGGATGAATCGCACCAAGCTCCGCCAGCACCTCCGCCGGTGTCTTCTTCGGATCGAGTTCCTTCGCGATCTTCGCAAACTGCGCCTGGTTCGCCTTCATGTTGGCTTCGTTCACTGCAAGCAGGCGGTCCAGCGGCGTGTCGACCATCTCGTCGTACAGCAGCTTCTTGCGGTAGGTGTCGGCGCCGAAGCGGAATTCGCCAGTCGAGCGCGGCAACAGGTCGCTCTTCATCCACGCAGCGTAGCTCTTCAATGCATCGATCACGGCAGCGTTGGTCTTTGCGAACTCCGCTTTCAACGCGGGATCGGTGGCATCCGCGAACGCCAGCGGGACATCATGCTGGAGGAAGCTGATGTTGCCGTCGATCTGCTCCAGCGCGATTTCGGTGTAAATCTTCGGCGGGTTCTGCAGGTTCTTGCGCGCTTCCGCCAGCATCTGCGGCATTGCTTTTTCACGTGCGACAGCGGCACGCAGGCGTGTGTTCACCGGCGCATAAGGCCTCTCCATCAGCGTGAAAATGGAACTGGTCACGCCGCTGGAGTACTGGTCAGGATTTTTCTGCCACATCCGGATCGTCTCGAGACTCAACAGCGAAGACCGGATCGAATTCAGCAGGATCTCACGATCCGCCGCAACGGAACCATCGAGCCCGCCGGCTGGAACGGCCTCGATCTTTGATTGGTACTGATGCAGCGCCGCGGTCCACTTCGCCATGTTGGCCGCGGAATAATCCTCAAGCTGGTTGTCGTAGCGATGCAGGCCGGCGGAGGTTCCTGCAGTGGGCTGGAAGTGAAAGTAAACCTCATCGAAATACTGGTCGGAGAGGAATGCGAAGGTCTGCGCCGCGCCGTCGGCGCCCAGACGCTGTGCGGGAGCGATTGTTCGCAGCAACAACAATGCAGCCACCACAACGAGCACGCGAAGCTTACGCAAGACAACCTCCAAAATCCTCACCTGCGTGACGGCAGGGAATGCACCAAGTCTACTTCGGGAGTGATTCACGACTCGCTTGCCTCTGCTGAAATCTGCCAGCTTGCAACGGCGGGTTCTACAGCCTACATCTCACCTGAGGAGTGAGTGGCATGGCGCTTGAGACTGATATCTTCCTGGGGCAAATCGTCACTCGGCCTGCAGCGCAGTCCGAAAGCGCAGACCCGCGGTCGGAAAGCGTAAACCCGAGGCCCGTACCCGATCCGGCTCTGCACACGTCGGCTCGCGTCGGCATGCTCGTTTCAGACCCTGTCCACTACCGCCTGCTTGAAGGGGTCGCGCAGCAACTGGACCTGGTAGTCGCAGACCTGACGCACGCAAACATTGAAGTCGAAGATCTACGCGGCTTCGAGCTGATCGTGGCTGACCAGACGCAGGCGCACGAGATTCATAGCCGACTTACAGGTGCCCACTTGCCGGGTGATGCCGTGTTTCCGGCAGTCATCAGCATTGCTGCGTCTGAGTTGGCGGATGAGGTATTCCCCGCGCTGTCACCAACCGACGGCATTCTGACACTGCCACAGCACCCCGCCTCCCTACTAGCCCAGTTGAGTGTCGTGCTGTATGCGCACCGCGCCTTCGCGCAGCGATACCAGGGCGCACTGGACGAACTGCACCTGAACCGGCGCATCTTCAGTTCCGTGACTACCGGCATCAGCATCGCGGATGCCACCCGGCCGGACATGCCGCTGATCTATGTCAATCCCGCCTTTGAGGTCATGACCGGCCACACGCTTGAATCTGTTCTGGGAAAGAATTGCCGATTCCTGCAGGGGGACGACACGGACCAGTCCGCATTGACAACACTGCGCGGGGCCATTGCAGCACGGCAACAGGTCACGGTCGTGTTGCGCAACTATCGAAAAGATGGCACCCCTTTCTGGAATGAGCTTTCGGTGGCGCCCATCCGCAACCGCGACGGTCAATTGACCCACTTCGTCGGCATTCAAAACGACGTCACGGCCCGCGTGGAGTTCGAAGCTGCGCTCCGCCAGAGCGAAAAGCTGGCGGCCGTCGGCAGACTTGCCGCGTCCATTGCGCATGAGATCAACAACCCGCTCGAATCGGTCATGAACCTGATCTACCTGGCACAGCAGGAAGAGGATCCGTCCGCGCTGAAACACTACCTGGCCGAAGCAGATTCCGAGCTGAAACGCGTCGCTCTCATCACCACGCAGTCGCTCCGCTTTTACCGTCAGAACACACGTCCCCAGGCAGTCGACTGCGACGACCTATTGAAGTCGGTGCTCGACCTGTATGCGCCGAAGTTGACGCGGTTCAACATCGAAGCGACACATACTCGCCGCTCCGGACACACAGTCATGTGCATGGAGAGTGAGATACGGCAGGTGCTGAGTAACATCGTTCGCAATGCCATTGACGCGATGCGTGGGGAGGGTGGCACCTTACAGGTGCGCACGCGTGTTATGACCGAATGGGCTACCGGCCGGCGCGGCGTTGCGTTGACCGTCGCCGATAACGGATCCGGCATCTCCCCCGCAGTTGTGCGGAAACTCTACACGGCCTTCTTCACCACCAAGGGCGATGTCGGCACAGGGCTTGGCCTGTGGGTGAGCGCCAACATTGTGGAACGGCATCGCGGACGCATGCTGGTGCGCAGCAGCGAAGCGGCGGGCCGGCATGGCACCGTCTTCACGGTCTTCCTGCCGTTCGACGCCATGAGCGAAACCGCGCTCAGCTAAATCGCACGTTGTTCTGCAACGTCGCATAGCTTATCGATACGCTTCGCGCGCGACTCGGGCGTTTGATAGTAGAAGACTCCCATCAACTGCGCCCGCCTCTGCGCTTGCGTCATCTTCGTCCAGCCTTCACGTGCACGCGGACGCTTCATGAACGCCTTTGCAATCGCCGGTGGAAGATGATCTTCTGCCTCCATAGTGGCCAGCAGGCGCTCGGCCATCCCTTGTGCACGGCGCAGGCGCGCATCGTCGCTCTTGACGTCATAGACCCACTTGCCGATCTCGCGCCGCGTGTACTCGGTGAGCGCGTCGTACCAATCGCGTAGGCCCTCCGCTTCGTCCAGCAGCGCATCCAGTTCTTCCGGCAGTTCCGCGGGCCGCGGTTCAAGATCCGGCTCAAGCTGCAGCTTCGCGATGTGACCGAGCCGTGCCTTACCGCCAGCCTGCGTTGCACGATTCATGAGCAGGTAATAGCTGGCCTGCTTGCCTGCCTCAGGAAACAACGAAGTGCGAAACGGGAAGCCGTTCAGGGTACCTTTCACGCGCAGGCGCACACGTTCCGGCCAGACATCGGCCGGATCAAAGGGCACTCTGACGATCGTCCATCCAAGTCCCCGATCGCCCTTCTCCAGCGCGGCTTCGAACGTCTGAACGGATTGCATCGTGCCGCCAGCTTACGCAGCGGCGGCCGTCAGATCAAGCTGTTCCAGCAACGACTTCGTTTCCGCAATCACATCCGCGGAGTTCGCGCTTGAGAGCGGCCAGCGCAGCACACCCTGCGGCGTAAACTGCGCGCCTCGCTTGGTGTTGCGCGAGACCATCTTCATCAGCATGCCCGGGTCAATCTTGGCCTTCGGATCGAACTTCAGGATCAACATTTCACGGAAAATTTTCTGCTTGTTCTCTTCCAGTTGCACGCGTTTGCGATCGAGCTGCGCGATGCAGATACGCTCGCACTGCAGGCGCACCTCCGCAGCCGCCAGCAGGTTTACGACCGCATCCGGCAACTCTCCATACCGGTCGATCATCTCGGCGCGAACGTCGGCCAGCACGCCCGTGTCAGTCGCGCCTGCGATGCGCTTGTACATGCGCAGGCGCTGGTTTTCTTCCGGGATGTACGACGCGTCGATGCGCAGCGAGATACCGAGATTGAGCTGTACGCCCGGCCGCTCTTCCTGCGACTCTCCCTTGATCTTGCTGACCGCTTCCTGCAGCATGCTGGTGTACATTTCAAAGCCGATGGCCTCGATATGGCCACTCTGCTCCCCGCCCAGCATGTTGCCGGCGCCGCGCAGTTCCAGGTCCAGCGCCGCAATTTTAAAACCCGCGCCAAGGTCGCTGAACTCCTTCAGAGCGGCAAGCCTTCTGCGCGCAATGTCGGTCAATTCGTTCTCGGGCGGGATCAGCAGGTAAGCGTACGCACGCCGATCGCTGCGGCCGACACGCCCGCGCAATTGGTACAGCTCGCTCAGGCCGTGGCGGTCCGCGCGGTTGATGATGATCGTATTGGCGCGCGAGATATCCAGACCGTTTTCGATGATGCTAGTCGCACACAGCACATCGAACTCACCGTTCATGAAGGCGAGCATCGCCTTTTCAAGCTCGCCCTCGCCCATCTGTCCGTGCGCGACGATCACGCGTGCCTGCGGCACCAGTTCGCGAACCTTCGATGCAAGTTCGTAAATCGTTTCTACACGATTGTGAACGAAGTAGATCTGGCCGTTGCGCTCCAGCTCCATCTCGATGGCGGTGCGCAGCAGCTTCTCATCGAACTTCGCGACGATCGTCTGAATCGCCATGCGATCCTTCGGCGGCGTTTCGATCACGCTCATGTCGCGCAGGCCCAGCAGGCTCATGTGCAGGGTGCGCGGAATCGGCGTGGCAGACATGGCGAGCACATCGATGTGAGCGCGCATCTGCTTCAGCCGCTCCTTGTGCCGCACGCCGAAGCGCTGCTCCTCATCTACGACGAGCAATCCGAGATCCTGAAAGACGAGATCCTTCGACAGCAGACGATGGGTGCCGATCAGGATATCGACCTTACCCGCGGCGGTATCTTCGAGGATCTTTTTCTGCTCCTTCGCGGTGCGAAAACTGGAGATCATTTCGACGTTCACGGGAAAACGTGCGAAGCGTTTTTTGAACGACTGGAAGTGCTGAAAACTGAGGACCGTAGTCGGTGTCAGAACCGCGACCTGCTTCGAGTCCTGCACGGCTTTCAGGGCCGCCCGCATGGCCACTTCCGTCTTGCCGTAACCCACGTCTCCGCACAGCAGGCGGTCCATCGGCTGGGTCGATTCCATGTCGCGCTTGATGTCGGCAATCGCGCTGATCTGGTCGTCGGTCTCGTTGAAGTCGAAGGCGTCTTCAAACTCGCGCATCATCTGCGAATCGGCCGTGAAGGAGTAGCCCACCGCCGCCTGGCGCTGCGCATACAGCTTCAGCAGTTCGCCGGTCATGTCCTGCATGGCCTTCTTGACGCGGGCCTTGGTTTTGCCCCAGGCAGCGCCGCCCATCTTGTTCAGTTCGGGCGCCGGCCCGGCCTCGCTGCTGCGATATTTCTGGATCAGGTCGAGGCGCGTCAGCGGCACGTACAGCTTGGCCTGCTCCGCGAACTCAAGAATCATCAGCTCCAGCGGCGCGCCATCCTGGTCCAGCGTGCGCAGACCCATGTACTTCGCGATGCCATGCTCCACGTGCACGACGAAGTCGCCCACGGTGAGGTCGCGGAAGTCGCTGATGAACGCAGACGTCTTCGACTTGCGCTGCACAGGCCGCGCGTTTACGTCGGCTTCGTCATTCAAATCCTGTGCGCCGAAGATAATCAACTGGCGCGCGGTCGCCTTCTCCAGGTCGAGAAACTGCACGCCGTTTGCCAGCGCCGTCTTCACGATGACGGGCGTGCGGATGTCGCCGGTCAGGTAGCTTGTCTCGTCGTAGACCGACGCCGATCCGCTGACCTGCTGCACCCGGCTGCCAATGCGGTAGGGCACGCCGTACTCCTGTAGCAGCCCCGCCAGCCGCTCCACTTCGCCCTGGTTGGGGGCTGCGATCAGGACGCGTGCATCCTGCGCCTGCAGGCTCTTGAGCTGCTCGGTAAACGCCGGGATCGAGCCGTGAAAACGCATCGTGGGACGCGAGGAAAACTCGATCTCACTCTGCGTAGCCTGCTCTGCATCCAGCACATCCACCGCGCCTAGCTGGTCGAGCTCGATGCCGGGGTACATGCGCAGCCGATCGTCCAGATCCCACGGCGAAAGGTACACATCCTCCGGCTTCACCAGCGAGCCGATGCCGCTGCGGTCGTGTCTCTGCTCGACCTTGTTCCACCAGCGTTCGCCCTGGTTCTTCACCATGGCGGGCTCTTCCACGTAGATGCGCGTCTTCGGCCCCATCAGGTCGAGCACTGTGCCATGCGCGCCTGCCACGGGAGCAAAGAACTCCCATCCGGGAAAGACCGAAACATTGCCGATATGCGACTGCATCTCGCTCGGCTCTTCACCGCCTTCGATCCCCGCGCCCGCCGTGCCGCCGCGTACCAGCCGCGCATGTACCGCGCCCAGCAGCTTCTCGGTGACGGGCGTTTCGGTCAGGGGCAGCAGTGTGATCTCATCCACGGGCGCGGACGAGCGCTGCGTCTCCGGGTCGAACTTGCGCATGCTTTCGATGTCGTCGCCGAAGAAATCGATCCGCACGGGCCGGTCCATCTCCGGCGAATAGACGTCCATGATGCCGCCCCGCAGCGTCACCTGACCGGGCATTTCGACCACATCCACGCGGGTGTAGCCGACGGTCAGCAGGTGTTCCAACAGCATGGCGGTGTCATGCTCTTCACCGCGCTTCAGCTCGAGCGCCAGCGCCGCGTAGTAGTCGCGACCGAACAGCCGCAGGCACGCCGACTCGAGCGGCACGATCACGATCCGCGCACTGCCACTGCAGATCTTCCATAGCGTGCTGGCGCGCTGCTCCTGGATTTCAGCGTGCGGTGACAGGTTCTCGAAAGGCAGCACATCGTGTGCCGGCAGCCGCAGAACTTCTTCGCTGCGCAGCGCGCCGGTCAGGTCGCAGGTGGCATTCAGCAGCTGGTGCAGGGCCTCGGCGGCCTTGTTATCGCTCACCAGGATCAACGCGGGCGCGTTGCTGGCGCGCACCATCAGGGGCAGGTACAGGGCGCGCGCAGTCGCCGTCAGACCCGACACACGCCGCCGCCCCGAACAGGCGCTCAGGTGCCGGCGCAGTCGCTCAAAGCTGTCAGTGTGTTCCAGGTCCGCGATCATTTCGCGGACAAACGGAAGAATCATGCACTACCAGTTTAGCTTCGACGAACAGGAGGGGTTGCGCCGCCTCGCGCAACGACCCGCCGGTACCGTACTATTAGTCGCCGTTAGGCCATGATCGAACGGACACGCCGGCCGCACCACGAGGAGATCTACATGACATTGCAACGAGTGTTTACGGCAGGCTGCCTTGCCCTTTGCGCCGCCACCTTTATGCCGGCTTTCGCCCAGACCGCACCGGCTGCCGCACCCGCCGCACGGGCTGAATCGCAGCATCTCCGAAGCCGCATGTTCATCTACGACCTGCGCGATGGCTCATCCAAGCTGGTGTTCACTGCCGACACCATCTGGGAGGCGCCGAGCTGGTCGCCCGACGGCAAATACCTCATCTCGAACTCGGACGGCGGCATCTACCGGTTCACGTTGAAGCCGGACGGCACCGCGACGCCCGAGCGGCTGGCCATCGGCGCGGAATACCGCTGCAACAACGACAAGGCCATTTCGCCGAACGGCAAGCTGCTCGGCTTTTCCGCTACCGTCGCTCCAGCGAAGGGATCAAACGTCTACCTGGCCAACGCGGACGGCACAAACATCCGGCAGCTGACCACGGAGACACCGAGCTACTTTCACGGCTGGTCGCCCGATAACAAGACCATGGCCTTCGTCGCGCAGCGCAATGGCAGCAAACAGTACGATATCTACCGCCTGCCCGCCGCCGGTGGAGCAGAGCAGCAATTGAACGCCGACCCGCACCACGATGACGGCCCCGATTACTCACCGGACGGCAAGTGGATCTACATCAACTCAGACCGGACCGGACACGAATCGATCTGGCGGTTCCCCGCCGACGGCGCAGGGCCCAACGACAGCAAAGCGGAGATGGTCCTGGCAGACGGTGCGGAAGACTGGTTCCCGCACATCTCCCCTGACGGCAAGCAACTGGTCTACATCGCCTATCCGGCCGACACGCCCACCCACAATCCGCGAACCGTGCATGTGGAACTGAAGCTCGCGGCCATCAAGGGTGACAAGGTCGCTGGAACGCAGAAGCTGTTGACCGGCTTTACCGGCGGCCAGGGCTCCTTGAACGTGAGCTCCTGGGCACCTGATTCGCAGCGGTTTGCGTACGTGAGCTACGAAGCCCTGCCTTGATAGACAAGCCAGGGTTACTCACCGTTGGTCTAATTTCCTGTCGTTTGCGTAGACCTTTTTAGAACGACGGAATCGTGATCCCTGCGCTCTAGTTCGTTATAGAAAGTGCGTAGCTCCGGATAGTCCTTTATGGGAAAGTAAAGATCACCCAGGATCAAGTCGCGTCGCACGGTGATGCTGTTTGTCGCTTGCGCTGACCTGAGCGTGTAGGCGGCGACACTCTGGAATTTCGTGGTCGCGGGTGCCGGTGCTGTCTCGATGACAAAGCCTTCTGGCAGCACGTAACGCACAGCGTCCTGCTTCATCTCGGAGTACGGAAAGTACACAGCCTGCTCACGCTTTTCATGCGGAAAGGTCGGTTGGCTGTTTGCCTCGAACAGCGACGCTGGCAGCACAACACGCGAGCCCATCGCGCTGCCCAGATTGCCGCTCACCGATGCCGTTACCTTCAGGGGAGCCTCGCCGTTGGTGAGACCGTCGATCGTCTTCACCTCAACATCGGTTCCGCCGGGCATCATGCCTTCGAGTTCCTTCTTGATCTGCTGACGCAGTTCTCCCTCATCGTTCCGCAGGGCGACATGACGCCACCGCAGCGCGGGGCTGCCTTCGTAGGTGAACGTCACGGTGCCACCCATGTGGCCGTTCGATTCCAGCTTGACGTCGGCCACGCGCGTCGTGTGCGAGAACCTGTAATCATCTGGCGGTGTCATCTGAAACATGGTCGCGATGTCCGGATTATCCTGTCGAACGCCGCCGCTGATCGAGTGATTCCATTCCAGATGCCCAAAGGTCGCATACCGTGCGCCAGGGTCCAGGTAATGGTCAGCACCGCCATACTTCACCACGGCGATGTTGTCGGTGAGTTGTGCGTTGAAATCCATCCAGTTTGTGTCGAAGATAAGAACGCTGCGATCGGCAACGGCCATCACGGCAGCCTGCAACCCGGCCGCGCGCGCCAGTGCGACATAGGTCATTGCAACTTCGTCGCTGCTGCCGCGCTTGCGCTTCAGCACATCTTCCGCCGACTTGATCTCCGCTTTTTCTTCCTGCGTGGTGTGCTTGCGCGTGTAGCTGGTGTTTTCCAGCGTCATGACGTAGGCGTACAGCTTGCGCGCCTTGTCCTCTTCTGTGGCAGCACCTGCAATCGCGGCCTGCGCTTCGCTTTGCACAAACGACGTGTTCTTCGTGAATTTGCCCGTATCCGTGTTCCAGTACTTGACCTCGGTCTTCCAGAACTCCTGCGCCGAGGCGTAGGGCGTGTAGTAGAAGAACACGTGGTAGCGCGTGGACTGGATCGGCGGCATGAATTCTTCGTTGCCGAAAGGTGTAACGTCCGCGATATTCATCTCGATGTTGAGGCGCTGGGTGGGCGTGCGGGTCATCTTGACCTCGGTCCCCTTCGGCAGCGACTGGGCCCAGGTGATGCGATTGGCAATGTTTTCGCGGCCGTTGCGGCTTACAGACGTCAGGTCAAGACTTGTGGGTTTCCAGCGGAAGTGCCCCTTGCGAAGATAAAGGTCTGTCTGCAAAATCCAGTACGGCCGAAAGAAGTGGTGGTCATCCCAGCGGATGCTGTAGCGGTATTCGATGATGCTGCCCACCTGCACTGCGGGCATGGAAAACACCCGCGCGGAAAACGCATTCTCCTTGTCCTTAAGCAGCAGCTTGTCGTGCGGCTTGCCGTTGAAGGGCACGATCGTTCCATCCGGCTGGATTGTGCGGCCCTCAATCTCGCCAACGGAGGTGCCGTTCAGATCGCGCCTCTTGTCGAACTCCAGTTCCACATCAGCAAGCCGTAGGCCGGCCTTACTCAGGATCTTGATGCGGTAGTAGATCGAGCGCATGTGATTGTCATCGTCGTCCAGCTCATCCCGGTTCAGGATCACCGCTTCTGCACCCGGCACCTCTGGAATAGAGGTCATGTGGAGTTCGTCAGGAGTGGGCGGAATCCACGACTGGGCGTGCGACGCCGCAGAGGTCAGCAGGCCGGCAGCGAAGGGCAGCAGTAACAGGAGGCGGGAACGGCAAGGCAAGGGGATCATCGTTTCATTCCTGACTTCAAAGGGAAGTTAATTCGCGCGCTTGAGCACAGCGCTGCTCTGTTCATCGCCGGCGATGGTGCGGGCCAGCTTCTGTACGTCGGGATAGCGATCCGCAGGCAGCGAGATCTCACGCACGGTGTAGGTGCGGCTGTAGTGCAACGCGTGGTTCTCGACCTTTGTCTCGCTCTTGTAAGCGGCGAATCCGAGGTCGATATTCACGGCCGCAGGCAGTTCGTCCACTTCGAAGCCGGCTGGCAGCGCAATCGTAAAGTCGTCGTGAACCTGCCGGGTCTCACTTAGGTCGATCGGCACCAGCCTCTGCTTCGTGTCCACACGAAAGCTTTCATGGCCCAGGACGCGCGGACGCACGGTCAGCAGCGACCCCATCTGCCGGGCAAAGCCGTCGGCCTTCAGCGAGTAGGACAGCGTCAACGCCTGCTGAAGATCCCCCGCACCCGTGACGTGCAGATCCGTGAGCGAAAAGGCTTGCAGGTCGTGCGACATGCTGCGATCCAGCGTCTGTTGCTGCTGCTTGCCGGTTCCTTCTGCGAACAGATAACGCCGGGAGCGCGCGATGTCGCCGCTCTCCTGCTCCTGCACGGTGCCGGTCAGGTTGCCGTCGGCCGTAAGCTGGAACGCGGCCTTGCGCTCCACCGTGTTCTGCTGCGGCGCCAGCACCGGAAGGCGGATCGACTGGCTGTTTGGGCCGTCGATCAGCAACGCATCGCTGCCCTGCAGTTCGCGTTCCAGGTGACCGAAGGGCGTCTTCTCCCAGGTGGGATCGAAGATCAGAAAGCGCTTGCCGCTCTTCGCAGTGATGATGCTGTACATGCCTGCGGGCTTGTAGTCCGGCGGTAGTTCGATGGCCGCAATCATATGGTTAGCTGCGATGGACGGTGCTTCCCCCGCGATAAAGCCGCGCTTCGTATCGACGAGCACCCAGGTGGATCGGATCCCGACTGCACCCAGCATGGCGCTGAGCAGTGTTGCCTTGTCTTTGCAGTCGCCGTAGCGCGCGCGCAGAACCTCCGCCGCCGGGTGTGGCTGGTGGCCGCCGATGCCGATCTCGATCGCCACATAGCGGATGCTGCCCTGCACAAACTCCGAGATCGCTGCCGCCTGATCGCGGAAGCCGACCTTGCCCTGCACCAGTTCCTGCGCCTTGGCCGTGATCGCCGGATCGGCCTTGTTGCGGTCTTTGGCGAGCCGTTCGTACCACTCGCCCACGCTCTGCCAATCACCATTCATGGCGCCATACTGCCCGCCCGCACCGGGGCCCTGGTAGAAGATGTCCAGGCGAGGCGCGCGGCTTAGATCGTCCGGTGCAAGCGGAACCTTTTCCGCGCTGGTAAGGGCAGCCTGGTTGCTCACCTCCCACAGCGTGTGTCCGTGTTCCGCGTCAATCGCTTCAGCCTTCGGCTTGCCCTTCCAGGTGGACTTCGACGTGTAGCCCGGCGGCAGGTTCAGGGTCAGCCTTTCCTTCACCACAGGAACGTCTTCGCCCGGGATCCAGATGATGTCGTTCTCGTAAGGGCGAGTCTGCAATTCGTATTCGATAGCCGCCACCGCACCCACATCCATCGCTGGCGCCTTGCCTCCGCGGGCACGGCCGTCGCTGTAGAGCTCGAAGCCCTCGCCCGTTCCAACCTCGTTCAGTTCGTTGTCTTTTAGCGCATACTCCTTGCCGTCCGCGCCAATACTCCACAGGTGCATGTACCGGAGCTTTGAACTCCCGTTGAAGCCGGCAAACATCTCGCCGTACTTTCTGCCCTGCGGACGCAGCACGCGAACCACCTTGCGCACGTGGTGGACCATCGTGCCATCCGCCGCGACGGTGTAGGTCGTCTCCTCCAGCAGAAACACAGCGTCCGTGTCCTTCGGCAGATCGGGAGTCTGCAGGGCAGCGGCGGCCCGCACCCAGTCCGGCACCTGGTCCTTTGCATGCGCATTGACGCAGAACAGA
>CBAAAE010000037.1:9847-20618 GCA_964658845.1 uncultured Novosphingobium sp. | reverse complement strand
AGCGGCAATGCGCCTGGTGCCTCCGTGCAGTTCATCTACACGGGCTGCACCAACGCGTCCAGCAGCAGCGTCCTAAGCGCCACCACCAATTGCAACAACAACGGCGTTTTCGATGCTTTGACCTACGCCGTAACCAACAACGTGGCGCCGATCCTGTCGCTCAGTTATGGCGGATGCGAGGCGGAGGACGCCAGCTACGCCACCAGCACGCTGGAACCCGTCCTGCGACAGGCGAACGCGCAGGGACAGACGATCATGGTCTCGTCCGGGGATTCCGGAGCAGCGGGCTGCGAATCCAGCGGGTCGGCGAAGACGGCCAGCGCAGGTCTTGCCGTGTCCTATCCCGCCTCATCCCCCTACGTCACGGCTGTGGGTGGAACCCAGTTGGCGACCGACAGCAGCACCTACTGGAGCAGCAGCGACAACGCTTACCTGGGCTCGGCGATCGGCTACATGCCGGAAGTGGCGTGGAACGATACGGCGTCGTATGGCTCGCTGACCTCAAGCGGTGGCGGTTACAGCAAGATCTTCGGCAAGCCCTCATGGCAGGCAGGTACGGGCGTTCCTGCAGACGGACACCGCGACGTACCGGACGTCTCATTCCCCGCAAACGTCACCGAGCACGCCTACATCACGTGCGATGCGGACGGCCCCTGCACCAGTGGAACGAAGAGCTTTACCCTCTCCGGCACCACCAGGGACGGTGGTGGAGTGGGCGGCACGTCCGCGTCTGCACCCAGCTTTGCCGGTATGATGGCGATCCTCGAGCAGGCGAACGGCGGCAAGGCGCTGGGCAACATCAATCCCAGCCTGTACTCGCTGGCCGCCGGCGCTTCGGGCAGCACCATTTTCCATGACATCACCAGCGGCAGCAACGTCGTCCCATGCGTTACCGGGTCGGCGGACTGCACCGGCGGTACCTTGGGCTATACCGCAACCACTGGCTATGACCTGGTGACGGGCCTGGGCTCCGTTGCGATTCCATCATTGCTCACGGGCCTGCAGGCAAGCACGGTCAGCAGCAAGAGCACCCCAACAGTTTCGTTGACCGAGACGAGCACGACGCCACTGATCGGTACAGCGCTCACCTTCAACGTCGCGGTTACGGGCAGTGGCGCCACCCCAACAGGAACGGTTACGTTTGCGGTTGATGGCACAACAGTGGCAACGGCAATCACACTGAGCAATGGTGCTGCCACGTACACCCTGGCGAGTGGGCTTGCCACGGCGGGCAGCCATACCGTGACGGCAACCTACTCCGGTGATGGTACCTATGCCAGCAGTTCCTCCACGCTTGCTCTTACCGCAGCAGCGGCGGGTGCAAGCGTTACCGTTGCGACGTCCTCAACGGCGCTCACCGTGTCGTATGGCAGCACCGTTTCGACCAACGTGATCGTGACATCAGCCAACGGCGCCAGTGGCGCGACAACTTTCCGGCTGTCCCTTGTCAGTTACACCGGCGCGACCTTCGCCGGCTGCTATAGCCTTTCGCCTGGCAGCCTGACACTGCCAAGCAGCCAGAGCGCGACCACCACCCTGACCCTGTACACCACCGCGAGCAGCTGCACGGCGGCCGGCAGGTTGCCTCTGCAGACCACGGTCGCACAGGCCGCGCCGCCTACCGGTACGGAGCATCCGCGTCGGAATGCCTGGGCGGTTGTGCCTGCCTGCCTGCTCGGTCTGCTGGCATTTCGCCGTCGCTTCCGGCCGGCGCTGTTGCTGGTTGCGTTCGCATCGATCTGCACCTTCGGCCTGGTCGGATGCGGCAGCGGTGCATCCAGTGCGACGACGACGACAACCACCACGACCGGCACTGGCACCACGACAACGACTTCAAGTACCAGCGGGGTCTACCAGATTCGTATCAACGCATCTACCGCGACCAGCTCAGGTACTATCGGGTCGACCGCAAACCTTCAACTTACCGTGCAGTAGCGGAGGTCTGAAGCGCCGGCTGCTGGGGTGATCAGGCGGCGTATCCGGAGCATACCCGGCGCCGCCTTTGGATTCTTTTCAGAGGCGTGAAGGCCGGTGGTACGCCATACCTCCCAGACCCAGAACATCAGGCTGACACGCCCGCCCGTCTGCCTGTTAGGTTCTTCCTAACCGCATTCGTGCAAGCAGGCATTCCATCCCGGACAGCGTATCGCGTGGCCTTGCGGCGTGCCGCGCACCAGTTGGTCGACAGGCCGCTGGTCTTCGACGATCCGCTGGCACTCCGCATCCTCGGACTTTCAGATCCAAAGGCGCAGGCGCAGAGCGATCTCCGTGCGCCTGTGCGGCCTTCTTCAAAGTCGCTGAGAGCCTTTCTGGTAGCGCGATCGCGCTTTGCCGAAGACACCCTGCTGGCCGCTGTGCAGGATTCAGGTCTGCGGCAGTATGTTCTGCTAGGCGCGGGCCTGGACACATTCGCCTATCGCAACACGGATGCGGGTCTCCACGTCTTTGAGGTGGATCATCCCGACACGCAGAGCTGGAAATTAGACCTGCTGGCAGCGCATGGGATCGCTGTGCCCAAGTCGATGGTTCATGTCGCAGTGGACTTTCACGTCGACGCGCTTGCCGAAAAGCTGTTGCTGGCGGGTTTTGATGGTGCCCGGCCGGCTGTTTTCGCATGGCTCGGCGTCGTTCCGTACCTGACTGAGGCGGCTTTCCTGGGGACCCTGCAGTACCTGTCCACCTGCGCCAAAGGCAGCTACCTCCTGATGGATTACGGTCTGCCACGCGCGGCATTACCATTCCTGGAGCAGCTCGCCTTTGATTCGCTGGCCGCACGTGTGGCAGCGGCCGGCGAGCCATTCCGGCTCTTCTTCCGGCCGGAGGATTTGCACCGGCAACTAGCCGAGGTGGGTTGGCAGGTGCGGGAAGACCTCGACCGGCAGGCGATCAACTCACGCTACTTCAGTGACCGGGCCGACGGCCTGCGATGCCTCGGCAGCGGCGCCCACCTGCTTGCAGCAGTGCTGGTGACGCCGCAGCATACGAAACTTATTGAGCCTTAAGCAGTGTTA
Organism: uncultured Novosphingobium sp.; assembly: GCA_964658845.1. Classification (GTDB taxonomy): domain Bacteria; phylum Acidobacteriota; class Terriglobia; order Terriglobales; family Acidobacteriaceae; genus Terriglobus. The sequence goes on along the minus strand of CBAAAE010000037.1, from coordinate 17,607 downwards.
CCGGCTACAGGCCTGCTGATAAGCGGCCTAGACTGGGACGTTACCGATCCGTCCGGCGCGAGCCGCTGCACATGCCCGAAGTCCTCAGCCAACTCGATCCACGCGTTCTTGCTTCCATCGTTCAGATCTTCAGGCTGTGTGTGTGGCTGGTCCTGCTGTCGGTGATCTTTACGCCGCTGGAGCGGCTGTTCGCTCTGCATCCGAAGGAGATCTTCCGGAAGAACGTGGCAGCGGACCTGTTCTATTACTTCCTGAGCAGCCTGACACCCGCGCTGGCGCTGGGTGTGCCCGTCTCCATGCTGACCTGGGGAGTTATGCACTACCTCCCAGCGAGCTACCTGCAGCGGGTGAACGGCTTGCCCCTGGTTCTGCGCGCCCTGCTGTCGCTGGTGATTGGCGAGTTTGGCTTCTACTGGGGCCACCGCTGGAGTCATGAAATCCCGGCTCTGTGGGGCTTCCACGCGGTGCATCACAGCGCGGAGCACATGGACTTCCTGGTCAATACGCGAGCCCATCCCGTCGACATCGTCTTTACCCGGCTGTGCGGCCTGGTGCCGATGTACATGCTCGGGCTGGCAGCACCGGTGCGCGGGACCGGCGGCCTCATGCCGGTCATCGTAGTGCTGATCGGCACGATGTGGGGCTTCTTCATCCACAGCAACGTGCGTTGGCGCATGGGACCGGTGGAACACATTATCTCGTCGCCGGCCTTTCACCACTGGCACCATACCAACGATCGCGCCGATCTCTACAACAAGAACTACGCCTCCATGCTGCCCTTTCTGGATCGCCTGTTTGGCACGCTGCACCTGCCGAAAGACCGGCATCCGGAGAAGTACGGCATCGATCAGAAGCTTGCCCGGAGCGTGTTGGGCCAGCTGATCGAGCCCTTCCGCGCGAAGAGGAGCGATTAGTTTCGCCTTAACTTGAGCTTCAGAAAAGAATCCCTGGGGCTCGATGCGGGATTAATCAGCATGATCCGACTGAGTTGGTTTGCCGCTAAGTCACTTACGCTACTGTATTTCCCGGATCGGGAAGCACTATCCATGATTCTTCTTCCGTGCCAAAAGTTATCCTGTATGCTGCGATTTGTAAGTCTAGTTAGTAAGTCGTCTTGAAGAAGGCGTTACTAGGCTGGCCAAATTCTTGACGTCTTCCAGGATAACCATGCAGGTACTTCGCTTTTCGCCTCTCGCACTTCTTTGTGCAGCCACGCTACTCGGTCTTTCCCCGAGTTCAAGCGCAAGTGTTATTACAGTTCAGAACGGCAGCTTTGAGTCCACGTCAGCGTCCGTCTCTGCGCAGATTAATTCGCCGAGCACGTCGGCGTCTGGCAGCATAGTCCAGACAGTGACAGGCTGGACAAGTGGTTACTCGGGCACCGTTCCCGGTTATAGCTTTGTGTTTTCCGGCAGCAGCAGCACCGATGCAAATGGACTCTACGGAACCGCCTACGGCCAGCAGTATGGGGCTCTGTCGCTGTGGGGAACTAATGCGGACGGAACGCCAAACGGCATTACATCCAGCCCGGATGGTGGAAACTTTCTAGCGATGGACGGGGCTTTCGAGCAGACTGGCCTCTCTCAATCGATTACCGGTCTGACCGTCGGTATGAACACTACGGTGGCCTTCTTTTACGCCGGTGCGCAGCAGTCCGGCTTCGATGGCGCGACGACCGAGACCTTCGCCGTGAGCCTGTCCGACGGTTCTGCGACGGAGACACACAACACAGTGACGCTGAATGATGCAAGCCATGGCTTCACTGGATGGCATTACACCCAGATTGATTTCACGCCCACCAGCACCACGGAGACGCTGACCTTTCTGGCAGTGGGAACGCCCAGCGGCGTGCCGCCGTTTTCCCTGCTGGACGGCGTCAGCATCGTCCAGGTAACACCGGAGCCCAGTACCCTGGCATTGTTAGGAACAGGTCTCGTCTCGCTTTGCATGCTGGGTCGCCGACGCTTCTCACATAGATAACGGCAGGTTTCAGGAACAGCAGCAGAAGGTAGATAGGGTACTGCGGCCGGCGAGCTGCAGTACCCTATGTTATTACTCGCGGTAAGTGGCCGCGTGATGCGGCGCCCAAACTGAGAAGCTTGAAGACTTAGGGACGAATAGTTCCGAGCGGAAGCCAGTGACATCAGGAGGACACCCTCGTCCCGGCGCGCGGCAGTCGGACTACTCTGGCGCGACGGCGGGAGCGTTCCCGTCAGCCTGACAAACATAACCACCAACGCTGCTGAGTCGCATTCGACGCGAGTGTGTCAGACGCGAGTCATGCCTTCACCGGCTGGTGCCACACCTCGATCGACCTTACCCCGACCTTAACCAGCGAGAGGCTGAGCTTGCTGGCGGCCGTCATCCCACTCGCGTCCCGCTTCAGGAGCGCTGGACCCGAGCGGCTGGCAACTGCGGATCAGAAGAAGGACACTGCAGCAGTCTGGCAGGTGCTTTTGCTTTCCGCAGGACGAGCGATGCCCAACGTCGCGTCGCATGCAGACGGCGTTCGGAACTCCTGCTCGTTTCTGAAGGATAATAACTCGTGGCGTTCCTGAACTTCAGGCCGCTGGCAACCGATTGGCAACGTACCATTCGGCGTGGATTTGAGCATCTGTTCTACTTTCCCCTGTCGGTTCCTGGAGAGTCATGGCGAAGGTTCTAATTACGGGTATTGCCGGCTTCATCGGTTCCAGTCTGGCGCGGGCGGCGTTGGACCAGGGTGCCGAAGTCAGGGGCATCGACGACCTGAGTGCAGGCAAGGCTGGCAACATCGAGGCCATCCGCGACCGCATCGACTTCCGCGAAGCCAGCATTTTGGACAGGTCGTCGATGCGCGACGCGTGCCTTGGGGTGGACCATGTTTTCCACCAGGCCGCGGTCGCATCGGTGCCGCGGTCGGTCGAAGACCCGGTCGGCACCAACGACGTCAACCTGAACGGCACGCTGCAGGTGTTGGAAGCGGCGCGCGCGGCCGGCGTGAAGCGGGTAATGTTTGCCGCTTCTTCAGCCGCCTACGGCAACGCTCCGGAGCAGCCGAAACGCGAAACGATGCTGCCCGATCCTGTTTCAGCGTATGCCGTGCAGAAGGTCGCAAGCGAGCATTACATGGCCAGTTACACGCGCACGTATGGCTTGGAAACTGTCGCTCTGCGCTACTTCAACATCTTCGGTCCGCGGCAGGATCCAACCTCGCAGTACTCGGGCGTGCTGGCTCGTTTTATTTCCATGATGATGCGCGGCGAGACGCCCACCATCTTCGGCGACGGCCTGAGCAGCCGCGATTTCACCTACATCGACAACGTGGTGAGTGCGAACCTGCTGGCGATGAAGGCTCCTGCAGAGATTGCCGGCCGCGTCTTCAACGTGGCGACAGGCGAACGCGTCACCCTGCTGGAAGCCTTCGAGTGCATTAAGCGAATTACGGGTTACACGGGTGGCGTGAACTTCCAGCCGGAGCGCATCGGTGACGTAAAGCACTCGCTCGCGGACATCTCGTTGAGCCAGCGGATGCTCGGTTACAAGGTGGTTGCCGACCTGGAATATGGCCTGGAGAAGACGATCGAGTGGTACAGGAGCGAAGGCGGGTAGACCTGGTCAGGTGACTTGCCGCTGCAGAATCGCGAGTAGATCGTTGCTGACATCTTCCCAGCTGCGGTGATGGCGGTTCGCGATCTCCTCTGCGGACCATTGCTGCGACAGGGTTTCGTCAAGCGCCCGCTCGAGCGCCGCGGCGTCGGCCGCGGGCACCAGTCGTCCGCTTTGGGCGTCCATCAGTTCCGGGATGCCGCCGACGCTGGTCGCCACGACGGGACGCCCGGATGCGAGCGCCTCGATAACGACGTTGGGGCAGCCTTCCTTGTAGCTTGGCAGAGTGAACAGGTCCGCGGCCGCCATCCACTGGGCAACGGTCTCGGTGCGTGCGGCCGGGACGAAGGAGACGGTGTTTTGCAGGTTGTGCCGGCCGATGGCCTGCTGCAGCAGCGGCTTGTCCGGGCCGTCGCCCAGCAGGTAGCAATGCAGAGTGGGACGGCGGTTTCGCAGGGCAGCGACTGCATCGACCAGTTCGCGCAGACCTTTACGGATGTCAAGACGCCCGGCGTACAGCACCACCTGCGCGTGCGCATCGATGCCGAGAGCCGCCCGCGCACCCGATCGGTCACGCGGATGGAAGATTGCCGTATCGCAGCCATTGAGGATTGCGGCCGAGTGTGCCGGGTCAGCACCCAACCTGCGAGCGGTCTGCAGCAGGTCACCGCTGACGGTCGTGGTGAAGGCCGCTCCCCGCAGTGCTGCGCGGGTGAGGCTGCCAACCAGTCGCCCGGGAATGCGGTTGAGGTCCGATCCGATTGCGGTCAGCACAACCGGCACGCCCAACGCCCGGCCAATCCGAACCGCCGCATAGCCGTCCGGGTAAACGACGTAGTTCAGAATGACATCGGGCCGGTATGCACGCACATGAGGGAGCAGGCGGCGGTACATGGTCCAGCCGTTCAGAGGGCGCGTGACGATGGGCAGGGCGGGGTACGCGATGTACTGCGCGCCGACACCAGCGGGCTGCCAGTTGAGGTCGACGGCAGCGGTACTGGTCTTTGGCCGAAGCGCCGCGGGGTACGTCGCAAACGGGTAGAAGACAGCCACGTCACAGGAAAGGGCGAGGCGCCTGAGCGTCTGGTATGCGGAGTGCCCGGCCCACGGCTGTGCGGAAGTCGGGAAATACTGCGTCACGACCGCGACCCTCATGCCTGTGCACCGGGAGTGATCTCGCGCAGCAGGTCGGCGTATTGGCGGGCGAGCGGCTGGCGGTGATAGCGGGCAATCGCCTGGTGGTCGGGTGTGTAGGTGGGGCCCTGCTCGATAGCGGCAGTCAGCAGGGCCCGGATGGCGGAGGTGTCTCGGATGTCGGCCCACAGACCGGCGCGTGTCTCTTCCAGGCGGCGGCGCACGTCGCCCGCCGGGTGAACGGCGGCCAGGATCGGCTTGCCTGCGCAGAGATAGTCGTAGAACTTGGCCGAGACGTTGACCGGATCGTGCGACAGCAGCAGCACGTAATCGGTCGCCTCCAGCAAGCACAGAGCTTCGGCCTGTGGCAGGAACCCGATGATCTCGACCGTGGTGCCTAGGCGCAGCAGCGTTTCGCGATAGACAGCCTTCTCAAAGTGGCCGACGAAACGGACGCGGAGCCGCGCGCGGAGATCAGCGGGCAGGCCAAGCACGGCTTCGACAAAGGTCGAGGGTTCGGTCGATCCGTAAACCGAACCGAGATAGGTCAGCACCACCGGTCCGGCGGCCCATGGTGCTGGTATGGCCGGGGTTGTTGGCAGCGCGCCGTCGTAGCCGTTGGAGATGCTGACGAACTTGGCCGCGGGCTGATCGGGGTAGCGTGCCCGGATGACCTCGCGGGCGGATTCCGTGACAGCGACGACGGCAGTCGCGGCCAGGACCGCTTCGCGCTCGGTCCGCTCGGCAACCAGGCGTGCACGTGGGCTGGCATTCAGGCTGACGAGTTGCAGCGTGGTGTTCAGCCACTCGTCGCGAAAGTCAAGCACAATGGTCAGGTTCGGAAACCGCCTTCTTAGACCCTTGGCAAGCATGACGCTGGAGAAGGGTGGGACGGTGATGATGACAGCGTCGATCCTTCGCTGCCGGACGATGCGTGCAGCGGCGCGCGACGCGAAGGGGAGCCAGCCGATCTGCGGGTCAGGCAGCAGCAGGTTGGCGATCAGCGCCTTGACCGGGTTAGGCTTCGACGGCGGTGCGGGGACGGCGGCTTGGGCGGCTGGGGGTGGGCTGCTGCGATCGCGTGCGAGGAGCCTCTTGATGCCCTTTCGCAGGGCGAACGGCAGATCGAGCGTCCATGTGCGGTGAACGGTGACAGATAGCGGCACCTGTGCCAGAAGAGCCTCGTCGCGGATGACGGCAGGTGCGTTGCGCGCGGTAAGCACGTCGACGCGGATGTCGTCCGTGGGCAGATACTTGGCCAGACTGAGCGCGCGCAGAACGCCGACGCCGCCAGCGGGCGGAAACGAGAAGGTGATCAGCAGCACGTTCACGCGGCCCCCCTCGTTTCAGCAGCGATCCATGAAACGCGCAGAGACGAGAGCGATGTCAAGACTGTTTCTGACCTGCCCAGAGCGCGGCGTGATTCTCCGCAAGCACGGAGCTGGGTGTCCACGTCCTCCAAAGCGGGCCGCCCGAAAACAGGAACCGGTACAGCCCCGCGACGGCAGCGGCATTTAGCATGAGCAGCGCGCTGGCGGGCCCGACGATGCGATCTAGACCACGGAGGCGAAAACGAAGCCCGACCGCGGCGAGCATCCAGAAGATGGCCTGGGCTGCGGCGACCGGGATCCACACGGGAAACAGGCAGGCCAGCGCGAAGGACGACGCCAGCATCATCAGGAGGGCGTAGGGCACCAGCAGGCGCAGCAGTTTGTGCGACACGAACTGAAACCACACGCGATTGTCGCGGGTCAGCAGCCATGGCGCGCACCGGACGAGCTGGAAGTTGCCGGCGAGCGTGCGTACCTTCCGCTGAAACTCATCGCCCCTGGTTGCCGGCCACGTGTCCACCACGGTGGCGGAGCGGTCGAGAACGTTGCGGTAGCCCTGCTTGATGATGGTGAGCGGCTGGAACATGTCGTCAAGGATCAGACCGGGAGGGAAGGGCCGTGAGAGCCTGCGGCGCACCGCGTAGAAGCCGCCATAGACGCCGACGGGAGAGTCCCAGGCCGCTTCCGAGGTGCGAATCCATTGCTCGTAGCGCCAGTAGGCCCCACCCACTGCGGAGCTGGTTGCATCGTGGCTGTCGCTGCCCTGGACCAGCAGTTCGCCCGCCGCGCAGCCGACCGAGCGGTCGACGAAGTTGCTGATCAGCCGGCGCAGCGCATCTTCTTCCAGCCTGGGGCGAATGTCGACAAAGACGAGCAACTCGCACTCCGCCTTGAGCATGGCCTGGTTCAGTGCCTCGGCCTTGCCTACCTGTTCGGTCAAGCGCAGCACGCGCAGGCGCTTGTCGCGGAAGTCTTCCAGCATGTCTGCCGTGCCGTCGGTCGAGCCGTCCGAAACGACGATGATCTGCTTTACGATCTTTGGATCAAGCTGGAGCAGGTGCTGCATCTTCGCTTGGAGAATGTGCGCGCCGTTGTGTACCGGCATGATCAAGCTGACGCTGAAGGCCTCATCGCCACGCAGCCAGCCGCGCGGACGCCACTTCGCCATGGCCGCTGCAATCAGCGGATAACCCACGTAGGTGTACAGCACCAGCGCGAAGGACCCAAGGAGCAGCAGGCCCTCCAGGCTCCCCGCCACCAGCTGCCAGAACGGCCTCACTGCGCGCCTCTGCGCCGAAGAATGATCTTGATTGTCTCGAACATGATGAGGAGGTCGAAGCCGAGCGAGGCATGCTTGACGTAATACAGGTCGAACGCGAGCTTTTCGCGGGCCTCTTCGAGCGTCGCACCGTAGCCGTAACGTACCTGCGCCCAGCCGGTGAGGCCTGGGCGGATGATGTGTCGCAGGTCGTAGAAGGGCAGCTGCTCGGTAAGCCACGGAACGAACTCCGGACGTTCGGGACGTGGCCCAACAAAGGCCATGTCACCGCGCAGCACGTTCCACAACTGCGGGACTTCGTCGATGCGCGTCAGGCGCATGAAGTGCCCGACAGGGGTCACGCGAGGATCGTTTTTCGACGCCCACTTGGCGCCGGCGGCTTCCGCGTCCTGCCGCATGGTGCGGAACTTGTACACATTGAACTGCTT
>CBAAAE010000037.1:0-9747 GCA_964658845.1 uncultured Novosphingobium sp. | reverse complement strand
AGCCGCTCCATCAACTGTGTATCTTCTTCGACCACGATGCCGCGCAGCTTCAACGCCAGCAGGTCGGTCATGGGCAGCTCGCCGCGCCGGTCTTCTATGGCGATGACGATGTGGTTGACCGGCTGCTTCAGGGCAAAGAGGCCCTTGACGGTAGCAGCCGCATTTTCCATCTGGATGCCGCCCATCTCGTAGTTGCAGCTCACCACATCCATGCCCAGATCCTTGCGGCGATTGAGTGTGTCGGCAATGAACTGGGCGCGCGGGCCACGGCCCAGAACGCAGACGCGCTCGCGAAAGACGCTGCGGGCGGCCAGCCACGTATAGAACCGCCGCCATGCGCAAAGCACCACGCCCAGCAGCAGCAGGGCAAGCGGAAACACCTCGCGCGCGATGCTGAATTCCGGGTACAGGTACACCACGCAAGCCACCAGCAGGCACACGCAGCCAAGCGCAAGCACAATGCGGAAGTAGATCTCGCGGCGGTCGAACAGCAGGTCCGGCTCGTAGAGGTCAAAGTAGTACGCCACCATCATCGTGGCAAGCGTCAGGCCGACGATCTTTGCCACGCCATACTCGTAGTTCAGGGTCAGGTAGGCATCACGCCCAAGCACCAGCCACACCGCCGCGACGAGGCAACTGCCAATGATCAGGGACTCCGAAATCAGCAGAAACACCGTGCGGGTGGGATAGTAGACGTTGAGCAGTCGAATCATGCGTCATTCTCGACTTGTCCGTAGCCGTAGTAGGCTGGCGTGATCTTGCCCTCGACCGCGTTAAGAACCACGCCCAGCAGGGTGGATGCCTGCAGCTCATTCTGCGCACGCTGGGCATCATGGTAATCGGTCATGCCGGATCGAACGACCAGCAAAACGCCGTCACAATGGCGTGCGAGGTTGACTGCGTCGGAGACCAGGGTCACGGGCGACGAGTCCACCACGATCCAGTCGAACAGCGGCCGCGCGTACTCGATCAATTTCCCAAAGCGCGCGTCTTCTGACAGATCGGCAACATGTTCGACCAGGCCGCCGCCCGGGATGAGCGTAAGGTGGGCCAGACCTGGAAAGGCCGCGAGTGTGGCGGCATCAGGCCGCTGCATCACCTCTTCCGGGTTTGCGGTGCCGGCCAGAAAGTCTGCCAGGCCCGGCTGCACGGGGCAGCCGAAATACTTCTGGATGCTGTACCGGCGCATGTCTCCATCGATCAAGAGGACGCGCGTTCCGCGGTGTTGATTCAGGCCCACAGCGAGGTTTGCAGCCACAAAGCTCTTGCCCTCCTGCGGCAGGGCGCTGCTGACAAGGACCGTTTTCAGCGGGCGTGAGGAGCGATATTCCAGCATGCGGGAACGCAGGCGCCGGAACTGCTCTGCTGCGGAGGTACGTGGTTGCAGTGAGGGCAGATCGTCAACGGAGGGCTGCCAACGCAGTTCGCGGGCCTGTGCCGGCGATCCGGTGGAGAACATGGTTTCCCGTGACGGCCTGTCCGGGACGGCCGTTTGTGCACTGGATATGGAGTCTTGCACGGCTGTTTGCGGTGTGGTTACGGTGTCCTGTACGGCTGTTTGTACAGTGGCTGTGGCGTCCTGCACCGTTTTTGGTGCGGCAGGTACGCCGTCCTCCAAGTCCAAGGGCGCAACGTCGACCGCAGCCTTTGCCCGGTCGAGCTCACCGCGGAGCAACTCCTGGTAATTCCTGTTCATTGCGTCTTTCCTGGTACCGGCTTCAGTGTAAGGCGACGGGTTCTTCACGGTGTGTTGACACAGACGACCCAACTCCCAGTCCTGAGTTGCGTTCTCTGTATCGGCACATCAGTGACGCCCGCGAGGTTGGTGCCCACCACGCCAGACCCTAAGGAGAGAAGAACCACAGTGCGACGGTTAGTGTTGACCTGCCGCGGTAGCGACGGCCCGCTTCTTGAACGGGTTTCGACTCTTCTCTTTTGCGTCGGCAGGCGGCTTTGGTATGGGGCGGATCGGGATGTTCCCGACCCGCTCGATCTCGATCAGTGTATGCAACTGAAGGAAGGCATATACGTCGTCTTCCGTTCGTATGGCTGTATTCCGGTATTCGAGCAGGGCGCTGATCAGCACGCCAAGCAGCGCGCCCAGTGCAAACCCACCCGTGCCGAAGACACCGCGTTTGGGGTAAGAGGGCGAGTCAGGCAGGTTCGCCGCGTCCATCAGGCTGAACTGTTCGCCCTGCTGGCGGCGCTGCAGGCTGGTCGCCATCTTGGACTGATTCATCTTGGCCAGCAGATCGTCATAGAACTTCTGAGCGGTCTGGTAGTCGCGCGTGAGTGCCTTGTACTCCTCCTCGACCAGAGGCGAAGACGAAATGCGGTCCTGGTAGAGCCTCACGTTGGATTGAATCTGCTGCTCTTCCGCGCGCTTCGCAGCGATGCCTGCGTCGGACGCCTGGATGGCAGCGCGCAGCTGCTGCACGCCAAGGGAGTCCCGCGGCGCAGCGGCTGTGCCACCGCCGGCAGCCACCGCGGGCGTGTTCTTGATGGCACGCTTCAGGTCGGCGATCTTGCGACGGGTCGTGATGACATCCGGATAGTCCGGCGTGTAGCGCGCGGTCAGGTCCGCTTCCTCCGCCTGTAACTGCAGCAGCTGCGTCTGGCGCTCGTCGGGTATTGCGCGGGCGGCTTCCGTACTGGGAGCGTCACGTGCCGTCTGCACCTGCGACAGCAGCGACTGCTGGTAGGCGCGATCCTGTTCCATGCGTGCAAGCTGCTGGGTAGAGGCCTGTAGCTGCGTGTTCAGGCTGGTCAGCATGTCCATGTTCGGAGCCTGCTGGCCAGGCAGCCGGCCGACATACTTGCGCTGGAAGTCCGCCAGTTTCTTGTCCTGGGTATCCAGGTTGCTCTTGGCTTCGACGAGTTGCGCCTCGAGGAAGTCGGTGGTGCCCTGCGCCGACTGCTCCCGCGCGCGAAGGTCCTCGCCGACAAACAGGGAGGTGATCTCGCTGCAGACCTGCTGCGCTGTGCGCGCGTCGCCGGCCGTGTACATGATGAAGAAGCCGGGCAGGCCGTTGGCGCGGCTGATCTCGGAATGAATGGGCTTAATGTCGATGTTCTTGCGCGTCTGATCCAGGCGCGAGTCCATCTTTTCGCCAGGGTAAAGGTTGAAGCGTTCAATGATGGGCTGGATCCGCGATCGGCTGAGAATCTGCTCCTTCATGGAGGCGAGACGTGCGTCCAGGTCGGCCGCAATGACGGGCTTCACGTAGTCCTCAGACACCTTTTGCTGCTCGATCAGGACCAGCGTCTGCGAGATGTACCGGGGGGCAATAAAGAAGCTCAAGCCGAATGCCACGGCCGAGAAAAATATCGCCGGAAGAATAATGAAGAGGGCGCGGCGCTTGAGGATGGCGTAGTAATCGTTGGGTTTGAGTGGACGATGGCCTAACACAGGTGCTACCTCCGGCCAATATGCAGCGGCCGCGGCGAGTAGGTGATGCCGAAACTGATCACATGCGCGGTGCCGTCGAAGGCGTTGTTGGTGGCGACCAGCTGGCTTACCGTCTGATATTCCGCGGCGTAGCTGCCAAAGGTCGACCAGTGATCGCCGAGACGGCGGGTGGCCTGCACGCCTGCGGCAACGGAACTGCTCGTGGTGTACAGGGATGCGATGTTCGCGAGACTTTGTGCGTGGCCGTAGCTGCCGAAGAAGCCGCCCGTCCATTCCGTGCTGAAGCGACGCTGGCCCGCAAAGCTCAGGTAGTCAGAGAGCGAACCGAACAGCACACCGGATCCGGGGCTGGTGCTGCGGTTATAGCCCAGCGAAAAGTTGTTGAGACCCGCCACGTACGACGCACTGAGGCTGGCAGAGAAGCTGACCCGCGATGGAATCAACGTGCTGTTGGAACCCGTCGTCCACTGCGGACCTGCGGAACCCTGAAAAGTAAGCCGGGGACCGAAGACGTGCTGGAAGACGCCGACAACACTCTGCGACGAGAAGCTCAGGCCGCTTTGAGGGTAGGTCGATCGCCCGAACGTGTAACCCGCCCCGATAAGCGTTGCCGCGGTGAACCGGTGGTCCAGTTCGCCGCCCGCTGAGAGCTGGTCGTTGTTGATGCCCACGCCCTGCAGGAAAGCCTGGTTGGTGTAACTGCCAGAACCGCGAAGGCTGGTACGGCCGGTGAGCCGGTAGTCCACAGCGCCGCTCGCCGTGTTGGTAACGCGCTGGCCGTAGTTCGTCAGCACGGCGTCGCCGGCCTGGCCGCCGGTGGAGATCGGCAGGGTTCCAAGGTCGCCCACACCCGGTATGCCGGAGATGCCGAAACGGGGCGATACCGGCAGGTACGAGATGACATCGCTCAGGATGAAGGTGAACTGCCGGGTCATCAGCACCTGGGAGACACCCAGGTTTTGAAAGGAGGTGGACGGCTGACCGTTGTTGCCGACGAGGTACCCGCCGGTGTACACGAAGCTGGTCGGGTGGCTCTCACTGCTGGACACAAAGCCGGCGCTGCCGGAGATGTTGAAGCTGTTGGACGGACCATTCACGCCGTTGTAGCCGATGACGAGCGAGTCCGACGCGCTGATGCTGTAGTTCAGTTGACCTGCGACCACGTTGCCGTTAGTGTTGCCGGCCGATGGCGCACCGGCTGGAACCACCACCGACGGTGGCGCCTGGCCATGGCAGGGCAGAGCACACACAAGTCCACCCACGAACAACGATAGCGCGCGTCTGCTCAAGGGATCACTACCGTATCGCCGGTTTCCAACACAATTGCCTGACTGGGTTGGCCCTTGAGCGCCTTCTTGTAATCGAACGGGATCTTTTTCTGCTTGCCTGCTTCGCCGCGAAGGATGTAGCAGTTCTTGCCGTTGGCGTAGGTGCCGAGTCCGCCAGCAGCTGCAATCGCCTCGAGAGGCGTCATGCCGGGCGAAAGATCGATTGCACCAACGTGCTGTACCTGGCCCACGACATACACCTTCTGGCTGTTGACCGCTGTCACTGTGACGGTGACCAGCGGCTCCTGGATGTATTTCTTGAGCGCTTCCGTAATGTTCTTTCCCAATTGCATCGGCGTCACGCCGGCAGCGGGCACGTCGCCCAGCAGCACAAGCGAGATCATGCCGTCTGGCCGCACCGGGAACGCGCCGGAAAGCTGCTGTTCCTTCCAGACCGTGACCTGCAGGGTGTCATACGGGCCGATGCGATACTCCGGCGACAGCGCGAGAGAAGCGCCGTTCTTGCTCGACGTGCCGGGCGACACCGGGGTTGCTGCCGGCGCGGCTTGTGGCGGAGCACTCAGAACCGGGCGCGTACCAATCTGGGCGGCCGCGCTTCCAAGCAGAAAGATAAAGGCGAAAGGAACTGCATAGGAGCTATTCTTCATTTGGACCTGCGCGACAACATCCTGCTCTCAATCCTGTTCCTGGCTCCGGACCTCAACGTGGGTACGGTAGCAGACAGTTTCCTACAGAGTTCCAGTGTTTCACCAGTAATGTGAAAATGGAAGCTGATTGCATCCGCTGCTGTGCTTTATCATCGGCAGCGCTGAGCACAGGATGATTGTTGGCGTCGCGAGCGGAGATCAATCAGAAAATGCCTTTTGATACGACGATGACCGCACCTGCACCAGCCACCAGGCAGCGTGGGGGTGCTTTCGTTGTCGTGGGAGGCATGCCGGCATGGGCGTGGGCAGTTCTCGCCGCGCTGGTATTGGAGCTGTACCTGCGCGTGGGCGTCAAGCTGGTGGAGGACTGGTACGTCTCTCCCGACTATGCGCATGGATTTCTGATCCCCTTCTTCTGCGCCTACGTGGTCTGGGAGAAGCGCGACGCCATTCGCAATACGCCGATCGAGCCGGCATGGGCGGGCACCGTTCTGGTGGCTGCGGGGCTGTTGACCTACATCACTGGCATCTACGGGGCCGAGCTGTTTCTTGCACGCATCTCCGGCCTGATGGTGCTGGCGGGGCTGGTGTGGACCTTTGCCGGTATGTCCATGCTGCGCACCTTGAAGTTTCCCCTGCTGGTGCTGCTGCTTGCGATTCCGTTCCCGGCAGTGATCTTCAACCAGATCACGTTTCCCCTGCAACTGCTGGCATCGCGGCTTGCGGGATCGATCCTGCCGTTGATGAACGTTCCCGTGCTTCGCGAGGGCAACGTGATCGAGCTCCCCATGATGCGGCTTGAGGTGGCAGAGGCGTGCAGCGGTATCCGCTCTCTGATGAGCCTGTTCACCGTAGCGGTGATCTACGGCTACCTGCTGGAGCCGTCCACGCTGCGACGCACCCTGCTGGCCCTGGCGAGCATCCCCATCGCGGTCGCGGCCAACGCCCTCCGCATCGTGGGCACGGGCCTGTGTGTGCAGTACTGGGATCCGGTCAAGGCGATGGGCTTCTTTCACGAGTTTTCCGGCTGGCTGATGTTCCTGTTTTCGCTTTCGCTGGTCTACCTGCTGCAGCGCTCCATGGCGATGGTTGCCCGTAGAAGGAGCGAACCGGCATGATATGGGCCCGCTTTCTTACGGTTGCCGCGATGATGGCAGGCACTTCCACCATGCTGTTCCTGCGCAGCGCCGTGGACCAGGTGCCTGAGAGCGTTCCTCTCGAGCTGCTGCCGCACACCCTCGACGCACGTCATGCGGTAGACATCCCGATCGATCCGGCGACCCTGGACCTGCTTGGCCATGGACGATTTCTGAACCGTCTTTACACCACGCCGGATGATGCGGGCGTCGGCAGCTCACGGGCAGCGACGCCGCAACTGATCCCGATCAGCCTGTTCATCGGCTATTTCCCAACGCAGCGCACGGGCCAGGCCATCCACTCGCCGCAGAACTGCCTGCCGGGCGCCGGCTGGACGTTTGAGTCGGCGGGCACCACGAACATCGCGGGCACGGACGGCAAGCAGTACCAGGTGGGCGAATACATCATCACGGACGGTACCCAGAAGCAGGAAGTCCTGTACTGGTACCGGGCGCACGGCCGAAGTATCGCCAGCGACTACCGCGCCAAGCTGTACATGCTGGTGGATGCGATCCGCTATAACCGCACCGACGGCGCGCTGATTCGAGTGATCACGCCGCTGGTGTCCGGCGAATCGGAACTTGCCGCACATACGCGCGCCACCAGGTTTGCAGGGGAGCTCGCTGCGTTGCTGCCCGCCTATATTCCCGATTAGACATTTTAACCGGGGCTGCCGACTGCCCCGATCTTTGCAGCCGATCTTCTAAGGAATGCCTCTCATGTTTACCCACGCACCAACGCTTCGGCTCTCTGCAGCCGCCACGCTTCTGACCGTTCTGTCGATTACCTCAGGCTGCAATCGCGACCCGAATGTGCGCAAGCAGAAATACCTCGAGAGCGGTCAGCGCTATGCGCAGGAAGGCAAATACAAGGAAGCCACGCTGCAGTTCTACAACGCGCTGAAGACCGACAAGAACTTCGGCCCGGCCCACTTTGAGCTGGGTCGCGCGTTTCTGAAGATGGGTCTTGCCGCGCAGGCTTATCCCGAGTTGCAGCAGGCCGTGAACCTGACGCCGACCAGCGTCCCAGCGCGGGTTGAGCTGGGTAATCTGCTGTTGGCAGCCCGCCTGCCGGATCGCGCGGCGGAGCAGGCAAACGCCGTCCTGAAATTGCACCCGGACAACGCGGACGCACTCGCTATCATGGCAAATGTCGCCGCGGAAAAGGGGCAACGCGACGTGGCCATCACCACCATCCAGCAGGCGCTCACCATCGCACCGAACCGGTCAGACCTGCACGCCACACTTGGTGTGCTGGAGGGCCAGGGAGGGCGAGATCTGCCGGGTGCGCGGCAGGAACTCGAGAAGGCGGTTGCCCTGGACGGCAAGAACGTGCAGGCACGCATGATGCTGTCGGCGCTGCTGGACGCTCAGAAGGACGCGCCCGGTGCCGAAGCCCAGTTGAAAGCTGCGATTGCGGACGCCCCGAAAGTCCTGCAGCCGCGGGTTGCGCTGGCCGCGCTGTACCTGCGCCAGAACAACATGGCAGAGGCTGAAAACACCATCCGGCAGACCAGCGACGACTTCGCCGACGACCTGGAAGGCGCCGGCATGCTGGAGCGATTCTACGAACGCACCGGCCAGTTCCCCAAGGCCGAACCAGCCTACATGACGCTGGCGGCAAAGCATCCGAAGAGCTTCCCCATGCAGATGGCGTATGCGCGCATTCTTGCCGTGAAGGGCGACTTTGTGAAGTCCAACGCGATCGTCGCGAAGGAGGCGGAAGCACACGACACCGAGCCGCAATACGCGCAGTTGAAGGCTGGCCTGCTGCTGCACGACGGCAAAGCGGACGATGCGCTGGCGCTGCTGCAGAAGGCAGTCCGTAACAACCCGGATAATACCGAGGTCAAGCTCATGCTGGCCGCCCTGGCGCGCGATCGCGGCGATCTGAATACGGCCCAGACGAACTTCCGCGCGGCACTGCAGCGCAACCCCAGCAACCTGATCGCGGCGGCAGGCATTGCCGAGATCGCCAATCGCAAGGGCGACCAGGCGGGCCTGCGGCAGGTGGCGGATCAGATGATCAAGCTGTATCCCAAGGCGCCCGCGCCGTACCTCTGGCGCGGCACCGCAGAGGCGAATGACGGCCATCTGGACCTTGCAGTCGACAACCTGCAGACCGCGCTGAAGCTGGACCCGAAGAACGCACAGGCCATGACGGAGATGGGCCAGATCCGCGTGAAGCAGGGCAAGACAGCGGAGGGCAAGGCCCTGCTGGAACAGGCGCTCACCGCCGATCCCAACTCGGCTGCTCTGCAGATCCTGGTACGGATGGACTTTCAGGCAAATCAGGCGCCCGCCGCGATCGCGCTGATTCAGCAGCAGCTTGCACGCAACCCCAACAGCAGTGGGCTGCTGGTGCAGTTGGCAGGCGCTCAACTGGCCTCCAAAGACCCGCACGCAGCAGTGGACAGCGCGCAGAAGGCAATGAAGCTGAATCCGACAGACATGGCCGCCATGCGTGTGTACACGGAAGCCGGGCTGGCCGCGGGCGATCTGTCGGGGCCGACCGAACTCTGGCAGAAGTGGGCCGGCAGCCACCCGCAGGACGCCCAGGCGCAGTCCTACCTGGCGACGCTCTCGGAGTCTGCGGGCGACCAGCCCAAGGCGATTGCCTATTACCAGAAGTCGCTCCAGTTACAGCCGGAGCAGCCGCTGGTCGAGAACAACCTCGCGTACCTGATGGCCGAGGCCGGCCAAAACACCGATGTCGCGCTGACACTGGCGCAGTCGGCGCAGCGAGCCATGCCGAACTCGCCCGACGCGACAGACACACTGGCCTGGGTGTACTACAAGAAGGGTGTGTACAGCTCAGCCCTGAGCCTGTTTGAGACAGCGGCCAAGACCGCGCCGGACAACGCAAGCATCCAGTACCACATGGGCCTGACCTACGTGAAGCTGAACAACAAGACAGCGGCCGCCGCCAGCTTCAAGCGGGCCGTGGCGCTGGCCAACGGCTCCGACCTTGGTAAGAAGGCCCAGGCAGAGCTTGATCGGCTTGGGTAACGGGTAAGCTGTAACCCACCGTTCCTGGTGGGTGCCGCATGAAGAGGCAGGCCCTTCGGCTACCTTCAAAACGTAGTCAATCACGAGCCGTCTGCCTCCAACCGTAAATAGTAAGAAGGAGCCCATAGGGCTCCTTCTTACTGTTTACAGCTGCTGTCCTCAAAGGTGATCCGGAGGGAGATCGCCCGGCGAAGACTCAACGCCGGCGGCGAACTACCAGCGGGAGTCCTGCAAGCGCTCCGGTTGCCAGAAGCAGC
>CBAAAE010000036.1:0-20875 GCA_964658845.1 uncultured Novosphingobium sp. | reverse complement strand
AAGCAGCCATCTGCAGGTACGCATCCCAGCCGTGAAAGGTCAATTTCGGATCGACGGCGGGTTGACCGAGTGACGTGTTCACCTTGTCGAAGCGCTGTTTGCCCGTGGCAAGTTGATCCGGGAAGATGTCGCCCAGCGCGACGATGCGGGCGTCTGTGTTTTTCGCGAACGAAGCAGCCACGCCGGTGCCGCGATTGCCGCAGCCCAGCAGGCCGTACCGCACCGC
Organism: uncultured Novosphingobium sp.; assembly: GCA_964658845.1. Lineage (GTDB taxonomy): Bacteria > Acidobacteriota > Terriglobia > Terriglobales > Acidobacteriaceae > Terriglobus. Next base: position 20,649 of record CBAAAE010000036.1, on the reverse strand, counting down.
GGAATTAGCCGCGTAGCTGAAGGCGGTCTTCGGCGAAACGATCAGCAGGCCGCATGCACCCGCGCCTTTTACGAAAGTCCTGCGATCCATGTCTTGTCCCTCGATCTTATGAATGGAAGATCAGTTGTACAGCGATTGCTTGCTGCTGCGAGCCAAAAGGCAGATCCTCCGCTTTGCTGCGGGAGGACAAAACCTCTAAAAGAGTTAGCCCTGCCGCACCTGCGCGAGGATGCGTTCCAGATACGTTTTTTCCTCGCGTACATCGGCGATCTGCTGCGGCCCTGAGGTCTCGCGTTCGATAGTGACGGCTCCCTTATAGCCCGCCGCGTGCAGGCCGCTGAGCACCTTCAGAAAGTCCACATCACCCTTGCCGATCAGCACCTCCTGCCCTAACTTTGCGGGATCGGTGGGCCACTTGCCATCCTTCGCGTGCATTGCCTGCACGTGCGGGCCCAGGATGGTGACGGCGTCCACGGGATTGGCCTTGCCGTAGAGGATCAGGTTCGCGGTATCGAGGCCCACGCCGAGGTTCGGCCGGGCGACGTCGCGGATGGTGCGCAGAACGGTGATGGGCGTCTCCTGGCCGGTCTCCATGAGGAAGCTCTGGCCGTTGCCGGCGCAGTGATCGGCGAGTTGGCGGATGGCGAGTACCGACTCGTCGTAGAGCGGGTCCCTGGGGTCTTCGGGGATAAAGCCGCAGTGCGTCTGCAGGCGGCCGATGTTCAGCAGCTTGGCGAAGTCGGAGGTCTGTTTCAGCGCGTCCATGCGGGCCTGGCGGGTGGCTCGCGGCACAATGCCGATGGTCGCCGGACCCTCGGTGAAGTTCCACTTCAAAGGCTGCGGATAGACGACTTCGGCGGTCGTGGCAGTGACCTGGTTCTTGTCGAGCAGATCGCTGAACTCCTTTGCGAGAGCCGGCGTGAACTTACCCAGGTAGCCATCCAGCGAGAGAAAGCACGTGGGCAGGCCGAGTTCATGGACCAGCGCGATCTTCTTCGCCGCATCAGGAAAGGGTTTGATCAGCAGGCCCAGCGCCATGGGCTCCGGCGCGGGGACGCTGGCGAAGATAGAAGGCGCGCCCGCCAGCGCAAGGGCAGCAACGGTTGCCGCGGTCCCGGTGAGAAAGTCGCGCCGGTGCATGCTGGATCCGGCCTGCGCAGCGTGTTGCGTCTTCATCTCATCTCCTCATCAGAGCAGGCCGAGGGCGGCGCGCAGTGAAAGTACATCTTCACTCATAATGCTGCCATGCGCCGCATCATCGTGCCAGAGCGGATCGCCGGAAGCGCTGCTTCCAGGTACACGCGGACACATCGAAGCGTGAAAATCCAGACCCGGTATGCCGCGCAGCAAAGGCGCGCTTGCGAGGGAGACGCCGCCGCCGGCAGCGACGCGGATCCTTCCCCCGGCCTGCCCGGCCAGGACCGCCAGCATCTTCGCGCCTGCGCTGCTGTGAGGTTGACCGCCGGATGTGAGCAGGCGGCTGCAGCCGGCGTCAACCAATGCCGCAAAGGCATCCAGCAGATTGCGTGTGCGATCGAAGGCTCGGTGAAAGGTCACGGGGTGCCCCTCTGCGAGACGGACCAGCGACGCCATGCGATCGCGATCCACTTCATGCTGCGGCGTCAGGATACCTGCGGCTACACCGGTCGCGCCCAGCGTGAGCGCGTCCTCCAAATCCGCGCAGATCACGTCGAATTCTTCAGCGCTGTAGACGAAGTTTCCCGCACGGGGACGCAGCAGTACGTGCACCGGAATCGTCGACGAAGCAACAGCTGCGCGGATGAAGCCGTGGCTCGGGGTGACACCGCCGTCGTTCAACGCGCTGCAGAGCTCGATGCGATCCGCGCCGCCCGCGACGGCCGCGTGGCAGGCCTGCAGCGTCTCGGCACAGATTTCGAATTCGCGTGAGTGCATCAAAGGCCTGCCCGTCTGAACTCCGGCTGCGAGTCATTGTGTCATGCATGCCTGGCGGTCTCTTCACGGACTGTTCACAGTGTCGTCGGCGGCACGCAGACCCTTATGATGAACAGGGGCACAGCCCAAATATTCGATCGTTCAGGACGTCCTTTGCCACTCACTGAAACAGCCTCTCCCTTTCCGCACTGGATGCTCGCCGAGATACACGAGCAGCCGCACAGCCTGTCTGCAACGCTTGACCTGTACGTGGATGCCGACGGCTTTCGCGCCGAGGCCGCCGAGCCCGTCCGTGAGTGGTTGCGCGGCCAGACGGAGCTGCTGATTGCGGCCAGCGGATCGAGTCGTCACGCCGGACTGGTGGGGCAAGCGATTATCGAGTCGGAGAGCCCGCTCCGTGTTGCGGTTGATTTTGCGAGCGAGTACGGGTTCCGCGAAATCCGCGCGAAGTCATCGGCGGGTGTGATCGTCATCTCGCAATCGGGAGAGACCGCGGACACGCTTGCGGCGATGCGACTGGCAGCCACGCGCGGCCGGCGCACGATGGTCATCACCAACGTTGCAGGGTCCACCATGGCGCGTGACGCGGGCGTTTGCATGCCGGTCATGGCGGGTCGCGAGCGTGCGATCCCGGCAACGAAAAGCTTCACCGGGCAACTGCTTGTGCTGCGCATCCTGAGCATGCTGGCCGCGGAACAGTCCGGTGATGCTTCGCTCGAAGCTTTGCAACAGCAGCTTGCAGACCTGCGGACGCTACCCGCGATTGTCGCTCGGCAACTACAGACGTGGCAGGTGCAGGCAGAGGCAGCTGCGACGCACTTCCGCGACGCCGGCAGCTTCCTTTTCCTGGGCCGTGGCATGCACTACCCCATTGCTTCCGAAGGTGCGCTGAAGCTGAAGGAAAGTGCCTATCTGCACGCTGAGGGCTACCCCGCTGGTGAGCTGAAACACGGCCCGAATGCGCTGGTCGGCGAGAATGCTCCGCTGGTGTTTGTGGCGACAGTCGACCGTGGGAGCGAGAGCTCAATGCTGCGCCACGAGAAGAACCTGCTGCTGATGCGGGACATGCGCCAGCAGGGTGCAGGCATCGTCGCAGTGGGGAACACCGGGGACAGCGCAGTGGAAGAACTTGCAGACCTGTTTATTGCCGTGGACGAGGTTCCAGAGCCTTTGCTGCCGCTGTGCGAGGTGATTCCGCTGCAGCTGCTCGCATACTTTTTTGCGATCGGACGCGGCATTGATGTGGACCGGCCGCGCAACCTGGTGAAGTCTGTCGTCGTGGAGTAAGGGCGCTCCTCCGAAAGTGAGAAGAGAAGCATGAAGCTGGCACTGCTTGGCTACGGGTTCATGGGTGGCGCGCACCTCGCTGCGATGCAGCGCATCGATGGGGTGCAGGTGGTATCGGTCTCGACGCGCACCAGGCCGGCAGCGGACGGGCCTGCGCGCGGCAATCTTGCCCTTGAGAGCGGACCGCTGCCCGACAGCGTGGCCTGGATGCCGGACTGGCAGGAGGTCCTTGCCGATCCTAAGATCGACGCGGTCGATGTGTGCCTGCCCACGGACCTGCACAGGGAGGTGGTACTGGCTGCCTTTGCCGCCGGCAAGCACGTGCTGTGCGAGAAACCGATGGCCCTGAATACGCCTGACTGCGACGCGATGATGGCGGCGGCAGAGGCTGCGGGACGCACCTTCATGGTCGGCCAGGTACTGCGCTTTATGTACCCGTATCGTTATGCCGCTGAGTTCGTTCATGGGTCGCGTGCGCCGGTTACCCGATGTGTGTTGCGACGCAAGACCGGGTACCCGCAGTGGGGTGGCTGGCTGACGGACGAGGCGCGCAGCGGCGGCGCGATTCTCGACCTGCTCAGCCACGATCTGGACCAGGCTCTGAGCCTCTTCGGTGACCCGGAGACGGTGCATGCGGCGAGCCGGGGCCCCGTCGACACGGCGATAATTACGCTACGCTACGCAACCGGCCTGGAAGTGCACGTGGAGGGGGGCTGGTACGAGCCGGAGACGCTCTTCTCCGCGAGCTTCGAGATGGACGCGGACGATGCGTCGTTGCGCTTTGAAAACGGTGTGCTACGCCAGATCGACGCGGCCGGTCAGGATGAAATTCGAGAGATCCCGCCGCACGACCCTTACTTCGACGAGCTCGCTTATTTCGTTGCCTGCTGCCGACGCAACGCCACACCTGACCTGTGCCCACCCGCTGCGTCGGCGGCTACGGTGCGCCTCTCAAACCTGCTGAAAGCCTCACGCGAGGCGAATGGAAAGGAACTGGCATGGCAACGGTAGAACCCATGGAACTCGGCCTGATGTTCTGGGCCAAAGACACTGCTGAAAACACGCTGCGCAAACTTGCCGGTTTTGGACTGCGGAACGGACAGCTTGGCCTCCCGCCGTCAGCGGACCTGAAGTCGGCGCTGCCGGACTGGAAACGTGTGCTGCCGGGGTCGGGCGTCACGTTGACGGCGGCCGTCTGTTCGTACGAGGGCGAGGACTATTCAGACCTGGAGCGCGTGCATGAGTCGGTGGGCTTCACCACGCCGAAGTATCGGGCTGAGCGGGTCGCGCGTACAAAGGAGATTGCCGCGTTTGCGAGCGAGTTTGGGATTGACGCGGTGTCGTGCCACATCGGCTTTATCCCGGCTGATCCTGCGGACGTGCTCTATCGGGAGCTGGTCGCGGTGACGCGAGAGATCTGCGACGCATGTGCCGAATACAAGCAGCGATTCGCGCTCGAGACCGGGCAGGAATCCGCCGCAGTTCTGGTTGGATTTGTTTCGGATGTGGATCGCACGAATCTAAAGGTGAACTTCGATCCGGCGAACATGGTGATGTACGGTTCGGGCGATCCGGTGGAGGCGCTGGTGCTGCTGCGCGAGCATGTTCTGTCGGTGCACTGCAAGGACGGGGTCGCACCATCCGCACCAAGAAATCTGGGCAGCGAAGTTCGGTTGGGCGATGGCGAGGTGGATTTCCCCTCGTTCCTGGCGCAACTTGCACGCATTGGGTACAAGGGGCCGCTGACCATCGAGCGCGAGGAAGAGGATGAGGCGGTGAAGTCGGCTGATATTCGCGTGGCGATCGAGCGGTTGAAGGTTTGGAAGGCCGGGGCAGGGATCTGACGTATTCAATTACGTTTGTTCGTGTCTGATCGGTCAGCTACCGGAACATGAAACTGTATTCAGATAGAAATAGGAGTGGCTTCAGCCACTGAGATAGAAAGATGATCACTTCTGATGACTGGCTGTAGCCTCCGAGATCAGATCCCGGCGGCTAAGGCCGCATGTTTCAGAAGCTTCCTCATCTATCTCGACGCTAAAGCCCGTAAGTTGTCGTGCTTCGAGGGACAACTTACTCGTGCGCGAAAAGCACGCATGAATGGTGCGCCCGGCTTCCTCCCGAATTGGGTATTAGAGCGCGGCCATAACTTCACGGTAGAGGTACTGCGCGCCCTCTACGCCGTCCCATGGGCCTTCTTCATATTCGAGCGCGAAGACGCCGGTGTAGTTGTTGTTCATCATGATGCGGACGCCGCGCTGGACGTCGGGCTTGTCCCAGCGGTTCCAGAACTTGGCATGCACGGTGGTGTGCGCGTACGGCGCCAGGTCGTTCAACGCGTGCTGCACCAGGTACTTGTGCTCCCAGTTGCCGAAGTCGGGGCTGGCCTCGCAGAAGCGGCTGTTCACTTCTTCCACGACGATGCGGATGTTGATGGGATTGGCGGTTAAACCCCAGTGATTTTCGAGCGTAACTTTAACTCCTACCTTCTCACCGTGGTCGGCCATTTCTTTGAATGACTCGATGCACTGATCGAGATATTTTTCGATCTTAGGGTTCTTGGGATAGCTGCTTGGGTCGGCCTCTGCGATCGGCGAGATGCGGGGTCCGCCGCTGTTGACCCGCATGGATTTCGCGCCGATGACTGCCGCACCGTCCAGCCACTTCTTGGCGACTTCGACGCCCGCCTTGCGGCGAGTGTCATCCAGTTCACAAATGTCGCGTGGCGCGTTGTTTGAGATGTGCTGCACGTGGGTGCCGGTGCTCTGCAGCTTGGCAGCCATGCGGTCAAGCCACTTGCGGCCGGATGCGCTAGACGGATCGAACTCGACCCACGGGCGCTGCTTGCCGTCGTAGTTCGTGATGACCGAATCCACGTACTGGCTCGAGTCGCCCGCATCACCAAACAGTGAGGACCAAAGGTCCATCTTGTTTACACCGGGGAAGGTTTTCTTCGTGAAGTCGGGGAAGTCGAGCATGGTGATTTCCCCGTACTTCGCCTTCATCTTCTTGACGGTGTCCTGATCGGTGGTGAGGGAGTTGGCGAGGTTGTGTACCTTGAACAGCCAGCGAATCGGATAGCTGTTGGAGGCAATGCGCTCGACCTTTTCACTGTCGGTGAGCGGGCGAAAGGCGCTGCCCTGCGCGATGGTCTCAGGCGTGGCCTGTTTGACAGCCTGCGCCTCGGCGTTTGCGCCAAGAAAAGCGGTCGCGGCTATGGCGGAGCCAGTGTTGCGAAGGAAGTTGCGACGGTCAAGCAGGCTGCGTTTGGTCGAACTCATCGTGACAACTCTCCTGTATATCTGCAGGCGCTTCGTCTATCCAACCGCTTAATTCAGCAGGAACGACCAGAGGGTGTCGCCTGTCGCGGCAATGATGTACTGGTGGCCATCGAGTTCGTAAGTCTGTGGGCCGTTGGTGACCTGGCCGATGCGTGTGCCCCAGACGGGCTTGCCGTCGACCTGGTCATAGGCCGCCAGATTGCCCGCTCCGTCGCCCGTGAAGACGAGGCCGCCGGCGGTCGCCAGGATGCCTCCGCCGCCGGTGTTGTTGCCGTATAGCTTGTGCCGCCAGCGCGACTTGCCGGTGGCATAATCGATGGCCGTTAGATAGCTGCCAGTATTGCCTACGGGGACCTCTTCCTTGCCGCCAAGGCCCATGGAGCCGCGGGGATCCGGATCGGTCAGGTAGACCATGACAAAGCCGTTTAGTTCATAGGTGTACAGCAGGCCGGTCAGCGGCGAAAAAGCTACGGGCTGCCAGTTGATGGTGCCTCCTGAGCTGGGCGAGACCAGCGAACCGGCTACGGTCGCGTCCTTCTCCGGGTCGTGCTGCGGGCCGCCCGTGGGAGTCAGGCCCTTGGCCCAGTTGGTGTCGGCGCCGTACTTGCTGGTTACCAGGTGTTCGCCGGTCACCCGATCCAGCGTGAAGTAATAGCCGTTGCGCGCGGCTGTGGCGACCATCTTGCGCATCTTGCCGTTGAACATGCCGTCGAACAGCACGGGCGTTTGTGCCGAGTCGTAATCGTGCATGTCGTGCGGCGAAGTCTGGTAGTACCAGGCCATCTTACCGGTATCGACATTCAGAGCGACCAGCGAGCAGGTGAACAGGTTGTCGCCCTCGCCGCGCTTGCCGGTGGTGTAGGCGGGCGTTGGATTGCCCGTGCCGAAGATGTAGAGGTTGGTCGCGGGATCGTACGCGCCGGTGATCCAGGTCTGCGCGCCGCCGTGCCGTGCTGCGTCCAGGCTGGCCCATGTGTCCAGGCCTGCATCACCCTTCTGCATGGGGACGGTGAAGTACTTCCACTGCAGATCGCCGGTTTCCGGATCGAAGGACTGTAGAAATCCCGGCGAATCAATATCGTTGCCTACCCCTACCAGCACATGATTGCCGATGACGATGGGCGCCGCCGTGGAGAAATAGCCCTGCTCCACGCCGGCGATCATCTTGTGCCAGCGCTCCTTGCCGGTCTTCGCGTCCAGGCTCACCAGGTAGTCATCCGGCGTCTCCATGAACAGGTATCCGTTCCACATGCCGAAGCCGCGGTTGCCGATATGTGTGCCGCCCTTGGTCTTCCAGTAGTAGTGCCACAGCGGGTGGCCGTCGCGCGCATCCAGCGCCCACGCGTTGTCGGGCATGGTGACGTAGAGCGTGCCGTCCACGGCAAGCACAGAGCCCTTGATGGAGCCGGAGCGGATGTTGATGTTGCCCGGACCCTCTCCACCGGTTTGCAGCGGCACCGGGACCTTCACGCCGCTGGCGTTCTGCGCGAATCCTTCATTACCGGGGGTCAACTGCGACGACCACGCCATGGACAGGTGATCGACCGTCTGCCGGTTGATCTGCGACAGCGCGCTGTAACGCCTGCCGGTGTAATCGCCGTTGTAGGTGGGCCACGATTTCGTCAGGGGCTTCAACAGATCCTGGGGAGTGACGCCAAGCTGCTGGCCATGGAGGAGAGCAGGTGCCGCGGTCGATAAGGCGAGCAGAGCGATGGAGAGCGCGCGTTTCATGTTCACTTGAGGGTCACCAGGTAGGCGGTCACATCGTGGATGTCACGGTCGGTGTACATGGCCATCATGTCTCGATGGGCCTGCAGCGGATCGTGCACCACGACTTTCGGTACATCGCCCTTGCGGCGGAAGCTTTGTTCGGTGCCGTCGGTCAGCCGGATCGTAACGAAGAAGTCATCGATGTGCACCAGCGTTCCGGTCACGGACTGGCCAGGAGCGGTGGTGACGGTGACACTCGTCTTGTTCCCAACGGCGTCAGGCGAGGTGGGGCGTCCGCCGGCGATCCAGCGCGCCTGCAGCGTCTTCGGTTCGGCGTACTTGTCTGCAATGTGCTGCATATCGCCGGCAGTGGAGTGGCACGAGGCGCAGTGCGCCGTGAAGTAGGCCTGTCCGTGCGCAGCGTCGCCCACCACGATGTTCAGCGGCTTAAGTTCTCCGGGCGGCATGCCCTGGCCCTTGATGCTACCAACGACGCTGCGGACGTACGCTGCTGCGGCGTTGGCGTCTGCGTCATTAAGACCGATGTTCGGCATGCCTTGAGCCTGGCGTGCGCCGTGGATGATCGGCGTAATCAACTCGCCGTGCTGATCGCTGAGGGCCACCTGAGACCGCAGCAGGTTGGGTCCGCCCATGTCACCTCCACGCAGATCCGATCCGTGGCAGGCCTGGCAGCTGAGGCTGAACAACGTCTTGCCGCGCGCCACCTGCTCGGGATCCTCCGGCGCACGTTCCATGCCGGCGTTGAAGGCACCTGGACGAGCCGGGGCTGCCTGCGGAGCGGTGGGTCCTGGCTGTGTCAAAGCCTGTGCTGCAAAGGTCGTGGGCAGGCGGCTGGCGCTCCAGCAGAGCACGGCCACTGTGGCTGAGAGCGTGACCGTGGCTACCTTGAAACGGGAAGGGACGTCCATTGAGCCTCTGGGAAGATGCTTTGGTCTTTCTTATAGCGTACAAGCAGATCGGGCGAATCTCTACACGCGAGAACGCCGTAAGAGCGCACCGTGCTGCCGGCAGGCGTCAGCGTGCGATCATCGCCCGGTGACGCGCACGCCACAGCGCTCCCATCACCGGATCGACTACGCCGGGTGCGGCGTACAGGTCTGGGATGTCTCTGCGCAGGGCGGTCAGCAGGGCGTCACGCAGGGGATGCACGTGCTGCAGGATGCTGCCCGCGAACGCGACTCTCGGCTGCCATGCAACGCCGTCAGCAAGCAGCAGGCGGCGGTGCAGCAGCGCCGCAAGGTACGCGAGATCTTCGCCCTCCTGCCGCAGCACCTCCCCGGCGAGTGCGTCGCCGGCTTCCGCGCATTGCAGCACCACACGTGACAGCGATGACAGTTCGGTCGCCGGACACGTATTTGCATAGGACACCAGGTCGTCCGACGTTTCTAGCTGCCAGTAGGCGAGAATCGCGCCAAGCAGCGCGTTTGGCCGGCCTTCGTCGATCGCCAGAAAGACGGCGCGAAGAGCCTGCGAACCGATGCGATGCCCCGAACCCTGATCGGATAGCACGGGGCCGTAGCCGCCGGCCGTTGTCACCCGGCCGTCGAGCGTGCGCGCGGCCGCATTCGACCCGGTCCCGGCGAGCACCAGCAGGCCGGATTCACCGGGAAAGGCAGCGTCGAGAGCTATCTCCACGTCGCCCAGCATCAACAGGTCGCCGCCCACGCGCCGCCCCAGTTCCAGCCGCATAAAGTCGGTGACCAGCGGAATCGAAATCCCCGCTGCACCCACGCAGGTGCAGCAGACCTCGCGCACGGAGAGGCCTGAGAGCTTTTCGAGTTCATTGAGGGCGGCGTGCAGGTTCGCTGTCGCAACTTCCGCCGAGGTGCGGATAAGTTTAATGGTGCCGTTTTCCACGCGCGCAAGCACGCTGCTCTCATCGGCAAGCAGGTATGTGGTGCGGGTTCCACCGGCATCCATGGCCAGGAAATAAGGCATATGTTTCAAGATCCTGCGGGCTGTTGCTTTTGCTGCTGCAAGCGTTGCCACAGGTCATTATGCACGTTGCCGCAGATCATGCGACGGGCAGCCATCGTGGTCTCAGCAACAGAGCAATCCGTCTTTCCGGGTACCATCGCTCATGGCCCTCGATGCGGATCGCACCCTGTCGGAGTTGAAAGAACTGCGCTCGCTGACCGGCGACGAGAACGGCGCGCAGCGCGTGGCATGGACACCCGTCTGGCAGGCCGCGCGCGACTGGTTTGCGGGCAGGCTTGCGGGCTTGCCTGTGACGCGCGAGCGTGACGAGGCGGGCAACGTCTGGATCACGCTGCGCGGCAGCAGCGAACGGGCACTGATCCTTGGCGGACACCTCGACTCGGTGCCGAACGGCGGATGGCTCGACGGCTGCCTGGGTGTGCTTGCGGGGCTGGAAGTGCTGCGCGCCGTCAGCAGCGAGTTCGACGGCAAGCCGCCGGTCACCATCCGCCTGGTCGATTGGGCCGATGAGGAGGGTGCACGGTTTGGCCGAAGCCTGTTCGGATCGTCCGCATTCGCCGGGATGCACAGCGTGCAGGCGGACCGTGCCCGCGCGGACAAAGACGGCATCACGATGGAGGCGGCACTCCTCGGCTGCGGCATCGCCATCGACGACATCGCGGCGTGTGCGAGCCGGCAGAAGAACGCGGCGGCGTACCTCGAACTCCACATCGAGCAGGGACCTGTGCTGGAGCGCATGGGTCTGCCGCTGGGCGTCGTGCGTGGCACCAAGGGTGTGGAGCGGCACGCGATCACGTTTCATGGCCAGGAGGCGCACTCCGGATCGACGCCGATGGACCTTCGGCACGACGCGCTGGCGGCTGCGGCGAAGCTTGCGCTGGAGATCAGGCCCATCGCCCTGCAGCACGCGGACGCGGTTGCAACGATGGGGTCTGTAAAAACATATCCCGGCATCGTGACCGCCGTTGTGGGGCGCTGCGAGACGACGCTGGACATGCGCGACCTGGATGCGGATGTGCTCGCCGGCATGCTGGAGCAGGCGCAGGTGGCAAGCCGCCGATTTGCTGAGGAGGAGCGCTGCACCGTGGCGTGGTCGCGTATCTGGAGCATTGAGCCCGTGCCCTTTCATGCGCACCTGATCGGCCTGGCGGAAGAGGCTGTTGTCGAAGTTGCCGGGACCTCGTACGGGCTGCCGTCAGGTCCGCTGCATGATGCTGCGGAGGTTTCGCGAGCGGGCATTCCGACGGCGATGCTGTTTGTGCAATCGCTCAACGGATTGAGTCATAACAAGCTTGAGGACACCGCAGAGGAGCACCTCAAGATGGCGGTGAGAGCGCTGCATCGACTGGCACGCAAGACGATCGATTGGATCGTCTCTCAGCCTTCGGACTCCATCTAGTCATCGCGCGCGGATAGGATCGGTGCAATAATCACGACTCCCGCACCTCAAAATCACCGTTCCAGAGGAGCAGCCTGTTGATCCAATGCAGCAGCCATCGCGGACTCGCCGCAGCAGGGAACGGCTATGAGCTACGCTGACGCCGCCGGCCCGCCCGACGAGCGCTTTGCCGACTACCGGCCTGCGTTGACGCAGGGGAGCGCCATCGCCGAGGCCAACCGCTGCCTGTACTGCTTTGACGCGCCATGCATGCAGGCTTGCCCCACCCACATCGATGTGCCGACGTTCATCCGCAAGATCGCGCATGACAACCGCATCGGGTCGGCACGGACGATCCTTAGCGCGAACATCCTGGGTGCGAGCTGCGCGCGCGCCTGTCCCGTGGAAGTGTTGTGCGAGGGAGCGTGCGTGCTGCATCGCCAGAACATGCAGCCCATCAAGATCGGCCTGCTGCAGCGGCATGCCATGGACGGCCTGCACGGTGCGAAGCTGCCGCTGCCATTTACACCGGCGGCGGACACAGGCAAGCGGGTTGCACTGATCGGCGCCGGACCCGCGTCACTGGCCTGTGCCGCGGAGTTGCGGCGGCACGGCATAGCAGCGACGCTCTACGACGCGCGCCCATTGCCCGGCGGCCTGAACACGTATGGCATTGCCGAGTACAAGCTGCCGTTCGGCGTGGCTCTGCACGAGGTACAGTTGATCGCGGACCTTGGCGCGGAGATTCGTGGCGACACGGCCGTTGATGCTGCAGGCCTGCAGAGTCTCCTGCGCGAGCATGATGCTGTCTTTCTCGGGGTCGGGCTTGGTGGAATCCATCGCCTTGGCATCCCCGGTGAGGATCATGCGGATGTTACTGATGCGCTGGATTTAATTGCAGGCTATAAGGAGGGGCGTATCACGGCCGCTCCCCGGTGCGTGGTGGTTGTTGGTGCGGGTAACACGGCCGTCGATGCCGCGATCGCCGCGGTTCGGCTGGGAGCGGAGAGTGTGACCGTAATTTATAGACGCGGCCCCGATCAGATCTCCGCCTTCTCATTCGAGTACGAGCATGCGGTGCGTGAGGGTGTTCGATTCGAGTGGTTCGTGCAGCCGGTGGAGATCGTCGCGAAGGTTCACGTGGAAGGTGTGCGTCTGCAGCGCATGCAGCCTGATGGCTCGCTTGCCGCAGGGGATGACTCTGTCTTTATGCTGCCGGCCGACACGGTGGTGCTTGCCATTGGACAGGCTACGCACACGGCGTTTCTCGACGGCATGGTGCAGACCCAGCGGGGACGTATTGTGTTGAATCGCGTGACCGGACAGACATCGCACCGGAAGATATTTGCGGGCGGCGACTGCACCAACGGTGGACGCGAAGTAGTGGATGCAGTAGCCGACGGCAAGCGCGCGGGTATCAGCATGGCTGCGTATCTGCTGGCCGACGCAGGGGAGGCAGCGCATGCCGACGCTTAGGAATACCTTCTGCGGCATCGATTGCCTGAACCCTTTCTGGCTTGCCTCTGCGCCGCCGACCAACTGCGGCGAGCAGATCATGCGTGCCTTCGACGCGGGCTGGGGCGGTGCCGTTTGGAAGACCATTGGCGAGCCGGTCACGAATGTTTCGTCACGCTACTCCAGCATTGATTGGGAGGGCCGCCGCATGATGGGCCTGAACAACATCGAGCTGATCAGCGACCGGCCAGTCGTTGTGAATCTGCGTGAAATTGCAGAGGTGAAGCGGCGCTACCCAAGGCACGTCGTAATTGCGTCGTTGATGGTGAAGAGCGAGCGCGATGCCTGGCACGACATTGTCGCGAAGGTCGAAGACGCGGGTGCCGACGGACTCGAGTTGAACTTCGGCTGCCCTCATGGCATGAGCGAGCGCGGCATGGGCTCCGCCGTGGGGCAGGTGCCGGAATATGCGGAGCGCATCACGAGCTGGGTCAAGGAAAAGGCGCGCACGCCTGTCATCGTGAAGCTGACGCCTAACATCAGCGACATTCGTATGCCTGCGCGAGCGGCGAAGCGCGGCGGTGCAGATGCTCTGTCTGCCATTAATACGATCAATTCTATTACCGGCATTGACTTAGACACGCTGCAGGCGCGGCCCGTGGTCGACGGCAAAAGTACGCATGGCGGTTACTGCGGACCGGCCGTGAAGCCTATCGCGCTGAATATGGTGCAGCAGGTGATGAGCGACCCGGAAGCCGTGCTGCCGCTCAGTGGTATCGGTGGCATCGGCAGCTGGCGTGATGCTGCGGAATTCCTCCTGCTGGGGGCTGGCAACGTGCAGGTGTGCACCGCGGCAATGCATTACGGTTATCGCATAGTGGAAGACATGGCGGACGGCCTGCTGCAATGGATGGCTGAAAAGGGCTTTGAAGCCATCGATGATTTTTGTGGCCTGAGCCTGGCGAACATGCGCGAGTGGAAACAACTCAATATGAATTACAAGGTGGTCGCGCATATTCATGCGGATAAGTGCATCGGCTGCCAACTCTGTTACACCGCCTGCTGGGACGGGGCGCACCAGTGCATTCACACCGACCGGGTAGCAGCTGCACCTGATACCACGCGCACTCCAGCCATGCTGCTGGCGGAGACGATGCGCAGCGTCACCGCGACACCTATCTCGAAGCTTGATCCGGACGGCGTCGGCGCAAACTCCGCTGCAACACCGCTCCACCGCATTCCGCGTGTGGACGAAGACCACTGCGTGGGCTGTAACCTTTGCGCCTTGGTCTGCCCTGTGGAGCATTGCATCACCATGGATCGAGTAGACAACGGCCTGCCGCACTACACCTGGGAGCAGCGCACAGCGGACGGACTTACACCGTCCTCGGTATCGTGCGAAGTTACAACGAACGGATAACATCGACAACATGAGCACACTCATCCAGAACGGAACCGTCGTTACGGCAGAGGGCCAGACGCGCTCGGATGTGCTGATTGAAGGCGAGCAGATTGCCCTGGTTGCACCCGCGATTGACGCCGCAAATCACACGGTGGTCGATGCTACAGGCCTGCTTGTCATGCCTGGCGGCATCGATGTGCATACGCATCTCGACATGCCCTTCGGCGGTACTGTTTCCGCGGATGACTACCGCACCGGCACGATTGCAGCGGCGGTTGGCGGAACGACTTCTGTGATCGATTTCGCCCTGCAATCGCGCGGTCACACACTGCATGAGGCGCTCGATACCTGGCTTGCAAAGTCAAAGGACAAAGCGTGCATTGATTACTCGCTACACATGGCTATTACAGACCTAGGACCAAACGGCGAGACGCTAGACGAGATGTCCCAGATGATTCGCGCGGGCATTGCAAGCTTCAAGCTGTTCATGGCCTATCCCGACGTGTTGATGATTGATGACGGCCTGATGTTCCGCGTGATGCAGCGTGCTGCGACGCTGGATGCGCTGTGTTGTATCCACGCAGAAAATGGCTCTGCGATTGACGTTGTCGTGGCGCAGTATCTCGCTGAGGGCAAGACCGCACCGCACTTTCATGCGCACTCGCGTTCAGCCAAAGCAGAAGCTGAGGCAACGCACCGCGCTATCGCGCTGGCTGAGATGACAGGCTGCGCCGTTTATATCGTGCACCTGTCCAATGAGGAGTCGCTGCGGGAGTTGCGGCACGCGCAACAGCACTATGCGCGGGCTCTGGCAGAGACCTGCACGCAGTACCTCGTGCTGTCCCTTGAAGAGCAGATGCCTGGTAAGAGCTGGGACGAAGCGAAGTTTGTCTTTACGCCACCACTGCGTGAAAAAAAGAATCATGCGCCGCTGTGGGACGCGCTCGCGGATGGTTCACTGAGCGTCGTCAGCACGGATCATTGTCCCTTCCGTATGGAGCAGAAGGCGCTTGGCCAACATGACTTTACGAAAATTCCGAACGGCGGTCCGGGGATCGAGAATCGTATGCAGATCCTGTGGCATTTCGGCGTGAACAGCGGTCGCATTACGCCGGAGCGTTTCGTTGAATTGTCGGCAACGGCGCCCGCACGCATCTTCGGCATGCAGGGGAAAGGCGAGCTGAAAGCGGGCAGGGACGCGGATATTCTGCTGTGGGACCCCGCGGTCGAGTACACCATTCAGGCAGCGACACAGCGCATGGCAACAGACTACAACATGTTCGAAGGCTGGACTGTGCGAGGCAACACCAGCAAGGTATTTTCGCGCGGGGAACTGGTGGTGGACGGCGGCCAATGGATTGGCAGCACGGGTCGGGGACGCTTCATCAAGCGTGTGGCCAACGCTGGAGGCTTTGTCTGATGGTGACCCTGACGACCGCACCGGACAACACTCTGATTAACGATGATCTTGCACCGACGCTGCCGGCGCAGCGGACGTGGACGACTTACAACTTCATCGCGCTTTGGTTCAGCATGTCGATGGAGGTAACCACTTACATGCTCGCCTCGTCGCTGATAGCGGGCGGTATGAACTGGAAGCAGGCAATCCTCACCATCCTGCTTGGCAACGCGATCGTGTGCGTGCCCATGATTCTGAATGCGCACGCCGGTGCGCGGTCTGGGCTACCGTTTCCTGTCTTTGTGCGCGCCAGCTTCGGTCTGCGTGGAGCAAACCTGCCTGCGATGCTGCGTGCGATCGTAGCGTGTGGGTGGTTCGGCATTCAAAGCTGGATCGGCGGCCAGTCGATCCATGCCATGCTCGGCGTCATCGCGCCCGCTCTTGCAGCCCGGCCGGTGTCGCTCTGGGTGTGCTTTCTTGGCTTCTGGCTGCTGAACATGGTGGTGGTCTGGCGCGGTGTTGAGAGTATTCGTTTTCTGCAGAGTTATTCCGCGCCTTTCATGCTGGTCATGTCGCTGATCCTGCTGGTGTGGATGCTGCGCAAGGCGGGCGGCTTCGGCCCGATGCTGGCGGCTCCCAGCCATTTCACAAGCACGGGCAGCTTTCTGCATTTCTTCTTTCCGTCACTTACCGCGATGGTGGGTTACTGGGCAACGCTGTCGCTGAACATTCCTGATTTCACGCGCTATTCGAAGAACCAGGAATCGCAGATCGTTGGTCAGGCGTTCGGCCTGCCAGTTTCGATGGTGTTGTACTCCTTCATCGGCATTGCGGTCACGTCGGCGTCTACGGTGCTGTTCGGTGAGCCGGTGTGGAATCCGATTGATTTGATAGGCCGATTTCATCAGCCTGTTATTGCGGGTGTTGCCCTGGTCTGCATTCTTGTGGCGACCCTGAATGTGAATATCGGTGCGAACGTGGTGTCGCCGTCGAATGACTTCTCTAACCTCGCTCCACGGCTGATCAGTTTCCGCACCGGGGGCATGATTACCGGTTTGCTGGGCCTAGCCATGATGCCGTGGAAGCTGATGTCTTCGTTCGGCAACTACATCTTCGGCTGGCTTATTGGTTACTCGGGACTGCTGGGGCCGGTGGCCGGTATCATGGTGGCTGACTACTTCCTGCTGCGCCGCACGAAGCTTGAGGTGTCGGCCTTGTATCATCGTGGCGGACCCTACGAGTACAGGAGCGGCATCAATCCCCGGGCCATCGCGGCGCTGGTTGCGGGAGTGGTGGCCGCGCTGATCGGTCTGCTTGTTCCCCAGCTTCGCTTTCTGTATGACTACGCATGGTTCGTCGGCTTCTTTCTGAGCGGCGCGCTGTACCTCCTGCTGATGCGGCTGGCACCGGCAAAACAACTTACCCAACTGCAACACCCTTAACCTCAGGAAACATCATCGTGGATGCACCTACAGGCGAAATCCTTACCTCGCAGCAGATCGTCGATCTGACACGCACGCTCAACTACGGCACATGGCGCTTTCAAAGGGGCTGGATGCCGATGCACATCGCGGATGCGGAAGGCTGTTACATCACCGACGGTAACGGAAAAAAATATCTCGACTTTTCATCACAGTTGATGTGCTCGAACCTTGGGCACAAGAACCAGGCGGTGATCGATGCGATTGCGCAGCAGGCCCAGGAGCTGAGCTATGCCATGCCGGGGTATGCGACCGCCGCGCGTGCAGAGCTTTCGCAACTGCTGCTGAGTGTCTTGCCGCAGGGTTTGAAGAAGTTCTTCTTTACAACCAGCGGCACCGAGGCGAATGAGGCAGCCTTCAAGATCGCGCGGATGTACACCGGCAAGAACAAGATCATTGCACGGTATCGTAGTTATCACGGATCCACCTCCGGATCCATTGCAGCGACTGGCGATCCGCGCCGGTGGGCGATGGAGCCGGGCGGCAAGCTGCCGGGGGTCATCTTCGCTCCGGAGGCGTTCTGCTACCGTTGCCCGCTGGGGCAGAACCATCCCACCTGCGGCATCGCGTGTGCCAACTACATCGAGCACATGATCCTGAATGAGAGCGATGTGGCCGCGGTGATTGTGGAGCCGATCGTTGGGACGAATGGTGTCATCGCTCCACCGGATGAGTACATGCCAAGACTGCGTGAGATCTGCACACGTCACAAGGTGCTGCTGATTGCCGACGAAGTGATGACAGGGTGGGGTCGCACGGGTAAGTGGTTTGCGATGGAGCACTGGGGCGTGACGCCCGATATTCTCGTCACCGCGAAGGGTATTACCAGCGCGTATGTGCCTCTGGGTCTGTGTGCCACCAGCGAGCCGATTGCCACTTATTTTGATGATCACTATTTTGCGCACGGCCACACCTACGAGGCGCATCCGCTGACGTTGAAACCGGCCGTCGCGACGATCCGCGAGATGCAGCGCATGGGCCTGGTGGAGCGTTCCGCAGAGCTTGGTCCGTACCTTGGCGAGAAGCTGCGCGAGCTGAAGCGTAAGCACTTGGCGATTGGCGATGTGCGCGGCAAAGGCCTGTTCTGGGCCATCGATCTTGTAAAAGACCGGGTAACGAAAGAACCCTTTGCGACCTATGCCGACAAGGTAAGCGGCAAACCCCTGCTGGTGGATCAGATTGCGGCAAAGTGCGTTGCCGATGGCATGACGGTGCAGGCCTGGGTCTCGCATATCATCATCGCGCCGCCGCTGATCATTACGAAGCAGCAGATCGACTTCGGCATCGACCTGCTGGATCGGCATCTGGTCCTGGCGGATGAGCATTGCGTACCGATGAAGACACCGGAGACAGTCAGCATCACCTCGGACAGCTAAGTGCTCACGGCAGTCTGCAGACTTGCGCGGCATTATTCCGGTATGGGCAAAGGAAGTGGGTCGTGCTGGATGCAGGCAGAATGATCCATGTGGCGCCGAGCGGACGCACGCGTGCGGCTCGATCGCGGTCATCAAGATCAGCGAGCCCGGTCTGCGCATGTGCGGCCGCGTACCAGGCGTCCGCGAGCTGCGGGACCACCGAGCTGATGCCGCCGTCTTTGGCCGCGTCTGGCAGGGAACTGCGCAGGGCAACGGCGCGGAAGAGCTGGGCGTTCTCGCCGAGGGCTGTGGTGTACTGCGCGTCCAGCGCAAACAGGGCGTCCTTCGGCGTATTGTGTCCCGCCCAGGCGAACGCGCATTCGTAGCCGTTTCTCGTCGCTTGGACCGGCAGCTCGATGTGATCGGAGCCACCATAAATCTGCCGTTGCATCAGCAGCAGGCTGCTTGCTGCCAGCAGGCAGATCACTGGCTGCAGGCGGATCGAACGCCATCGACCGAAAGACGGCAGACATCCCGCAAGGATTGGTACAAAGATGCAGTAGACGAGGTGCAGCAGACGCAGTGGCTGCACGCGTGCCAGCAGCAGGCTGTCATTCGTGGTGTGGACCAAACAGAGCGCGCCGACGGCAGTCACCGCCATGGCAGTAGCAGTTGCAACTGCAAGCTGTCGAAGGGCTGGCCTGTCGATCGCGCTTCGATTCCAGGCAACCAACAGCAGAAGGATGGGTGGTGCTGCCAATCCAAGCAGCTCGTACCAGGCCCATTGCGCGGGGAACCAGTAGTCGCGGCTCAGCGATGCGGCGCGCTCAGCAACGCTGTCGACCGGTCCCAGCCACTGCACGGCACCCATCGCGGCCAGAGTTCCGGCGACAAGCAGCCAGGTGAAGGCCACGGGGCGGGCGCTGCGGCGTGCCAGCAGGGCCAAGAAGACGACCAGCGCCCAAGTCGTCATCATCGGGTGTAGCAACAGGGCAACCAGCAGGCAGGCGGCCGTCAGCCAGGTGCGACGGCGCAGCAGGTAAGTCAGCGCAAGCAGCAGCAGCGGTGTCGAGATGGATCGCGCCGTCAAGTATGGGTCGAACAGGTAGAGCGACGTTCCAGCGATGGGCATGCCCATGGATACGGCAAAGGTCAGCAGCACCCAGAACCGGGTTGACCAATCAATGAAAAGCTCTTTCAGCAGCAACCATACGGCACCGAGTGTTGCGGCGATGGACCCGATATACACCGCAAGCAGAACGGTGGGCAGCGGCAGGTGCAGCAACCGCGTCAAGCCGGCCAGCACGGGTATGAAAAGGCTGCGTGCGGTATGCGCGATGGCGAAACCGCGCTCTGCAGGAAACAGCGTGGGGTCAAGCCGCAGAGCTGCAGCAGCAGCGTAGATGCCGCCGTCTTCCGCCGCGGGATGGTAGCCCAGCAGCAGGAACGCGAGCGCTGTGCACAGCGCCACCGAAGCCATTTCGGAAGTGGGTCCGCGCAGAACGGCTGTCTGCCGCTGCGTGGCGGGCATAGTTATAACAGTAGCCATGGACTCCGATGGACCATAACGGGTCCTGTTCAGATAGTAGGACGCTGATTTCGACCGCCTCTTCGTATAATCGGAAGCGATGACGCCTTTCGCCGCGCAGGGTATTCCGCTGCCTGTACTTCATTTCGCTCAACGTTTCGCAGCACGGTGCGCCGCTTGACCGAGCCGGCCACTCACCACGCCCGGAATCTCTGGAAACTGATTCCCGGGTTCGCCATCTCCGGGTATTTTCTGTGGAGAGTTCTTCGGAACCTAAGGGTGGACCATCTGCGAAACATGCGGATCGTCGGCCCATGGTGGATTCCGGTTCTGGTTTCGTTCCTGGTGATGGACTACGTGATTCGCGGCTATCGCTGGTGGTACATGCTGCGTTTCTTCCACGCGCGGTACATCGCGTGCGTGCGGGTGCTGCTGACCAGCCTGGCAGCGAACAACATTCTGCCGTTTCGTATCGGCGACTTCATGCGGATCTTTGCCTA
>CBAAAE010000035.1:0-21033 GCA_964658845.1 uncultured Novosphingobium sp. | reverse complement strand
CTGACCATGTGCCCGCCCGAGCGGGGTTTCTCAACGCGTAGAATCCGCTTGATGCCCGATCGGATCACCAGCCGGACAAACCCCCGCTTGCGCGCCCTGCGTTCGGCGCTGCAATCGCGGCGCGGCGAGACCATTGGCATCGAGGGCTTCCACCTGCTGCGTGAAGCCATGGCCAGCGGGCTGACGCTCACGACGGTCTACCTTCGTGAAGACCAGGCCTCGCTGGTCGACGCACTATCCAACGACGCGGTGAAGGAGGTTCTGCTGGTCGCACGCGAAGCCTTCGACAGCGCCGCCGCAACCGAGCAGGCGCAGGGCGTCGCCGCGATCCTCGACCGGCCGCTGGCTGGGTACGTGCCGCGTACCGGCGACCTGCTAATGGTGGCGGACGGCCTGCAGGATCCGGGAAATCTAGGGACGCTGATCCGCTCGGCAGAGGCCTTCGGAGCCGCTGCCGTGGCCATTACCGAGAACACCGTGGACCCGTGGAACGGCAAGAGCCTTCGCGCCTCCGCCGGCGCCGCCTTCCGCGTGCCGCTGCCCCGCTGGGATCACGCGTTGCTCGGAGGACTGCAGGCGATCCGCGCACGCATCTACGCTGCAGTCGCGCGCGACGGAACTCCTGCGCATCTTGCTGACCTGCGCGCAACCTCCGTTCTGGTGATCGGCAATGAAGGCGCAGGCGTCTCCGCCGACATGCTGCGCCTGGCGGACGCACGCATCACCCTATCCACCACCGGCCCGACGGAAAGCCTGAACGCTGCCGTGGCCGGTTCCCTGCTGCTGTATGAGGCATCTCAGCAACGATTGCGAGGACCGTCGTGAGCCTCTTCGATTCGCTTGAGCCAGAGCGGCAAAAGCCCGCGACCCGCGATGTCCCCCTGCCCGAACGCATGCGTCCGCGGTCACTGGACGAGTTCGCGGGCCAGGGGCACCTGGTGGGTCCCGGCAAGCCGTTGCGCCTCGCGATCGAGCGCGGCGAGACCGGCTCCATGATCTTCTGGGGACCGCCCGGCACCGGCAAGACGACGCTCGCGAAGATCATCGCGAAGACGACAAGCGCCACTTTTATCGAGTTCTCAGCCGTGACCAGCGGCATCAAGGAGATCAAGCAGGTCATGGTCGATGCGGAACGGGGCGCGGCGCACGGCCTGCGCACGATCCTGTTCGTCGATGAGATCCACCGCTTCAACAAGGCGCAGCAGGACGCTTTTCTGCCCTATGTCGAACGGGGCGCGCTGCGGCTGATCGGCGCCACCACCGAAAATCCTTCGTTTGAGATCAACGCCGCACTCCTCTCGCGTTGCCGCGTCTACGTACTGCAGGCAATCTCTGAGGAGGAAATCATTGCCCTGCTGCAGACCGCGTTGCTCGACGAGGAGCGCGGCCTCGGCAAGCTCGGCATGGTTGCTGATGAAGACGCGCTAAACAGCATTGCAAGCTACAGTAACGGCGACGCGCGGTACGCGCTGAACGCCCTAGAAACTGCGGTGTATCTTCTTGAAGGCCGAGGCGAACGCACGCTGACGCGCGAGGCCGTTGCAGAGGCGCTGCAGCAGCGCACCCTGCTGTATGACAAGGGTGGCGAGCAGCACTTCGACCTGATCTCGGCCCTGCACAAGAGCGTCCGCAACTCCGATGCAGATGCATCGATCTACTGGCTGCGACGCATGCTGGCCGCCGGCGAGGACCCCATGTACATTGCGCGCCGCGTGGTCCGCATGGCCGTCGAAGACATCGGCCTTGCCGCTCCTGAGGCGCTGAATCTTACGCTGTCCGCCCAGCAGGCCATGCACCTGCTGGGTTCGCCAGAGGGCGAACTCGCGCTGGCCCAGGCCGTCGTTTACCTCGCGCTCGCACCCAAATCTAACGCGGTGTACGTGGCCTTTGCGGAGGCGATGGCCGACGTGAACGCAACCGGGGCGCAACCCGTTCCGTTACACCTCCGCAACGCTCCCACACGCCTGATGAAAGAGCTCGGCTACGGCAAGGAATACCAGTACGCGCACGATGTACCTGGGCGCGTTGCTGCCATGCAATGCCTGCCCGAGGGCCTCGAAGATCGCAGGTACTACCGGCCCACAGACCAGGGTCGAGAGCGTCAACTTGGACAGCGCATGGACGAGATCGAGCGCCTGCGCGAGGCCGCACAAGAATCCCAATAGCCGTCACATCTGTCGACGTCGCCGTTATCGCTTGAGGTCGCGCTTCATGGCGTCGAGCACGACTCCCTTGCTGAGCACCTCAGGCAGCACGTCCGGGGGCGCGGCAGCGTTCGCCGGATAGATGATGTAGGTCGGCACGCCGCTTCGCCCTACGGCCTGCAGTGCGGCGGTAATCTTCTCGTCGTACTGGGTCCAGTCGGCCCGCATTGGAACCACATTTCCTGTACGGAACTGCTTCTCCACGTCGCTGGACTTGAGCACGACCCGCTCGTTCACCTGGCAGCTCAGACACCATGCCGCGGTGAAGTCCACGAAGACTGCCTTGCCGTCCGTTCGAGCCTGTTTCACCGCCTCTGCCGAGAACGGTTGCCAGACAGTGCCTCCGGTAGTTTCGCGCGACGCGGAGAGCGGCAGCGCGAGCGCGCATACCGCGATCAACGTCGCCGCAATCGTGCTGAATCGTCGAGCCGGCCAGCGGCCAAGCACCCACGCGGCAATCGCGATGAGCATCAGGCCGGCGAGCAGCCAGGCGATCCGGCTGATGCCTTCCGACGCATCCGTGCCGCCGCTGAAGAGCCGGCCGTAGATGTACACCAGCCAGATGACGGTGGCGAACAGCGGCAACGCAGTGACCTGCTTCAGCACTTCCATCCAGGCACCTGGCTTGGGCAGCAGGCGCACCCACGCGGGCTGCAGGCTGAGGACCATGTACGGCGCAGCCAGCCCCAGCGCCAATGACGTAAAGACCATGAAGGTGACGATGGCGGGCTGAGCCAGCGCGAAGCCAATGGCCGCGCCCATGAAGGGTCCGACACATGGCGTCGCAACCACCGTAGCCAAAACTCCCGTGAAAAAGCTGCCCGAGTAGCCGCCCTTTTGCGCGAGCGAACCGCCTGTGCTGGTGAGGGTCAGGCCGAAATCGAACATGCCCGCCAGCGATAGTGCGAAGAAGAACAGGAACCCGGCCAGCACCGCGACGAAACCAGGTGACTGCAACTGGAAGCCCCAACCAAACTGCTTGCCACCCGCACGCAGCGCCAGCAGAACCGCCACCACCAGCCAGAACGAGGCCACGATGCCAAGCGTGTAGGCCACTCCATGCGACCGCACGCGATGCCGCTCCTCCGACGAGGTCTGCAGCAATGACAACGCTTTCAGAAACAGTACGGGAAAGACGCACGGCATCAGGTTCAGCAGCATGCCGCCGACAAACGCCAGGGCAATCGCGCTAAACGCGGTGATGCCCGCGACCGACTTAGCGTCAGGCCTCGCCGGCGGCAGCGCGCCCGCAACCACCGGCACGTCAATCTCGTAGGTCTCTTCCGGCGCGAACTTCAGCAGGCCGTGTAGAGACTTCGGCGCGACCTTGGACGCTGTTGCCCGTTGCATGTGGATGCGGACGCCGTCCTCCAGCAGATCGATGGGCTGTTCCGAGGTATCGGCAATCGTGTCGGTTTCAATGGGGTAAAACTCGGCGTCCTGGGGTCTGGTACCGGTGGTGACAGTCAGCACCAGGTCGTTGCCACTGCTAATGGCGGTGAATTTATAGTTTGCCGGCAGCGGCTTCGGCATCTGCTTCAGAGCGGCGCCCAGCGCACCCACGCCCTCACCTTCGTGGCTGACGTTTGTTCCCGCCGGCACCAGCTTCAAATCGAGACCGAGCGTAGCCTTTCCGGGGATGCATACCTGCTTGCACACCAGCCAGTTCAGGTTGGCCGCGACATGGACATTGCCTGTCTTATCGGGTTTGGCATTCGAGGCAGCTTCCAGGCTGACCGGGTAGGCTGTCGCATCCTCGTAACCGTAATCAGCCGTCGTGTCGAGCGTGAGCCGCTCAGGCGCCGGAAACTGCAGCGCGCCCGCAGTAACTCCCGCCGGCAGCGTCCAGGTGACGCGCGGCGGGTAGCCGGCAAATCCAGCGTTACGCCAGTACACATGCCACCCGGCCTCCATGGCGAAGACGAAGCCGACGGTCTGCTTGCCGCCGCGAGCGATCGCAGGTCCAGCACTGACCATTTCGACCGTAAGGTGTTGCGCCTTCACCGGTCCCGGACCGCCGTCGCCGAGCGTCGTGCCAATCTGGGCACTGGCAACATACGACAGACTGACAAACAGGAACGCGAACAGCAGGCGAAGACTGCGCAAATGAATCATCCTCTGCATTGTAGGCGTTACAAGGAGCACGGAACTAAGTTGGGTCTCACAGGTCTTGCCGGCGTGAAAAGCGATGGTCCACCATGATGCAGCGATCCATCACCACGCGGATGCCGTTTGCCTCCGCCTTTGCAACCGCTTCGTCATTCCGTATGCCCTGCTGGATCCAGACCGCGTCAAATCCGAGTTCGATCATCTCGTCAATGATGGCTGGGATGGCGCGGGGCAGACGAAAGACATTCACGAGGTCGGGCTTTTCCGGCAGGTCCCGCAGCGAAACATAACAACGTTCGCCGAGCACGCTATGCTCCGCGGGGTTGACTGGCATGATCCGCTTGCCCGCCGCCTGCATGTAGGCGGAAACATAATGACTCGGCTTGTTCGGGTCGCCAGATAGGCCCACGACTGCGATCGTCTGCGCGGCCAGCATCCGGGCAATTACGGCAGGCTCGTTCACGCATGACCTTTTTTGGGCTGCCACACGCCCAGCAGCCTGCGCAGGACGATCAGTTCGCCGGTATGGTAGGCCTCATGGTCGGCGATCAGCAGCGCCTCCCGCAGCAGGTTCTGCCCTTCGCCCCAGGGAAACGGCTCGATCAGATCGCGCTCTCGCAGCAGCTTTTCGAATGCCGCGCGATCCTCGCGCATGGCCGCGACACTGCTGTCCCAAGCTTTGTCATCCGGCGGCGTGGCGCTTTTCGGCCAGTAGTCATCCGGCCACTTCATGGGCTTGTAAGTGCCTGCGGCATTGTCACTGAATTCCAGTATGTCGCGCTGCGCGGTGCGGATATGTTCGAGCAGTTGCCATGCCGAGTACGGCAAGCCGTCCGGCACACGGCCCTGTAAGTCAAAGGGAACGCCCGCAACGGCTTCGTCAAGCTTCGCGTGCGCCTGGCCGCCGTCCAGCAGTCCCTTTAGTTGGGTTCTGAGTTCGTCTTCAAGATTCGGCTTTGCCATGAGTCACTTTCAGATGCACCGGAACGCGAAAGAATTCATCGTGCGGTTAATCGATATCCTCCTCGACAATCTCTGCTGGTTGGCCACCCTCGCGACGCAGTTTCAGGAAGCCCCGGATAAACGGCTGTAAGTCACCGTCAAGCACGCGGTCCACATCGCCTACTTCTACACGTGTGCGGAGATCTTTTGCCATGCGGTAAGGCTGCAGAACGTACGAGCGGATCTGGGAGCCGAACTTGATATCCAGCTTTGAATCTTCAATCTTCCTGCTGACTGCTTTCTTCTTGTCCAGCTCGTACTCATAGAGCCGCGAACGCAACATCTTCATGGCTCGTTCGCGATTCTTATGTTGCGAGCGTTCATTCTGGCAGCCGGCCACGATGCCCGTGGGCAGATGAGTGATGCGTACCGCGGAGTCGGTCGTGTTGACGTGCTGGCCGCCCTTGCCACCCGAACGATAGGTATCGATCCGGAGCTCATCCGGCTTGATGTCGATGACGATGGAGTCATCGATTTCCGGCGAAACGAACACCGACGAGAACGAGGTATGCCGCCGTTTAGCAGAATCGAAGGGCGAAATCCGTACCAGCCGGTGCACGCCGGTTTCACCGCTCAACAAGCCGAAGGCAAACTCCCCCGAGATGGTGAAGGTTGCGGACTTGATACCTGCCTCATCGCCGTCCTGAATTTCGTTGATTTCTGTCTTGAAGCCCTCGCGCTCGGCCCATCGCAGGTACATACGCATCAGCATTTCGGCCCAATCCTGGCTTTCCGTGCCGCCCGCACCGGGGTGCACGGTCACGATGGCGTTGAGCGGGTCGCTCTCATCGGAAAGCATGGTCTTCGAATCGAGCTGCTCAGCGAATGCATCGATTTCACGGATGGCACGGGACAGGTCGGCTTCGACGTCCTCGCCTTCGCGCGCCAGTTCAAAGTACGCCTCGGTATCGTCGGAGCGCCGTGCCAGTTCGGCATCATCTGCCAGCAGCGTTTCGAGGCGTTTGCGTTCGCGCATCAACGGCTGCGATCGAGCTGGATCAGCCCACACGGCGGGGTCGGAGATCTCCGCTTCCACAACTGCAAGTTGCCGTTTCAGCCGAGGCGAGTCAAAGATACTCCCGCAGGTCGCGCACGCGGTCACGAACAGGGGAGTAAGCGTATTCCAGATCAGTCAACATAGTTACCAGTCTACTTTGCCGGGCTACTTTGCCGCGACGGCATGAAGAACACCCAGCCACACAGCAACGCGGCCAGCAGCGTGCAGGCATAGGCGAACAGGTCGCCATGCCGCGTGTAGAAGGTCAGGTTCTGCAGGTATTCGAAGTGGACGGCAACCGCGCCGCGTTGATGGCGCTGCATGGCTTCGACGACGCG
Source organism: uncultured Novosphingobium sp. (assembly GCA_964658845.1). GTDB lineage: Bacteria > Acidobacteriota > Terriglobia > Terriglobales > Acidobacteriaceae > Terriglobus. The sequence continues at coordinate 14,383 of CBAAAE010000035.1, read as the reverse complement.
GCCGTTCGGGTCGATGGACGCCGTGATGCCGTTATTTGTATCGCGCAGGACCCATCGCCGGTTCTCGATGGCTCGCATGCGAGCCATATTGATGTGCTGAAAGGGGGCGCTGCTGTCGCCATACCAGCCGTCGTCCGAGAGGTTGACCAACACATCGGCACCGTCATCGACAAAGCGCCGCACCTCGTCGCCGAAGATTGATTCATAGCAGAGGAAGACGCCGTAGCGATGACTGCCCGCGGCGAGCGGGACACGGCTGGTGCCGCGATCGAAGGCTCCGACTGCCTGGGTTAAACCGCTGGCAAATTGAAACAGGTTTGCGTACGGTACAAATTCCCCGAACGGTACCAGGTGAATTTTGTCATAGCGCCTGACCATGCCGCTTTCCGGCGTAAACAGGACCGCCGAGTTATACACGCGGGTGCCCCGTCGCAATGCCGGTTCCGGCACGATACCGACTGCACCGGAAATTACGGGTGCATGTAAGTCGCGGGAGAGCGTGGTCGCAGCCGCAGTAAATTCTGCACGATCCGTCTGAAATGGTGACGGCGACTCAGGCCAGAGAACTATTTGTGTCGGCGTATCATCCAGGGCCGACGCTTGCAGCGTAAGTGCAGCCGAAGATGCGGCAAGGGATGCGATCTCCGGCGATCCGCCAGGACCTACCTCGAGGTTCGGCTGTAACAACACGGACTTCCGCGAGCCTATGTGCGCCTCCGGCTTGATCCAGGTACCAAGGTTCTGCACGCCCGTCGCCACCACAGCAGCGGCCAGCGCGATGGTTGCGGGAACACGTCGCTTCGGCAGAATCAACGCACCGGCAATCGCTGCATTCACCGCCATCAGGACGAAGCTGATGCCGTAGACGCCGGTGTACGGCGCGAGCTGTGTCAGCAGGGAGTTATCCACTTGGGCATAGCCGAGCAGGTTCCAGGGAAAGCTGGTGACGCGCGCCCTTGCCAGTTCCACTGCGATCCACAGTACCGGCGAAGCGAAAAGGGCGGCCTGCACGCTGAATCTTGCAACCAGCCCTACCAGCACACCAAACAATGCATGGTAGATCGCAAGATACAGGCACATCAGCACTAACGCGATCATCGACATGGGTGCTGACAAGCCGCCGTAGACATGCATGGTGCTATACACCCAGTAACAGGTGCCCAGATACCAGAGCACGCCGCTGCTGTACCCGATGGCCGCAGCCTGGCGCAGCGCTCGAGCCCGCCCCTGCGGCAGCAACGCCCACAGCAACGGCACCATGGCAAACCACGACATTGCCGCCCGCCAGGCCGGCAAGGGGCCTGCTACAGGAAAGATCAAGACCTGCAGCAGGGTTGAAACTATGACAAGAGCCGCGGTTCGTAGTGCTGGAAGGCGCATCGCGTGGAGTCTAGCACTGTGTATCTTAGTGGGCACGGTTAGGCATAGAATTGATGACATGTTGGATTTGCTGATCCGCGCGCTGTCACACGTTCTTGTGCCTATGTTTTTGGTCGGCATGGTTGGATCCGCGGTGGTGGTTTCCATCACGCTGGTGCACGACATCGCTGATTTTCTTTCGGACGGCGGCAATGAGAACTCTTCGCCGGATGGCCTGAACTAGCGTTTGACTCGCGTTTGACATCCCAGTAGACTCACCGCTGGGCGTTATATGCTGAGCAGCCAATTTCTCGCCATCTGAACACAAACGGTTTCCTACATAAATGGCGTCAAAGCGCACTCCCGTACTGCCCAAGTCCAGCCGCGTTCGCCTGGTAGTCGCATCCTCCGTGATGTTGACCTTCATATCCTTCTGGCGCGCTGCGGCGATCGTTCTAAACGATCTTGGCTCCTCCGCTTTCTATGCTGGTGGTATCGCGGAAGAGGCTGTAGGTAAGGCCGCTCCCTGGCTCATTCTGGGCGTCATGCTGTTCTCATACGCGGTTCGCGCCGTCTATGTGGAGAGCTGCTCGATGTACACGCGCGGCGGTGTCTACCGCATTGTAAAAGAGGCGCTCGGCGGCACTTTCGCGAAGATCAGCGTATCTGCCCTGATGTTTGACTATGTGCTGACCGGACCTATCTCAGGCGTCTCCGCGGGGCAGTACGTGGTCGGCATGGTGAATGGCCTGCTGGTGCAGATCTCCACCTCGCTGCGCTTCCACGGCCTGGTCGTGAATGGCGTGGGGCATGTGCGGCAATTGGACGTGAATCATACGTCCGCCTTAATCGCGATTCTGATCACCATCTACTTCTGGTGGCAGAACATCAAGGGCATTGAGGAGTCAAGCGACAAGGCCCTGTCCATCATGAAGATAACCACAATTATGGTGGTTATCCTGATCGGCTGGGGTTTGTTCAGTGTCGGACATATTGGCGCGCATCTTCCGCCGCTACCCACGCCCTCAAACCTGAAGTTTTCGAATGACTCTCTTGGATTTCTAAAGAACACAAGCTTCGCGCGCAACCTTGGCCTTTTCGGCATCCTGATGGCGTTCGGCCACTCCGTGCTCGCCATGAGCGGCGAAGAGTCACTGGCGCAGGTGAATCGCGAGATCGAGCATCCGAAACTCAAGAACCTGAAACGCGCAGCGCTGGTCATCGCGATCTACAGCACGGTCTTCACCGGTCTTGGTTCCCTGCTGGCGGTCATGCTGATCCCGGACAGCGTTCGTATCAGCGTCTACCGTGACAACCTGATTGCGGGCATGGCCATGTACATGGTGGGGCCGCTCGCCATGCGGGTGGCGTTCCGCGTATTTGTGGTCATTGTGGGATTCCTGATCCTCGGCGGTGCGGTGAATACCGCCATCGTGGGCTCTACCGGTGTGCTGATGCGCGTGGCTGAGGATGGTGTGCTGACCGACTGGTTCCGCAAACCGCAGAAGCGCTTCGGCACCAGTTACCGCATCATTAACCTTGTTGCGATCATCCAGCTTTTCGTCATCCTGGTCACTCGGGGCGATGTCATCATGATCGGCGAAGCGTATGCCTTCGGCGTCATCTGGAGCTTTACCTTCAATGCGCTGGCCATGCTTGTGCTGCGCTGGAAGTACAAGGGCGAGCGCGGAGCCAAGGTGCCCCTGAATTTCCGTATCGGTAAGACGGAATATCCCATCGGCCTGTTCTGCGTCTTTCTTGTACTGCTGACGACGGCCATTGTGAACCTGTTCACGAAGTCGGTCGCTACCGTCAGCGGCATCATCTTCGCGGTGATTTTCTTCATTGTCTTCACCCTCTCGGAGCGCGATAACAAGCGCCGCCACAAGGCTACGGAGCGGCAGATGAAGGAACACTTCCAGTTACAGCATTCCGAAGAAGTGGGCCGTGACGATCTGGCGATCCGGTCTGGTGGCGTGCTCGTCACCATGCGAGACGCAAGCACGCCACATGCTCTGAAATGGGCGCTGGCACGGACGGATACGGACGATCAGGATCTGGTGGTACTTGCCGCGCGGATGATGGGTGCGGGCGGACCGGAGTATGTCGACGCCTCGGAACAGCTATTCAGCGAGCATGAACAGATGTTGTTTACCAAGGCGGTTTCCGTGGCGGAAAGCTTCGGCAAACATATCGGCCTGGTCGTGGTGCCGGCTGGCGATATCTTTGCGGCGATCGTGCGCACGGCAAATTCGCTGGATGTCGCTGCCGTAGTTGCCGGCCTCTCAACGAAACTTACTGCGCAGGAGCAGGCCTACCACGTGGGCCAGGCCTGGGAAGTGTTACCTGAGCCAAAGCGGCAGTTCACGTTCTATGTTGTGCCGGCGATCGGCGAAGCGGAAAGCTTTCATATTGGGCCGCACGCACCTACGATCCGCGCGAGTGACGTGCAACTTGTGCACCGGCTCTGGCTTAATTTACGGCGCGATCCCGATATGGAACACCTGCATCACTCCGATATCGTGACTTACGCTTTGAACCGTCTGGCCTCGCAGTATGCGACAGACAAGACGGAAACTGTGACTCAACTTCACGTCAGCATTGAGGAGCAGAGCCAGATACGCGGTCTTGGCGCAATTTCCCGCTTCCAGGACACGGAGAGTGATGGGCCTGGATATTCGCTAACAGCAGCAAATAATCCGAATGAGGATGCAACGCAGCCTCGTTGATTACGCTCTCAGGGTGCAAAGGCGATAATTTTCCCGGCACACATTAGTTTTCATGTCAATCAGGAATAGATTCTTGCCTTACACTGTTACCGAGAGTTAACTCTCAGGAGGTTCTACCTTGGAAGTAACTCGCATTCTTGCCGAGATTGACGCACAAATTACGAAGCTGCAGCAGGCACGCACCCTGCTCTCTGGTTCAGGCACGACCGCACCAGTGGTGAAAAAGGCGGTAGGCCGTCCGAGGAAGGTGCCGGCTCCGCCCGTCAAAGCAGTCACGCCGACTGGTCGCGCAAAGCGTAACCTGAGCCCTGAAGCTCGTAAGCGCATCGCCGACGCGCAAAAGCGCCGGTGGGCCGAGCGTCGCAAAGCCGCATAACTCAGCCTTGCTTCGTGTGTGTCTTACCGGAACTTACGCAGGGAGCGCCCAGGCGCTCCCTTTTGCGTGTGTGCTAGCGAACCACTAGAACTTCGCGAAGGTTATCTTTCGCAAGGAAAAACCTGTACCCGCTGTAAGCACTGAACAGCTTTTCGATCTGGCGATTGTTCAACACCGTTCCTACGGGGCGGTCGGTCAGGTACTGCACATCCACTTGCCCATCCTCACGTAAGTGGTAGCGGTGCAGTTCTGTCTCCGGCTTGACGTGGAAAAATGCGAGTAATTGGCCGCCGGGCTCCAGCACCTCGTGCAGGCGCGCTACGACTGCTTCGCGCAAGGGCTGCTCAAGATAGTCGCCAGTATCCCAGAACAGGACTGTGTCGAAGTTGCGACCGCCGAAATCGAGGTTGTCCCCTAAAAACGCCTCCACCGGAAAGGGTGCATCTGGATCCGATCTTGCCCACTTTGGATCAGCTGCCTCTCCCACCAGGTTCGCCATGTAAACGCTGTGGCCGAGGTTTGTGAGGAAATTGATGTTCGTGGAGGAAGTCGGGCCGATATCGAGGATGCGCTGCCCCTCCCCATCGCGGAGGGGCTTAAGCAAGGCCGACCAGCCGCTTGAGACGCGCGGAATCCGCGCATTGATCTTCGCTGCGGCATTGCGCGCTTCATTTCCACCAAACAGACGCACATCTTCCTCCCGGATCGTGAAGCGGTGCGGTAGCCGGCGGCTAAATTATTCCTTGCTACCAGTCAGAGAAACAACACCGCGCATGCTGGCGCCGTCTTCGATCGATAGTCGTGCTGCGGTAAGGTCACCAAGCAGTGTGCCACCCTTGCGCAGTTCCACGCGTCCCGTTGCTGTGGTTGTGCCCTCGCAGTGGCCGATGATAATGGCATCGTGTACCTGCAGGTTCGCCGTTACGTTGGAGTTAGCACCTATGGTAAGCCGGCTCTCCGTTAGCGTAATGGACCCTTCCACCACTCCATCAATCGTAAGATCTTCGGATCCGATGATCTCTCCCCGTACTGTAATCGACTTGCCTAACACCGTGGATCCTTCTGCCGCCATCGTGCTGCACTCCTGACTCAACCTTCGGTGAGTCTAATCAACAGCACGCGCAGAGGCAATGCGCGGATGACTTATCGGTTCGGTATGTCCAAGTTGTGGCACTGGCAGGCGGCTAAATGCGCGGTTGACACGGTGTGCGATCGCTGCAGGAAGCGCATCTATGATATTGCCGTGACACTGGGTACAACTCGCATCGCAGCAATGTGCCGGCCTGGCTTTGTGGCCATTATTGCATTCGCGCCGTTGCTTATCGCGCAGAGTCCGCAGCCGAACCCACAGAGAGCGTCTGCTGCTGTGTCTCATTCGTCGTTGCCGGCGCTGATCGCCGACGCCGTCAAGTACCAGACCGACGACTTTCACCACACCGGATGGGCGTTGCGCTATCGGGTGCATCGCACCGACACCAGGGAAGACAGTGTGCGCGACCTGGTGGAGAGCGCGGACGGCAATGTGGCCCGTACACTGGCGAGGCAGGGCAAGCCCCTCACTCCCGAGGAGGATGCGGCTGAGCAAGAGCGCCTTCGTTCCCTGACATCGGCAGAGGTGTCGAGGCGGCATCGTAACGGCGAGAACTCTGACAAATACGGCATGGAAATGATCTCCGCCATGCCGGCGGCAATGATCTACACGCTGACACCGGGCCAACCGCAATTGCAGCAGTTTCCGATGCCGCAGGTGGTGCTGGATTACACACCGAACGCCACCTACCATCCTTCCACCGCCGCGCAGTCCATGCTGCCCAGTCTGGCGGGCCGCTTGTGGATCGACGCGGAGACGCATCATCTGCTGAGGATCGAGATCAACATCACGAAGAACCTCAACCTTGCGATGGGCCTGCTGATCCGTGTGTACCAGGGCGGCACCATGACCTACGAACAACACGCCGTGGCTGGCGGTCATTACGCCTACAGCCACATCGATATCAACGTGCATTTACGCGAACTCATGGTGAAGTCTGTGCCGTATCACTCCATTCTGGATGCGACAGATGTGTCCGTTCTGCCATCTCCACCGCCGCTGAAGGAGGCGGTGGAGATGCTGCTCAGCTCGCAGACTGCCAGCCACTAGTGACCCTTCCGAGTAGGATGACGGCATGAAGCTCTCTGACATCGCGAGCCGTCTGCACGGGGATCTACATGGGGATGGCAACGTAGAGATTGATGGCGTAGCGGGGATCGAAACAGCCGGTCCCAACCAGTTAACCTTCCTTGCCAATCCCAAGTACATGCCGTTGACGAAGACCACGCGGGCTGGCGCCATTCTCGTCGAGCCTGGCTTTCCACCGCTGGAACACACCGCAACGCTGCGTATCGCCAACTGTTACCGCGCCTTTGCGGAAGCCATCACATTCTTTTACACGCCGCCCCAGTACGCTCCCGGCATCCACCCAACAGCGGTCATCGATCCGACGGCACGGATCGGTAAGCGGGCTCACATCGGGGCGTATGTCGTGATTGGTCCCAACGTAAGCGTTGGCTGCGATGCGATGTTGCTGCCGCATGTCGTGATCTACGAGGGCGCACGAATCGGCGAACGGGTTTTCGCGCATGCTCATGCAGTGGTGCGCGAGTTCTGCCACCTGGGCGACGACGTGATCCTCCAGAACGGCGCAGTCGTTGGAGCGGACGGCTTCGGCTACGCCCGTGAGACCAGCGGCGCCTGGACAAAGATCGTGCAATCCGGGTCGGCCGTGCTGGCGGACCGTGTGGAGGTGCAGGCGAATGCCTGTGTGGACCGGGCCAGCATCGGCGAAACACGCATCGGGGCAGGGACCAAGATCGATAATCTCGTGCAGGTGGGCCATGGGTCGGCCGTGGGCGAGAACACGCTGCTGTGCGCGCAGGTCGGTCTGGCCGGGTCGACGACGGTGGGAAACCGGGTGATCCTGGCTGGACAGGTGGGCGTCGCAGGCCACTGCACGGTGGGCGACGGAGCGATTGCGACGGCCCAGAGCGGTATACCAAGCGACGTTGCGCCCGGCGCGACGGTGTCTGGGTACCCCGCCATGGACAACCGGCAGTGGCTGCGCGCGGTAGCCGGATTCGCGCGTCTGCCGGAGATGGTGCGCGAGTTGCGTGCGCTACGCAAATCTTGAACCCAAGGTAAGCGGCGCGCGAGGGTTGACTGCGGGAGACGCACGCGCATCACAACCTACAGTGCTATGGATGAACTGACAACAGATACGCGCTCGGTTGCCGAACCGGCACTTGCTTCGGCACAGGTCAGTCCCTTAGTGGTCGGGGCATCAGCGCCGGAGGAGCCCACGCAAGAGGCGCCGACGCCCGAGGCATCGACGTCAGAGGAGCCTAAGCCGGTCCGCGTGCTGCTGCTGGACGATGATCCTGCCAACCTGCTGTTGCGCTCCGCCATCCTCCGGCAGAACGGGTATGAGTCGATGCCCGCGAGTTCCATCGATGAGGCCAATGAACTGTTGGACGGCATCGACATAGCGGTGCTCGACTATCACCTTGGACAGGGCAAGTTTGGAACGGCAGTTGCCGCGAAGCTGCGGCAGCGCAGGCCGGAAGTGCCGATCATCATTCTCTCCGCGACACTGGAGCGACGCTTCGGCGGCGTAGAAGACATGCACCTGCTGAAGGGGCACAGTTCCGTAGAAGATCTGCTGGCCGCATTGCGCGGTCTGGAGGCCAAACGCCGTGGCTCGCCCGTCGTGGTCGACGCAAGGGAGTTTTATTACGGCCGGATTGCCATGGCCATCGGCGTGGATGTACTGGTGCAGATCCTGGACGGGCAGGGCGACTGGCACTACGTGAATGAAAGCGCAGCGACCTATCTTGGAAAGCCAAGAGAGTGGTTTACGGGTCGTAACTTTTTTGAGGAGATGAGCGGCTCCATGCGCGACTGGCGTGACGTGCTGTACGCCGTTGCGACCACGCGAGAGACCTATATCGACCGTACACGGCGTGGTCTGATGGCGGAACCACGCGGCAGCGAGACAAATGCTACCTGGAGCGTGATTGCATTTCCGATCATGCTGCATGACGGCCGCAGTGGAGTGGTGCTCAGCGCGCGCGTCCTGGACTGACTTGCCAATCCGGGAGATCCCACTCATGCGATAGAGCCGCATGAGGTGGGCACCCGGGTTTCTCAGCCCGGGCCGGCGCAGCCTGATACGCTTCTTGGTATGCGGCGTTCCCTATCGATGCTGGTGTTGGTAGCGGTGTTGACGCTGGCGGGTTGTCATTCGCACTACATCGTGGCAACGATCACCAATGGCAGCGGCGCTCCGCTCAATGTACTGCAGGTGGATTATCCCAGCGCCAGCTTTGGTACGCAGCAGCTTGCGCCGGGCGCAATCTTTCATTACCGCTTCAAGCTGCTGGGCAGCGGCCCGGTCAAGATCAGCTTCATCGACGCGCACAACGGGGAGCACGCGCAGACGGGGCCATGGCTGAATGAAGGGCAGGAAGGCCGGCTCGACATCGTCATGACATCGCAAACCCACGCGGACTTTCACCTTGATGTGAAGCCGTGAGTACAGCGCCAGCCACTCTTCCTCCACACGCCGCCTTTATCACGTTCGAAGGGCCTGACGGCTCCGGCAAGACCACCCAGATACGGCTGCTGGCGGATTGGCTGCGGTCGCGTGGGGACGATCCGGTCGTCCTGCGGCAGCCCGGCGGCACCGCACTTGGCGAGCGCATTCGGTCGATCCTGCTGGACTCGCATGTAGAGGACGGCCTCGGTCCGATCGCGCCGCTGGCCGAACTTGCGCTGATGTTTGCAGACCGTGCGCAGTCCATTCGCGAAGTAATCCTACCTGCGCTGTCGTCCGGACGGATCGTGCTTTGTGACCGGTACACCGACTCCAGTGAGGCGTACCAGGGAGCCGGGCGCGCGCTCGGGTCGGAGCGCGTGCTGGCCCTGCACCGTGCGATCTGCGACGATCTGCAGCCGGACTTGACAATTCTTCTGCTGCCCGATGTGGAGTCCGCGTTGCGCCGCGCCACAGCCCGGAACGAACGCAATAAGCGCAAGCATGGTGCGGATGAGAACCGCTTTGAGGCGGAAGGTGAAGTCTTCTACCGCCTTGTGCACGATGCCTACGTGGCCATTGCGGCGCGTGAACCGCAACGAGTCGCGCTGATCTCCGGCGATGACCGCATCGAAACGGTGGAGCAGCGTGTGCGTGCCGTCGTCCTGGAGCGCCTGCTGCACCGGACCACTACGATGCCAGGGGGCGTCTAACCAGCGATGGCCGATCGTAATATCGATACCGCGTACGCCTTTCGTCCGGCCTACACTTACACCACGAAGACCGGCACATGGCGCATTCCGCCGGGCCTGAAGCGCGCGCTGCCCTTTTACCTACACAAGCCGTGGGCGCGCATCGGCAAGCCGATCCGGTTGTTCGAGTACATGGCACAGCACCTCGGCAAGATCGCGCACTATCGCCTCTTCAACATCCACGTGGTCTTCCTGAATGACCCGGAATACATTCGCGAAGTGCTGATCAATCAGGGTGGCAGCTTTGTGCGGGAACGCACGATTAAGCGGCTGAAGATCCTGCTCGGCGAAGGCCTGCTGACCAGCGATGACCCCACGCACAAGCGATCGCGCCGCATTGCCGCGCCGGCCTTTCACCGGCATCGCATCAACGCTTACGCCGAGGAGATGGTCCGCATCTCCAGTCACACTGCCGGTGAATGGCACGATGGTGCAGAGATCGACATGAATGCCGCGATGATGAGCCTCTCGCTCGAGATCGTTGCGCGCACACTGTTTGCGACCGAGGTTGACGACGACATCCGCGAGATCAACAACCAGACCAACCAGATCATGGGGATTTACAACTTCCTGATTGCTTTTCCGAATGCCGAGCGATTCCTTCACTGGCCTATCCCCGGCCTACGGCGTTTCGTTCAGGCGCGCACCAAACTGGATAAGGTGGTAAACCGCATCATCGCAGCCCGGAAGGCCGACGGCGAAGATCGCAAGGATCTGCTGAGCATGCTGCTGCTGGCACGCGACGAGGACGGTTCCGCCCTCAGCGACGAGCAGTTACGCGACGAAGTTCTGACGATCTTCCTTGCGGGCTATGAGACAACAGCAAACGCGCTTTCATGGACGTGGTATCTGCTTTCGACCAACCCTGAGGCGCAGTCGACCATGTATCAGGAGATCGCTGAAGTGCTCGGCAACCGCCCTGCAACGCTTGAGGACTACCCGCAACTGAAGTACACACAGATGGTCTTCGCCGAGAGCATGCGGCTGTACCCGCCCGCGTGGGCGATGGGCCGCATGTCCACCGAGCCGGTCCAAATGGGCGAGTACCGTCTGCCGCCAGGAACGCACTGGTTCTTCTCGCAGTACGTCATCCAGCGCGATGCCCGCTTCTTCCCTGACCCGCTGCGCTTCGACCCACTGCGCCACACGGAAGAGGAAAAGGCAGCGCGCGATAAGTTCGTCTACTTCCCGTTCGGCGGCGGGCAGCGGCAGTGCATTGGCGAGGGCTTTGCATGGCTCGAAGGCGTTTTGCTATTGGCGACGATCGCGCAGCGATGGCGGCTGGAGTGGATTCCGGGGCAGATTGTGGATGTGGAAGAGAAGATCACGCTGCGTCCACGCTACCCGCTCAGGATGACACTGCACAAGCGCTAGTTCGCGCAGAGCGTCTCTTCTAAAGATAGAGAGGCGTCATCCCGTGCGCAGCGAAGGATCCCTACACTACTCGAACGTCTTTACTTCTTGAGGCTTTCTCGCAAGCGCCCTTAGAGAAAAGTCCGAACCTTCAAGACCGTGCAAGCTCTTTAGGGATCCTTCGCTTCGCTCAGGATGACGGGTCCTAAGGATCATGTAAGGGCGATGGCATGAGGCACCGGCTATCCTTGTGAAGTGAGCTCCACCTTCCACTTCGACCAGTTCATCGGCAATCAGACGACAGTGACGCACCTCCGCCGAGCCGTTGCGGCTGGCCGCCTGCCCCACTCCATCCTGCTCAGTGGGCCTGCGGGTGCGGGCAAGTACACGCTCTCGCTGATGATCACGATGGCCCTGTTGTGCGAGCGGCAGCCGCGCGAGCCCCATCCTGGCGGCGATCTAGCCTCGTTCTGCGGCGAGTGCCGGAACTGCACCCGCATCGCCGAGGCAATGGACCTGCCCACCCTCGTCGAAGCTGCCGTGGCCGCGCGCGAGGAGATGCGCGACGCCGACAAGAGGGATACCCGCGTCCTGATCCAGACCCACCCGGACGTGATGATCCTGCCTCCCGATCCACCGCAATTGCTGGTCAAACTCGGGCAGGTACGCACCCTGATTCACACCATCTACTCTCTCCCCGGCGAGGCGAAGCGCCGTGTCTATCTCTTTCCCTCCGCAGCCTTCATGAAGGAGGCGGCAAACAGCCTGCTGAAGGTCCTGGAGGAGCCGCCGGACTACGCCCACATTATCCTGATGGCCGAACATCCCGGCGAGCTGCTCCCCACCATCCGTTCGCGCTGCGCCGCCGTGCGGCTGGGAGCGTTGAGTGCAGCCGAGCTGGAGGGATTGCTGGCGGAGCGCCGGCCCGAGTGGAAGCCAGCGCAGCGCGCACTGGTCGCGCGCCTGGCCCAGGGAGCCGCAGGACGCGCTCTCGGCTACAACCTGGACGCCTACCTGACTGCTCGAGCCGACGCCATGGTCCTGCTGCGGTCAGCCGTGACGGACAACGAGCACAGCGACCTGTTCCGCACCACGGAGACCTATCGCGCGGGTGCAGAGGGCCAGGCCAAGACACAAGGCATGCTGGCCGCGCTCGCCAGCTTGCTGGAAGATCTTCTGCTGTTGCGCTCCGGCGCGCCTGACCGTCTCCGCAACATCGATCTGACGCGCGAGTTGGAGATCCTCGCCGACTTGGTCAGCTTTGCGTGGATCGAGAATGCGGTGCGCGGTCTGGACGCGGTACACAGCGGCATGCGGCGGAACTTGCTACGCTCGCTTTCGCTGGATGCGTTTGCGGAACAGATGGCAGAGTCGCGGAGTTAAGAGTCTTCCTTAACCAACTGTCATCCTGAGCGCGGCGAAGGATGACGGTTCCTCAAGGTAAGGACATTCAAGGTAAGGAAAAGGGAGCCGTGCGGAGCAGATCGGCTACTGCTCCCTTGCAGCCTTGATCAAGCGGTCCCGTACCGCTTCGACCAGCGGCGCACCGCCGCTCGCTGGCAGTGGACAGACGATAGTGCTTATCCCATCGACGTCGAGCGCGCGCAAGCCGGCGTAGAGCGACCGAGCCAACTCGACGGGGTCGTTCCACCGTCCCCAACGGAAGGTGGGCCTGCTCCGTCCCAGCATCGACCAGTCTGCCGGCAGCATGATCGCTGTGCTCGCGGGTGGCAGGTCGTTCAGAACGTATCGCATCTCTTCCACAGACGACACCAGGACGACGCGGGCGCGCGGCGCGTAGTGCCGCATCCCGACACCCGGCGAGGGCAGACTCTCCGGTGCGGCGGGACCGTTCGCGTCCGGCTGGTAGACCGTCACGGGCGTTCCCGCGACCCGCTCGATCTCCGCAGCGCTGACGCCTCCCTGCCGGTACAGCGTCATCGTCACCGGCGCCACAACGGTCGATTCCACGCCGAGGTGGCACGGCCCCGCATCCAGCACCGCGTCGATCCGTCCGCCGAGATCGGCCAGCACATGCGCCGCTAAGGTCGGGCTGATGTGGCCGAAGAGGTTCGCACTGGGCGCGGCCAGCGGCAGGCCCGCCTCTCGGATCAGCGCCAGCGCAACGGGATGCGCCGGCATCCGCACACCGACAAGGTCGCGCCCCGCGGTCACCGCCGCCGGCAGGCCGGTATGCCTTGGCAACAGCAGGGTCAGCGGACCTGGCCAGAAGGCATCCATCAGCATGCGCGCCATCGGCGGAACCTCACCGACGACCCGCTGGAGCATCGCCTCGTCGCTGATGTGGACGATGAGCGGATCCCAGCCCGGGCGTTGTTTGGCCCGGAAGATGCTCGCTACTGCCTCAGGGTCAAGCGCGTTCGCGGCGAGTCCATAGACCGTCTCCGTCGGCATGGCGACCAGGCGGCTGTCCCGCAGCATTTCCGCCGCGCGTCTTATATGCTCGGGCAGGTCGGCTGAAAGCAGCAGGGTTTGAAGGTCTCGTTCTGGATCGCCGTCCACCGCAATATGGTACGTGTTTTCCACGGACAGACATCGAGGCACGGCTATACTCCTTCACATGCCGCACGCCGAAATCGAGCTCAAGTTTTGCGTCCCCGATGTGCGCGAGTTCCACGGGCGCGCGCTCCGGGCCGGGTTTGCCCTTGCAACGCCGCGCACACTGGAACGCAACGCCCTGTTCGACACGCCGGACCGGCGTCTGCTGAGCGAACGCCGGGTGCTGCGCATGCGCGAGTACGGCGGCACATGGGTGCTGACCCATAAGCGGCCGCCCGCAGGCAACAACGACACTGCCTTTTACAAGGAGCGGCTGGAGACGGAAACGCACGTCGAAGACGGCAACACCATGGGTGCCGTGTTTGTCGAGCTCGGCTACGCACCCGTCTTCCGTTACGAGAAATTCCGGACCGAGTTCCACGACGGAGAAGGCGCCCTAGTGCTGGACGAAACACCCATCGGCGACTTCGCTGAACTCGAGGGCAAGCCGGCGTGGATCGATCGAGCCCTGGAAGGGCTGAACGTTCCGCGCGACTGGTGCTTCACCGATAGCTACGGACGCATGTTCCTTGACTGGAAAGAACGTTCCGGCAGCCCTGCCGAAAATATGACGTTTGAAGAGATCGCACCGGCCGCTGTTCGCTGATCGGCGTCCTTCCCGGGCTGTCGAAGGCCGCAACCTGCGCGCGTGAACCGGCCTCTAACGCGGTATGGCAAACAATCAGG
>CBAAAE010000034.1:5829-21189 GCA_964658845.1 uncultured Novosphingobium sp. | reverse complement strand
AAGACAGGGTCCGCATTGATGGGGTGGGTTGCGGACGAACGCAAACGCAACGCGGCAGCCCTGTGGATCGCCGACCTGGGCGGCCAGTCGGTGACCACGGATGAGTTCGCGAGCCGGGTGCGAACCGCGCGCGACGGTGGACTGCGGCACCTGCTGCTGGCCGTGGGGCCGGCGGACGGCTGGTCGCCCGAGGCGCGCGCGATGGCGGAATTGCGCCTGTCGCTGAGCGCCATGACCCTGCCGCATGAACTGGCAGCGCTGGTGCTGGCCGAGCAGATCTACCGGGTCAGCACCATCCTGCAGGGTCACCCATACCATCTGGGTCACTAAGGCTACCCTTGGGGCGCCCTCGTAAGGCATGCTGAAAGGGTGACCTCTATCGATAGCAACTCCGAGCCGTCCCCTTCCGAGCCGCAGACTCAGCGCCGCGGCCTGCTGCTGATCCACACCGGCGCCGGCAAGGGCAAGACCACCGCCGCGCTGGGCGTTGCCATGCGCTCAGCGGGCAATGGCATGCGCGTTCTGATCCTCCAGTTTCTAAAGGGCTCGTGGGACTACGGCGAGCTGCACGCCGCGGAGAAGTTCGGCGGCGATCTTCAGATTCGCCAGATGGGCCGCGGCTTCGTCAAGGTGGGTGGGGCCGAGACCGATCCGGAGGACCTGCGCATGGTGCACGAGGCCTGGGCTGAGGCGGTCCGTGCCATGCACTCTGGCGAGTGGGATCTGCTGGTTCTGGACGAGATCAACTACGCCATCGGCTACGACATGCTCGACCCGGCCGAAGTCGCCGAAGCGCTGCGCGCGCGGCCCGAGATGCTCCACGTGATCCTGACCGGGCGCAACGCACATCCGCTGCTGATCGACCTCGCCGACACCGTTACCGAGATGCGCGAGGTGAAGCACGCTTACACCCGCGGCATTCTCGCCCAGCGCGGCATCGAGTTCTAACAGGAGCGGCTAATGCTGCAGCGTGCGCAGCCGCCGGCAGGCTTCATCCAGGTCTCCGTCGCGTTTGGCGAAGCAGAAGCGCAACAGGTTCTCGCCGCCGCCAGCCCGGAAGAAGGCGGAGCCCGCCACTGCCGCAACGCCTGTGCGTCGTAACAGGTCTCGCGACTTTTCGGCGGCGTTCGCACCGTGCAGCGGCGTCGCGTCTGCCAGGATGTAGTAGGCGCCGTCCGGCGTGTGCGGCGTTAATCCTGCGGCGGTGAGTGCATCCAGGGCACGCGCACGCTTGCCCTCATGATCGCGCGCCAGACCTGCGTAGAACGATGGCGGCAACTGCTCCAGACCGGCGGCACAGCCGTGCTGAAACGGCGCGGGCGCGCAGATGTACACCATATCCGTGAAGTAGCCGATCGACGGGGTCCACTTCGCATCCGCGACCAGGTAGCCCACGCGCCAGCCGGTCACGCTGAAGGTCTTCGAAAACCCTGAGAACGTGATGGTGCGTTCGCGCATGCCGGGCAGCGTGACCATGCTGGTGTGCTGGTGGCCGGTGTAGACGAAGTGCTCGTAGATCTCATCGCAGAAGACGAACAGATCGTGCTCGATCGCGATCGCGGCCAGCGCTTCCATCTCAGCGCGCGTGAAGACCTTGCCGCAGGGATTCGACGGCGTGTTGATGACGATAGCACGCGTCCTGCCGGTCACGGCCGCGCGCACCGCGTCGATGTCGAGCGCCCAGGAACCGTACTCCAGCGGCACAACCACGGGCTTCACGCGCATGCTGCTGAGCGTGCCCGCGTGATACTTGTACAGCGGCTCGAACAGAATGGCCTCATCACCCGGATCGAGCAGCGCCAGGGCCGCGGTATAGAACGCGCCTGTCGCGCCGTTGGTGATCATGACTTCGCGATCGGCGTCGATCTCGAGCCCGTGCCGCCGCTGCCAGTCGGCGGCTACCGCTTTGCGCAGACGTGCAATGCCGTCAAGCCGCGTGTAGATGTTGTTGCCACCGTCGATGGCGTCCTTCGCCGCCGCTGTCACCACGGCCGGCACTTCCGTATCGCAGATGCCCTGTGCCATGTTGATGGCGCCGGTCTGCTCGGCGAGCACGCTCATCGCGCGAATCTCGCTCTGCACCGCGCCCGGGGCGGTCGCGCTCGTCCTCAGCTTGTTCATGCGCACCATCTTACCCGCCAGTACAGCTACGCGAGAAACAGGTCCGTCATGCCCTGCAGGGCAGCGCGTACCGACGCAGCCTGGTCCCCGAGTTCATGCAGGGTGAGACGATGCGCCTCCAGCCACGCAGGCTTGGCCGCTTCCAACCGATGCAGACCCTTTGCTGTAAGCGCGTACACGATTTGCCGGGCATCTTCGCGTGACCTTCGCGCGTGAACCAGCCTGGACGCGCACAGCCCCTTCAGGTTGCGTGACAGCGTCGTTGGATCGACGACCAGCACCTCCGCCAGGGCGCGGCCGTTTGCCTGCTGCTGTGCCTGCAGGACGCTCAGCAGTTCAAATTGCGCGGAGGACAGACCCGTCCCGGCCAGGTGCTGGTCATAGCGCGCGGTCAGCAGCCGAGCAGCCCTCCGGCTCTCGGCGCAGTAGCAGAACATAAATGCCTCCAACGCTTTCCAAACCCAGCTTGTTTCTGGACTTGTGCCTTCAGCCACCGAGATAGAACATGAGTACACGAAGCGTAAGCGGCTTCAGCCGCCGAGATTCAACCCCGGTGGCTAAAGCCGCGTCTCCAAGAGCTTCCTCTTCTATCTCGGCGGCTGAAGCCGCAACATCGTTCAAGAGAGGGTGTGCCATCCCTTCGAGACTCGCGGGGAACGTTTCTATGTCGACACCTCTAGGGTTTCGGTGGGGTGCCCAGCAGGTAATTCAAAGGGCTGAGCGGGCCGATGGGGATGAGCTCGAACTTCATGACGCCGGCGACGCCGAGCGGCAGCTTCTCCAGCAGTGCGTGCGCCTCTTCCACCGTGGTGACGTTCATCAGAAAGACGACGCCACGCGTGTCCTTGCGTACATACCAGGAGTCGATCTTGCCGGAAAGGTAGAGCCTGACCGTAGCTCGAACTTCGTCCGGCATGATGCCCGCTGTAGTCGCAACAGCCCCAGGTGCAGCGGCAACACTGCCGATGGCCAGCACCTTGGTGGTGGGCACAGCAGGCAACGCCAGCGCAGCCGCGCCCGTCTGCGCATGGGCTGGTGCCGATCCATGCACCAGGATTACCGCAAGCGCAAACAACGTACCGAAGTGAAAGGCTCTGTGACGCATGGTGATCTCCCAACCAAAAATCGTTGTAGATACATCGAATAGTACACCTCACCGGCCGCGCCTGCAGCCTGCCCTATTCACTCGAAGTCCAGTTCTACCTCGTCGATGTAACACCAGCCCCAGTTTTCGCCCGGTTGCTGTGAACGCATGATGGGGTGACCGGTCGCGCGGAAGTGTTTGGTTGCGTGCTTGTTCTTGGAGCTGTCGCAGCAGCCAACATGGCCGCAGATCAGGCACATGCGCAGATGCACCCAGGTGTCGCCGATCTTCAGGCACTCCTCACAACCATCAGTGTGTGGCGCGACATCGTTGATCTGGTCGGTATGCAGGCATTGCGGCATGATGGTCCCTTTCCGTTTCTACGCTGCCAGCATAAAGCCTCTTCGGCGCGCCGGTTTGAGGGCTGCAGCCTGCCAGGATTTTGTTGTCACGCTGTTCAAGGGACTCTAGGATGAGGTGCTCTTACCTGCAAGGAGGTGGACGCTGTGAAAAGGATCATCCTGTGCGCAGATGGCACCTGGAACACGCCGCCCGGCGTGGACGACAAGACGGGCGGCGGCACCAACGTGTGGAAGCTGTACTGCTCCATGCCGGATAGCCCTGACCAGTTGAAGTATTACGACAGCGGCGTTGGCACGGGTGGCAACAAGATCGAACACCTGACCGGCGGCGCGCTCGGCGACGGCCTGCTGGGCAAGGTGCAGGATTGCTACTCCTTTCTGACGCATGTGTATGACCCGGGAGACAGCATCTACCTGTTCGGGTTTAGCCGCGGCGCGTACACCGCGCGAAGTGTTGGCGGCATGATCTCCGCCTTTGGAGTGCCGAGCAAAAACCTTTCGAACAGCACCACACCCGAGATTTTCGCCGCGTACCGGGAGCGCGATCATGCGCAAAGGCTGGCGCTGAAGGCGCACCTGCAGGACTCTTACGGCCTGCAGCCGGTGCGTATCACCATGGTCGGTGTCTGGGACACGGTGGGTTCGCTGGGTGTGCCGGGCTTTGCCTTTCAGGCGCTGAACCAGGAAAAGTACGGATTTCTGGACACCACCCTGAGTGACTGCGTCGATCATGCGTATCACGCAGTCAGCATCGACGAGCGACGGGCGTCCTTCCAGCCAACCCTCTGGACCAAAGCTGACGGCAGCTACCGGCCGAACGACGCGCAAGTGGAGCAGGTGTGGTTTCCCGGCGCGCACTGCGATGTAGGCGGCAGCTACCCTGATTGCGATCTCGCCGACATCACCCTCGGCTGGATGATGCAGAAAGCAAAGGCCTGCGGCATCGAGTTTCTGCCGGACGCCGAGCAGAAGTACTTCAACCTGCCGCCGACGCACGCCGCCGGTCCGCTGCACGACGAGTGGAGCCTGTTGCACTGGGGCTTGCCGAAGCACCGCACGGTTCCGCCTGAAGTACACCTGGCCAGCAGCGTCTTCGATCGTGTCCTGCTGCCCGGCGACCCCGGCTACCGGCCCGGCAATCTGACCTGGGTGGAGAACAAGTTGCAAGGCTACGAACGCTGCGAGGTATTGCCCTACACCCCGCCGGTTTGGAAGTAGACAAGGCCAGCCCTGGTCGGTGGGTCGGGACGACCAGCCGTCATCGTCTCGATGCCGTCATCCTGAGCGGAGCGAAGGCTTCCTCGACATCTCGTTCCGGTGCGAAGCTTCTGCATTTCTTACAGGAAAACCTTGGAGATGTTGACTGATCCTCGATGTGTAGGGATCCTTCGCTCCGCTCAAGATGACGGCTTCAAGCCACGCCAAGTCACTGCCGAAGTTCCACCAGCGTCGCGCCCTGGCCGCCCTCGTTGTAGGGCGGCTCGGTCACCGACACCACGTGCGGATGCTTCTTCAGGTACTCCCGCAAGGTGCGGCGCAGGATGCCCATGCCGGTGCCATGCACCACGCGCACGTTGGGCCGGCCGGCGAGGAACGCCTGGTCCAGGAAGCGCTCTACCTCATCGCGAGCCTCGTCAGCGGTACGGCCGATGACGTTGATTTCGCCGGGTACCATGTCCGGCTCACGTGCCACGACGTTGATGCCGCGCTTCGTTGCTGCCTGGATGGCGGTCTGCTTCGGTGCTGGAACGGTCACGCGCGCGATGTCATCCTTCGGCACCCGCATCTTCATGGGACCGATCGAAACCTCGTAGCCGCCGTTGTCAAGCAGGCGTTCCACCTTCGCCTCGCGACCCATCGATTTCAACTGCACCAGGTCGCCCACCGAAACGGCGCGCACGACGTGCGGCTGTGCCGCGGGATCTTTCCGGTCCGCACCGGAAACATGCGCGACGACCACCTGGTTGAACGACTCCTGAAACTCACGCTTCAGGCGGGCGACGCGGCGATCTGCCTCGGCCGATACCTTGGTCCTGGCTGACTTGTCCTCGATGCCCTTGATGCTCTCGCGCATCTGGAACTCGAACTCTTTCATCAGCGATCCGAGTTTCACTTCAAGCTCGCGCGCGCGCTGCCGCTGCTCGATCTTGCCTTCCGTCTCAAGCCGCTGACGTTCGCGCTCGACCGCCACCTCGCGCATGCGGATGTCTGTGCGCTCCTTCGCCACGGCGGTAAGCTGCGTGTGCAACTCATCCAGGAAGCGAGCGATGTCGGCCGACTGGGTGGTGACGCTGGCGCGCGCGGACCGGATCATGCCGGCGTCGAGGCCGAGCCGCTCGGCGATGTTGATGCCGCTGGAGGCACCCGGCACGCCCATGCGCAGCTCATACGTCGGTGCCAGCGTCCGCTCGTCGAAGCCGACCGCAGCGTTCACCACACCAGCGTGCTTCGCCGCGTAGATCTTAAGCGAGGTCAGGTGAGTCGTGATCATGCTCCACGCGCCCATGGTCAGAAAGCGCTCGGAGATAGCCACGGCCAGCGCCGCGCCCTCCTCTGGATCGGTTGCGGAACCAAGCTCGTCCAGCAGCACAAGCGAGCGCGGATCGGCCTCGCGTGCGATCTGATTTACGTGCGAGATGTGCGCGGAGAAGGTCGACAGGTTGCGCTCGATCGACTGCGCGTCACCGATGTCGGCGTAGACCGCGGAGAAGATGGGCAGGCGCGCCTTCGATGCAGGCACCGGCAAACCGGCCTGTGCCATGAGAGAGAGCAGACCAACCGTCTTAAGCGCTACCGTCTTGCCGCCGGTATTTGGCCCGCTGATGATGAGCTGCTTCGCAACGCCCGGCAGGCCCAGCGTCAACGGGACAATCTTCGCCCCCTCGCTGCGCATGCGCAGATCGAGCAAAGGATGACGTGCGTTTTCGAGGGCCAGTGCGTCGTCTTCGCCGTGCGGCTTGCCATCGGTAAAGACGGGACGAACGCAGAAGAGCGCCTGCGCGAACTTCGCGTAGGCAAAGTGCGCTTCGATCTCGGCCAGCACCTCGGTCCCGCGCGCGATCGATCCAGCCTGTTCACCGACCGCCTCCGTCATGGTGACGAGGATGCGATGAATCTCCGCCTGCTCTTCATCCAGGAGCCGGACCAGCTCGTTGTTCTGCTCGATGGTTTCCATCGGCTCGACAAAGACGGTCTGCCCGGACGAGGACGAGCCGTGCACCACGCCCGGCACGCGCTTGCGAAACTCCGCCTTGACGGGAATGACGAAGCGCTCGCCGCGCACGGTGATCAGCTCTTCCTGCGCGCCGCCGGCATCGCTGATCGCCCGCAGCTGCCGCCGCAGGCTGTCCTGGATGGACTTGTGCTGGCGGTCCATGGCCTTGCGGATCCGCGCGAGCTCCGGCGAAGCGTCGTCCGTCAGCGAACCGTCCGGATCGATCTTGCCGCTCACAAGCTGCAGCAGACGGAAGAAGTTGGTCAGCAACACCGGCTGCGAAAGCGCCAGGACCGCGTCCCACTTGCCTTCCATGTAGTCCGGCGGTTCGGCAACCAGGACGCGCCAGTCGGCGATGTGCTCGGCCAGTTCGGCGATGCGCCGCAGTTCGAGCGGCTCAAGCGCGGCACCGGGGATCCGCGATTTATCCAGCAGGGCGGTCGCGTCGAAAAGGCCGCCAAATCCAAAAGTGCCGCCGGCAGCCAGGAAGGTGCGCAGCTCTGCCGTAAGCTGCTGCGCGCGTTCGATGGTCTGCAGGTCGCGCGAGGGTTGGAGCGCAAGCACATGAGCGCGGCCCAGCGGCGACTGCGTGCGGCCGGCCAGATGGTCGCGCAGACGCGTCCACTCGAGAGCGGCATCGCTGGTCTCGCGCAGGGTCGATTTGTCTTCAGGGGCAGAACGAAAGGAGAGCATCCAGGATTATTAGACGCCGATCCGCGGTCCCCGATGCTTACTGCCGCTGCAGCCCGAACGCCTTGGCCAGCAGCCGGTCCAGCACGCGGCCGGGGATGAACTTCGGCAGCGTCCAGTCGCGGAACTTGTTTGGCACAGGCGCATACCGCAGCTTCGGTTTCTTCGCCGTGATGGCGTGCCAGGCGTCCTGCGCAACCCGTTCTGCAGGCAATCCAAGGGCCCCGCGGCGCTTGAACTCTGCGGTGAACTTCTTCAGCATGGGTCCGTACACGGTGCTGTCGTACTGTTCCAGCCCACTCATCTCCGCCTTGTCCCAAATGGGCGTCACGACCGCTCCGGGACCGATGACCATGACGTCGATGCCGAAGACCATCAACTCGCGGCGCAGGCATTCGGACATGCCTTCGAGCGCATGCTTCGAGGCAACGTACGGCCCCATGAACGGCAGGCCGCTCTTGCCGGCGACAGAGGACATCTGCACGATGCGGCCGGGCAAGCCTTTGCGTGTACGGTCCGCTCCCAGCAGCGGCGCAAAGGCCTGCGTCACCAGTGCCGGACCGATCAGGTTGACCTCCATTTGAAAGCGCAGCTTGTCGATGGGCAGGTAGATCATGGGACCGCCCAGGGCGATACCGGCGTTGTTGACCAGGCCGGCCAGCGTGCGGCCGCCGAGCGCGTCGCCCACCTGCACCGCCGCATCCTTAATCGCTGCATCGTCCGTCACGTCGAACAGCAGCGGTGTCACGCCCAGTTCGGACTGCAGCCGGTCGCCATCCTCCGGCTTTCGCACACTGCCGAAGACCTGCCATTTGCGCTCGCGAAAGTACTTCGCAATGGCATACCCGATGCCTGTGGAGGCACCCGTAATCACGATGGTTTGGCTGGATTCCATGATGTCTTCACCCAAGAGTCCAGCATAGTCCCGGACCGCTGCGCCGTAGAATGAATCATGCAGTTTCCTGTCACACGCATGCGACGTTTGCGCCGCACGGAGGCGATGCGCTCCCTGGTGCGCGAGACGTTTCTCCAGCCCTCGCAACTGATCTACCCGCTGTTCATCTGCCCGGGCGAGGGCGTTCGCAAGCCCATCGGATCCATGCCGGGCGTCTACAACCTGTCGATCGACGAGGCGTTGAAGGAGGCTGCGGAATGCGCGTCCCTGGGCGTCGGCGGCCTGCTGCTGTTCGGCCTGCCGGCCAGCAAGGACGAGCAAGGCAGCGGCGCGTGGGCTGACGACGGCATCATGCAGACGGCATTGCGCGCCATGAAGGCAGACGCTCGGTTGAAGCCACTTGTGCTGATCGCCGACGCCTGCCTGTGCGAGTACACCAGCCACGGCCACTGCGGCGTGCTGATGGGCGAGGGCGCGGACTGCACCGTGGACAACGACGCGTCGCTGCCGCTGCTAGCAAAGACGGCGGCATCGCTCGCGAGGGCAGGCGCGGATATCGTTGCACCCAGCGACATGATGGACGGCCGCATCGCCGTCATGCGGGAAGCCATGGACTCCGCCGGGCAGCAGGATGTCGCCCTGATGAGCTATGCGGCCAAGTTCGCGTCGGCCTTCTATGGCCCGTTTCGCGAGGCAGCCGACTCGGCACCGCAGATGGGCGACCGGCGCGGCTACCAGATGGCCGGCACCAACCTGCGCGAAGCCATGCGCGAGATCGAACTGGACGTTGCGGAGGGCGCGGACATGCTGCTGGCGAAGCCAGCCGGCCCGTACCTCGACGTGATCCGTGCAACGCGCGAGCGCTTCGACCTGCCGCTGGGCGCCTACCAGGTGTCGGGCGAGTACAGCATGCTGCACGCCGCCTTCGAGCGCGGCTGGCTTGACCGCGACCGCGCCACGGTGGAGAGCCTGCTCGCCATTCGACGCGCCGGTGCGGACTTCATCGTCACCTATTTCGCGAAGGACGCGGCGAGGCTGATGGGCTGAGCGAGCCACGTGTGGTGTACCCCGGACCTCTTTCAGGAAGCACTCTCGCTTGAAAGACGGCTCGTTGGCCAACCTATACACGGTAGAATTGAGACGTCTCATATCGACGCCCGCATGGCGGCCAGACATCTTCCCGCTATGCAATAATTCCCGGCGAACCGGTTGAGGCAAACAACGCCAATGCGTGTCGCTGCGCACGCTGGCCTATCGAAGGGATCTCAATGGCAAGCACCGCAACTCTGAAGTTTCTGGAAGATCGCTGGGATGACGCGGTCGCGTCGAAGCTGGATGCACCGGACCTGCTGCGCTACCGCTCGAACCTGCTGGGTTCCGACCTGCGCCTGACCAACTTCGGCGGCGGCAATACCTCCTCCAAGCTGGACGAGACGGACCCCCTCACCGGCGACCAGGTCAAGGTGCTGTGGGTGAAAGGCAGCGGCGGCGATTTGGGATCGATCAAGCGGTCGGGTTTCGCCACGCTTTACCTCGATAAGGTGCTGGCCCTTACCAAGCGCTACCGCGGCGTTGAAAACGAAGACGAGATGGTCGCCATGTACCCTCTCTGCACCTTCAACAACAACCCCACGGCAGCTTCGATCGACACGCCACTGCACGGCTACCTGCCCTTTCCGCACGTCGATCACCTGCACCCCGACTGGGGCATCGCGCTTGCCGCATCGGCCAACGGCCTGGAAAAGATGGAGCAGTTCAACGCCGAATTCGGCCACAAAATCGTCTGGGTGCCGTGGCAGCGGCCGGGCTTCGAACTCGGCATGATGCTGCAGCGCGCAGTGGCACAGAACCCCGGCTGCGATGGCATCGTCCTGGGCGGGCACGGCCTCTTCACATGGGGCGAGACGCAGCGTGAGAGCTACCTGAACACGGTGACGATCATCGACCAGATCGGCCAGTTCATCGAGGCGCACAACCTGAAAAAGGGCTTGCCTGCCTTCGGTGGCGTCAAGCACACTAGCCATGCCGAACGGCTCAAGCTGGCAGCGGAGTTAATGCCATCGATCCGCGGCAGCGTGTCGCAGAAACAGCGCCTGATCGGCACCTTCTCAGACAACGATGATGTCATGGAGTTTGTAAATTCGCAGTACGCGAAGAAGCTGGCGCACCTGGGCACAAGCTGCCCGGACCACTTCATCCGCACCAAGATTCGACCAATGTACATTGAGTGGGATCCGAAAAGCGACGTGACTTCACTGAAATCGACCATCGCCACGACGCTTGCGACCTACCGCGAGGAGTACGCGACCTACTACGGCAACCACGCGCTGCCCGAGTCGCCGAAGATGCGCGACGCCAATCCCACCGTCGTCCTTGTGCCGGGTGTGGGCATGTTCTCGTTCGGCAAGAACAAGGCGGAATCCCGCATCACCGGCGAGTTCTACCTGAACGCCATCCACGTAATGAACGGCGCTGGTCAGCTTGGCGATGGCACCTGCCCGGCAGTGCTGCCGCAGTCTGGTCCCGCGGCCGATACGTCTGCCTTCGCGACGGAAGAAAACTACGTCGCACTGCCGCCCAGCGAGGCCTTTCGCATCGAGTACTGGGCGCTTGAAGAAGCCAAGATTCAGCGCCAGCCACCTGAGAAGGAGTTGAGCCGCCGCATCGTGCTGGTGGTCGGCGGAGCCAGCGGTATCGGCCGCGAAGTAGTCCTGCTGGCTGCCCAGCGAGGCGCGCACATTGTTGTGGCCGACCTGTCACAGGAGGCCGCGGACAAGGTTGCTGCCGAAGCTCAGGCCATCGGCGGCAAGGAGTGCGCCGTGGGCACCGTAATCGACATTCGCAGTCGCGAAAAGATCAAGGCTGCGCTCGATAAAACCATCGCTACCTTCGGCGGCCTCGACATCGTGATCAACACCGCGGCCATCTTTCCCTCGTCGCCGACGGGCATCATCAGCGACGCGCAGTGGGGCAGCACGCTTGAGATCAACGTGACCAGCAACTACCTGCTGGCGGACGAGGCGGACAAGATCTTCAAGGCGCAGAACCTGCCCGGCTCGTCTATCGTGCTGACCAGCTCTGCAAACGCCGTGGTGCCGAAGAAGGGCACGGAAGCCTACGACGTCTCGAAGGCGGCGCTGAGCCATCTGGTGCGCGAGCTTGCCATCACGCTGTCGCCCGATGTACGCGTCAACGGCATCAGCCCGGCGACCGTGGTGAAGGGTTCGACCATGTTCCCGCGGGATCGCGTGAAGGCGTCGCTGACGAAGTACAACATCGCCTTTGAAGAGGGGGAGTCAGACGACGATCTGCGGAACAAGCTGGCGAAGTTCTATGCGAAACGCACGCTCACCCATGTTCCCATCGATCCAAAGGATTGTGCCGAGGCGATCCTGTTCATCGGCGGACCAAAGGCACCTGTGACCAGCGGCCACCTGATCCCGGTGGATGGGGGACTGGCCGAGGCGTATCTGCGGTAAGAACGGCTTAAGCAACAGCGCTTCATGCGTGGAGCTTTGAAGGGCACGGATGCGGCAGCAGCGGTTTATGCCTACGGCTTTGAAGGGGCACGGATTCAGCCGTGCCACTTCGAAGCATCACGGTTGCGGCGTTAGCCGCTGAGGCAAGGACGCAGCCGAGAAGCGAACCCAGGGGCCTAAATCCCGGTTCTAGTCCCAGACACAACGGCATGGCCGAAGCCATGGCCCCTTCAAAACGAGATGACCAATATGGTTCGCCAGCCTAGTGAGAGCACAGAAGGATCTGAGCATTGACACCGACCGACACGCGCGCGCTGGTTGCCGTCGATCTTGGCGCGGAGAGCTGCCGGGTGTCGCTGCTGCGCTGGCTGCCGGCGGGGCCGCAGAACACGCTGGTCCATCGCTTCCTGAACAACGCGGTGGAGACCGACAACGGCCTGCGATGGCAGATGGACACCATCGAAGCCGGCCTGATGGAAGGCCTGCGCAAGTGCGCGGCACTGGCGCCGGAGGGCATCCGTTCGATCGCGGTGGATGGCTGGGCCGTGGACTACGTGCGGGTCGACGCGGATGGGCGGGCTCTTGAGAATCCGTACTGCTATCGCGATGTCCGCAACATTGCGTCGGAAAGGAGTGTGCACGAGATCCTGAGCGCGAACCAGATGCGCGTACTGACCGCAATCGGCATCATGCGGATCAACACGCTGTACCAGCTCTACGCGGACAAGCTGGCCGGCAGACCGGACTCCCCATGGCTCAACCTGCCGGAGTACATCCTGCATCGGCTTGGCGGTCAGCGCGTTTCGGAGTACACGAACGCAACTCACACCCAGCTGGTCGACATGGATACCGGCACGTGGTGCACACCCATCTTCGAGCGGCTGGAACTCGATCCGGAACTGGCTGCAGACCTGGTGCTGCCGGGCACCATTGTCGGTAAGCTCACGGGCGATCTGACTGCCCTGCCTGCCTTCGCGGACACGCAGCTTGTGGCACCCTGCTGCCACGACACGGCCTCTGCCATCGCCGGCATCCCGGACGCTGCGGACGACTGGGCCTACATCAGTTCGGGCACGTGGTCGCTGGTGGGAACGCTGTTGCAGGAGCCGATCAACACGGCACCCGCGCGCGAGGAAAATCTGACTAACTTTGGCGGTGCCGGCGGCCGCATCCTCTTCCATAAAAATGTGAACGGCATGTGGCTGCTGCGCAACTGCCTGGACACGTGGAGCGCGGAGGGCCGGCACTGGGACTTCGCCGAGCTGCTGCCGCTGGCCGAGGCACAGCCCACTCCCGCGCACCTGCTGGACGTGGACGACCCGGACCTGCTGCTGCCCGGCGACATGCCGTACCGCATCAATCGGCAACTCGCTCGCCGTGGCTTTGAAGAGCTTTCCATGAAGCCGCAGGACGCGCCTGCCATGACCGCCCTTATCCTGCACAGCTTGGCCGCGCGCTACGCGCAGGTGCTGCGTGCCATCGCGCAGATCACCGGCAAGCAGTTGCGCAAGCTCTACATCGTAGGCGGCGGCAGTCGCAACGAGTTGCTGAACCGCCTCACCGCAGAGGCGACCGGGCTGGAGGTAGTTCGTGGTGTGACGGAGTCCTCGACCCTTGGCAACTTCGCCGTGCAGATGGCGGCGGTCGAAAGCTCGGCCGATGCGGAGACCGTGGCGGAGTGGGCCGGGATCCTGCGTTCGGCATTTTGAGGACCGGCTTACTGCACGAACCCGCGCGCTGGCAGGTAATACCTGTGCCCCTACGAAAGACACCGACCTGAACAACCCGTCCGGGTGCGACGCAGGTAACCGCTACAATCGGTTCCGATGGCGCCCACGCAAAAGGAACTCGCGAAGCTGGCCGGGGTATCGGCTGGTACGGTGTCGAACGTCATCAACGGCGTCCCGGGCGTGAGCGAGGCAGCGCGGCAGAAGGTGCTGTCCGCCGTCCAGAAGCTGAACTACCGACCCAACCTGATCGCACGCAGCCTGCGTACCAATCGCACGCAGACCCTGGGCATCGTGGTACCGGACATCACCATTCCCTTCTTCCCCCGCATCATTCGAGGTGCGGAGTCGGCGGCGCGTGAAGCTGGCTATTTCCTCATGGTGCTCGACTCTGAGAACGACCATGTCCGCGAAGCCGCCATGCTGGAGCTGTTGCGGTCGCAGCGGTCCGAGGGGACGCTGCTGGTAGCGGCGGGCGGTCACCAGTGGACGGCCGAAGCCGCTGCCGCCATCACCGCGCAGTCGCCGGTGGTCTGCTGTGACCGGCTGCCGGAAGGGCTCGCCGTCGATTCGGTCTGCGTGGACGACGCGCGCGCCGCCGCCATGGCGATCTCGCACCTGGTGGAGCGCGGCCACCGCGAAATCGCGGTCGTCACCGGGCCGCTGACGTTACGGAACGAGCAGTCGCGTCTGCGCGGCTATCGGACCGCGATGCAGCACCACGGCCTGACCGTCCGCGAGCGGCTGGTGTGGCAGGCCGGATTCCAGACAGCAGAGATCGATCGCGTCTGCCAGGTGGGCCTGCTGGGCCGGAAGGGTGATCGACCCACTGCCATCTTCGCGACCAACGGCGTCACCGGCCTGGGAACGCTGAAGAGCCTTGGCGCGCTTGGCCTGGAGACACCGCGAGATGTCGCGTTCGTCTGCTTTGACGAGCTGAATGCCGAGGAGATCTTTCGTCCCGGCATTACTACCGTGGTCCAGCCCGCGTTCGAGATCGGTTCGCGCGCGGTGCAGGTGCTGCTGCGGCGGATCCGCAGCAACGGCGCCGAGTCGCCGCTGGAGAAGGTCCGGCTGCCTGCGACGCTGGTCGTGCGCGAGTCTTCCAGCGGCCAGTTCAGCCCGTCGCACACACCCCGGAAGCGCAAGTAGACGGCACGCTTCGGCGCATCATAAAAGGGCCCGTTTCAGTGCCGTCCTGCACCTGCCCCAGCGGGCCCGGCAGTATAGTTTAGTGAGTGACAGTGGCGCTTGCCGGAGTGTTGCTGACGTGCTCAGCAGCAAGGAAAGGACGCTGGATGGCGCGGACAGTGGGCAAACTTTCGCGGATCTCAAGGTTCTAAAGCTTCAGGTGACAGCATCAGGTGACAACGAGGGGTGAAGTAGTGCGTATGAGAAAAACGGCGACCCTTTTAGCTTCGTTTGCAGCGGGACTTCCCATGCTCGTCTGGGGTGTGTCGAGCGGCAATGCCGTTGCGGCAGCGCCTGTGGCGCCGGTCTATGCGCAGGCTACCCCGGACGACCATCCCGACATGCCGAACGGACCCGGCAAAGACATCACCATCAAGACCTGCACCAAGTGCCATTCCATCACCAACATCACCGGGAACCACAAGGACAAGGATGGCTGGACGGCGACCATCACCAAGATGGTCGGCTACGGTGCGACGGGGACCGATGACGAGTTCGAAGCCATCCTGAACTACGTCTCCAAGAATTACGGCCTCGACTCGCCGCCACCAGCTGCGCCTTCAGCACCGTGCACGACGCCGGGATCGTCGGCTCGGT
>CBAAAE010000034.1:0-5819 GCA_964658845.1 uncultured Novosphingobium sp. | reverse complement strand
CACCTCCCGCCACGCCGCCAAGTTCTAAGTAGGCAGTAAGGGGCTACGCTGGAAGACTATCCGCTCTGCGCATCGTGATCGTGTAGTTAGCGGACAAAGTTCCGTACCCTGGCAGCCAGGCGTAACACGGCGTGTCCAGAGTCTGCCCGCGTCCGACCATGGCTCGACGGCTCTCAGGAAAAGGTGACGTGCCAAACTCCATGCCGCGCGTTACACCCTTGCCGAGCCACGGTCTGAACTGCCGGCTGCGGTTTTCTTCCCATATGCCGAGCCAGGGAAACTCGCTGGCCTGCCATAGGTAGCTGATCGCCAACTTATAGTGCGGCGACCACGCGGTCCAAATGGCTTCGCCAGTCTGCATGGCGATCGCGGTGTAGCTGCTGGCGGGTGCGGTCGGCTTCATCTTCTGCAGGTCAGCGATCCCGGAGCCATCAGCGAGCGGCGCGTGCGGCCACCGGAACGCGGCGCCCGCCGCCAGGTATGGAGCCTCACCCAGATCGGCCTCGATCACCATGCCGCGGCGGCCGGTCGCGCGGAACTCGGTGGTTGCAGGGTCGAGGAACGGCGGCGACAGGGTGACGTGCTGCGTCCACGCAAGCGGTCGATCGAAGGAACTCAGGTTACTGACCGTCTCATGCACGAGAACGTCTTCGCCCTGCAGCGTCAGCATGCGTTCAAAGTCAATCTGCGCTAGCGGCATGTGCAGGCGGCAGGTCATCGCGCTGTCGTGCTCGTCGATGACGTAGCGCAGAACCGAAGCCTCGCCGTGCGCGGTCATACCCGCTGCAGCCTCCGCCTCGGAAGGGCCACCAAACAAGTCCAGGCAAAGGTTGTGGCCGAGGATGCCGAAGAGCAGCTTCGCCTCGACGCCGCTACCGAAGATCGCCTCCTGCGCGGGTCCGAACTGCGAAGGTTCGCCAGTCGCCCAATGCGGCGTCCACAGCGGGTTCACGCCGGTGGCCTTGTGGAACACCTCGGCGATGTGGCCGCCCTCTTCCGTAACCGTAACGCGTAAATGGTCGTTCTCGAGGGTGGAGGCGCGGCGGCCCAGGTACGTTATGTCTGGCATCGTCTCCAAGGATAGAAGCAGAGCGCGCCTCTGTCTGCCATCCCGTAGCGGGGACGCCTCGTTCTTCTCAACTCGCTTGTCCTCCCGTAGCGCAGCGAAGGGGATCTGCATGTGTGCCCGAAGCTGCGATCCGACCGGAAGAGCCAGAGAAGCAGCCTCGTTATGCGGCTGACGGTTAGAGCTTCTTGATCGAAATGTTCCGCACCCATAGGTCGCCGAACGACTCCGACTCCACACCGATTTTGCCGCTGGAACGGAAGTACTTCGGATCCAGATCGATAAACTGCGTAACCAGGTGGCCGTTCATGTAAATCGACGTGGAGTGACCGACTGCGACCACGACAAACTGGTTCCAGTCGTCCTTGTGGAACCATGAATCGTGCGTTGCCTTGTCGGCGATCCTGGCAATGGCGTAGCTGCCGCTGGCATCCCCGAACATGCTGAAGCCGGGCGTGGCGATGACGGCACGGCCGCTCTGCTCATAGAACATGCCGCTGTAATGATTGCCCTCGTCGAAGTCGGCCTGCGGACCGGCCATGTCCCACTTGGCCTCTGCCTCTTTGCCGGGCGCGGTGCCGGGATTAGCGCAGGCAGCAGGCCGGGGTGGCCTCGCGGCAGCCGCGGCACCCGGTGCTGCGGCGGGGCGGGGCGGCATGGCAGGACGCGGCGCCGGCACCATCTTGGGACCGCCTGTCACATCCGTCTCGCTGGTCACGTAGCTGCGGAACTGCATGCCTCCGTTGATGTTGCCGGTGCCCTTCATCTCGTATTTCAGGACAAAGTCGCCAAACTCACCGGCGGTGGATACGGCGTAGACGGTGCCGGTCGGCTTCTCGCAGGTGGCGGACAGGTGGATGGAGCCGTCCTGGAGATTCCACAGGTTCGGGTCGTAGCTCCAGCCCTTCAGCGTGCCGTCGAAAAGCGGCGTGAACCCGGTGTTGTCCGCGAAATCCATCATCGGCGGCGGCTGGCCAATGCGCTGAAAGCCTGCCTGCAGGGGATTGACCGCCGGCGGAGCCTGCGCATGAATGTTCGCGGCAGTCACACAGAGCAGGGCCGCTGCGGATAAAACGGTCGAAAACTTCATAAGAGAGCCTCCAAAATCTTGCGTGACTTATCGGGACTTACAACTGCAGCAGCATGAAGAACATAACTCGCGAGTAAGTGGACAGGGCTCGGCCACGAGCAACATTGACTTAGCCGGTCTCGACCGTCTCCCATTTCTTCGTCCCCGCCGACTTAAGTACCGCGTCAGTAACATACTCCGTCATCAGGCCGTCGCGAAAGGTGGGTGCTGCGGCCTTGCCGGAGCCAAGTCCCCGCAAAAAATCCGCGACCTGGTGGATGAAGGTGTGCTCGTAGCCGATCTGCAGGCCGGGCACCCACCAGTGCTTCATGTAAGGGTGATCGCCGTCGGTCATGTGAATGTCGGCCCAGCCGCGCAGCTTGCCTTCGTTCTTGTAATCGAAGTACTGCAGGTGGTGCAGGTCATGCAGATCCCAGCTTGCGGACGCCTTTTCGCCGTTGATCTCAAGCGTGAACAACGCCTTGTGACCGCGGGCATAACGCGTGGCTTCGAACAGCGCCAGCGAACCATTCGCAAACCTGCCGATAAAGGCACTCGCGTCATCGATGGTGATGGCTACTTTCTGACCGGTGAGTGTGTTCGTCCGCTCCTTGATGAAGGTTTCTGTGGCGGCGGACACCTCGACGATGGGGCCGTTCAGCCATAGCGCCATGTCAATGTTATGTGCCAGCAGGTCGCCCGTGACGCCACTGCCCGCGACCGACGCATCCAGCCGCCACAGGGCCTCACCGCCAACCGGCAGGTCCTGCGAAATGGTCCAGTCCTGCAGAAACTGCGAGCGGTAGTGAAAGATGCGGCCGAAACGCCCCTCATCGATCATGTCCTTTAACAGGGTCACTGCGGGCACGCGGCGATAGTTGTACCAGACCATGTTTGCGACGCCCGCACTCTCGACGGCATCGACCATCCCCTTCGCCTCTTCGGCGGTCCGACCCAGCGGCTTTTCGCATAACACCATCTTGCCGGCCTTCGCTGCGGCTATGGCGATCTCTGCGTGCGTGTCGTTGGGACTGGCGATGTCGATCAGGTCAATGTCGTCTCGCTCGATGAGTTTCTTCCAGTCGGTCTCTACGGATTGCCAGCCCCAGTTGTCCGCGAACTTCCCTGCCTTTTCGGCGTTGCGCGCGGCGACGGCCTTCATCACGGGCTTGTAGGGTAGATCGAAGAATTGCGGCGCCTGGCGAAAGGCGTTGGAATGGGTGCGACCCATAAAGCCGTAACCGACCATGCCGATGCTGAGTTCCTGCTTCGTGGACGACATCCCTTACTCCTTGCAAGCTCGCTGCGATCTCCGGTCTCTTGCACCGTAATCCTATGAGCTGAGCACGTTTTCGACGTCATCCCGAGCAGAGCGCGAAGCGCGGCGTAGAAGGATCTGCTTTCGTTCGAACTGACCGGAACTCCAGGCGAAAAGCAGATCCTTCGACTACACTTCGCTTCGCTGCGTTCCGCTCAGGATGACACTTACTGCACTTTGCTTCGCTCAGGATGACGATTCTGAGAGGGTTCTCGTAAATAGTCCGTGATCAATCCCATCCATGCGCGTCGCGTACCTGGATCATGGTCGACAGCACCTTGTTCCAGGTCGCGGGCGAGGTCATAACATCATTCGGGAACATACAGCCGTCCCAGCAGATGTGTTCAAACGACTTTGTGGGTGTGCCTTTTTCGTCGCGCATCCACAGACCGGCGACCTCCACGATGTTCATGCGCCCGTTCGGATCGTCCGGTTGGCAGTGGCGCCCGGTCTTGTCATGCGAGCCCTGCCCCTTTACGGTGCCGTCGTTCTGCGCGACGTGAAAATCGATGGTCCACGGCCGCAGCGCCGCTGTTACTTTCTTCAAAGCTGCGACGATCAGAGCGCGGTCATTCAGATCGACATTCTCCGGCAGGATACGGCTCTCAGGCGAGTTATAGCCGAGCGTGTAGAGCATGGTGTGCGCCATGTCGGCCTGAAAGCCCAGCGTTTTCGGCCGGTTCACCATCTCCAGCAGGGCTACCATGTGATCCCAGCCGTGCATGCCGGCCCAGCAGATTTCGCCTTCCGCGGCCAGCCGTTCGCCGTATCCTTCGGCAATGTTGCAGGCCTCGGTGAAGGTGGCCGCGATCTTCTCGGTGCTGCCCTGCGGATCCTTGTACCACTCCTCTGGACTGGCGGATGAATCGATGCGGATGACACCCGATGGCCGCACGCCCATGTCGCGCATCTTCTGGCCGATGGCGCATGCCTTGCGGAGCTGCGTAAGAAAGGCTTTGACCTCGTCCCCGCTGCCCATGGCCGATCCGCCGCCCGTGGGCGCCCACACCGGCGCGACAAATGAACCGCATTTCAGGTTACGACTCGTGAGTTTGTCGGCGAGTACTTTCAGATCGTCGTCGGTCGAATCGATGCTGGTGTGCGGCGCCGACATGAAGAGATCCACGCCGTCGAACTTCGTACCGTCGACTTCCGCGCCGGCGGTCAGGTCAAGCATGGTATCCAGGTCGATAAAGGGCTCGGATGAGTCCGGGCCCTTGCCGACAATGCCCGGCCACATGGCGTTGTGCAGGGCCGGTCTCGTGTGTGTGGTTGCCATTAGTTTCTCGTGGTCGGTTGGTTGATTACTTGTATGTGGTTTCGTCTTAGACTTACTAAGTGCTTCTCTTGGCAAAGTTGATCGCGAAGTAACGCGGGTCCTCAGCGGCTGAAGCCGATTTCATGCGGGCCTGTAACAGCACGGCTGAAGCCATGCCCCTTTAAAACAATGAACAACGACAAAGAACCAACAACTAACAGCCAACAACGGAATGACTAACTCCAGCTACTCGGCCCGACCTTTTCCTTGATGAGTGGCGCGGCGTCGGGATTGCCCGGTCCGAAATGCTTCAAGATGACGAGCGGATCGGTTGTGCTTGGATTCTTGATGACGACGCCCTTCTGCGCGGCAGCAGCAGTCACGAACAGTTCATCTTCCGTCAAGTCACCGAAGCGGATCATCGACGGCGTAGAGACCGGCGTGCCGCCGAAGTCGCCGTACCCCTGGGTGACGATCAGGCCGTAGGCCTCCGCATCCTTAATGATTACGGTGCTGCCGGGCAGCACGGTCAGTTCCTTGGCGCTGTAGAACTTCGTGCCATAGGTGACCCATTTCTCGATGTAGCCCGATGTTTCGCCTTCCGTCACAAGCTTTGGAAAGACCTTATTGTTCTCGCCGAAATTGGGGTCTACGTTGGCTTCCCAGTCCAGCATGTCGAGGATGTAGTCGATGTTCTGCTTGTGCTCGTCAGGAACGTCTTTTACCAGCAGGTCCCACGGCACAATGCGGCCCTCAACTTCAGACTGGAACATGCCGAAGACGTCGGAATTGACCTGCGGCTCATACGTGCAGAGCGAGCCGGGCGCGTGCAGAATGCCGGGGTTGATCTGCCAGCCAGCACCCGGTTCAAGCCGGTAAGCTCGCGCCAGAAAGGTGATGCCGTTGTCGCCCTGGCTCCACTTCTCAAGACACTCGCGCACCTGCTGCCGTGTGGTGCCCGGCTCGAGGCCCATAAACGTGTGCGGGAAATTATTGAAGGTCTGGTTGTACTGTGGCGGAAAGTAATAGGCCTCCGGCTTGCCTTTAAAACCGACGCGTTCCGCGAACTCGTCGCTCTGGTGCATGTGGTGCGGAATGGGGCCTTCGT
>CBAAAE010000033.1:18142-21376 GCA_964658845.1 uncultured Novosphingobium sp. | reverse complement strand
TGAAAACGTCCTGCTGCCTTACGAGCTGAACGCGCCCGCACGGGAGCAGCGTGCCGGTTTGCAGCGGGCCAAAGACCTGCTGGCGGCGGTGGGTCTTTCTGAGCGTGCGGACCATTATCCGGTACAGCTCTCCGGTGGCGAGCAGCAGCGAGTGGCGCTGGCGCGGGCGTTCATCCTGCAGCCGCCGATTGTGCTTGCGGACGAGCCTACCGGCAACCTGGACACGACCAACGGCGAGCAGGTGATGAAGCTGCTGCTGGACCTGAATCGTCGCGAGGGAACCACGCTGGTGCTGGTCACGCACGACCCCGCGGTGGCTTCGCACGCGGGCCGCGTGTTAACCATGCGCGACGGCGAAGTGATCTCCGACGTGCTCCGGCAACCTGACCGGGAGTTGGTCTAGCGCATGGCGGCACTCTCCTGGACGACGGCGGCGCGCATCGCCTCCCGCGAGTTGCGTTCGTCGCGCGGGAAATTTCTGTTTGTCATCCTGTCGGTGGCGATTGGAGTCGCGGCGCTGACCGGCGTGCGTGGCTTCTCGTCGGCGTTTCGACAGACGTTGCTGGTGCGCGCTCGGTCCATTCTTGCGGCGGACCTGGCGGCACGCATGTTTCAGCAGCCCGACGCGCGACAGGTGCAGCAGCTTGCAACGCTGGCTTCGAGGGGCATACAGGTCACGCCCGTCACCGAGATGGCCGGCATGGCAACGGCGTACAACTCGCTGGATCCCTTGCTGGTTGCGTTGAAGGCGGTCGATCCCGCGCAGTACCCGTACTACGGCAATGTCGATCTGCAGCCGCAGACGCCACTTGCGCAGGCTGTCGGCGGAGCGAACGTTGCAGTGGGCGAAGACCTGCTGATTCGCCTGCACCTTCACGTGGGAGATCGCATCCAGTTGGGTGACGCAACCCTGCGCATTGCGGCAGTCGTTCTCAGCGAGCCGGACCGGCTCTCCGGCTCATTCGCCGCGGGACCGCGCATCCTGCTGACGCTCAACCAGTTAGAATCCACACACCTGCTGGCACCAGGGTCGCGTGCGGGACAGCGTTATCTCTTCAAGCTGCCGAGGCGTGACGACCGTGCCATCGCCGCACTGAAGACGGAGCTTGAGGGCGTGTTGCCCGAAGCGCAGATTACCGACTATCGCGAGACCAATCCAGCCATCACCATGGCGCTGGACCGGGCGACCGGCGTGCTCTCTCTCGTGTCGCTGGTGGCACTTGTGCTGGGTGCGGTGGGCGTCGCGATGGCTATGCGTACACATCTGCTGCAGCGCATGGATTCCATCGCGATCATGAAGTCGCTGGGCGCGCGCTCCTCGCACATTCTGCGAATTTATCTGCTGCAGACGCTGCTGCTGGGTCTGCTTGGCGGCCTGGTCGGTGTTGGTCTCGGCGTAGGCGTGCAGCTTGTGCTGCCGCTGCTGCTGGCGAAGTTGCTGGGCATCACGCCGGAACTTCATATCGCTTTCTCGGCCATCTTCGCGGGGCTTGCCACCGGGCTGTTGACGACGGTGCTGTTCACCATTCCGCCGCTGCTCGACATCCGGACCGTGCGTCCAATCCTCATCCTGCGCCGCAGTGTCGATGAGGGCGAGTCGGGCTCAAGCTGGTCGGCCGACTTCGCTGCATCGTTTCACCAGTATTGGATCGGCTGGGCGGTGCTGCTGGGCTCGTTTCCAGGGCGGTGGCTTGCCAGGGTTTTCACGGCGTCTTATCGCAGGTTCGACTGGAGCGGCGAGTGGAAGGCGTTCTTCGCGATCAGTGCATTCCTCGCCATAATGACGGCGCTGCTTTCGCCGGCGCTGCGGCGACGGATTGCCTCACACGCTGCCCAGGTCGCCGCCTCATTGCTTATCATCGGGGGCATCGCCTTGATCGCGACGACCCTCTCTGACTCGAAAGAAGTCGGGCGCATTTTCACACTTGGGCTCGCCGCTGTACTCCTTGTGCTTGTGCTTACATCGTTTGCGGTGCTTGCACTGCTGCGTGCCTTCCTGCGTGGCACCCGCGCGTCCTTGACGCCGGTCGTCCGTCATGGGCTGGCGAATCTGTACCGTCCCGGCAATCCCTCCGCCGCCCTGCTGGCAGCGCTTGGACTGGGTGTGATGCAGATCGCGAGTGTCTTCTTTCTGAGCCACGCACTCATCAACGAGCTCAAGCTATCAACCCAACCCACGCTGCCGAACATCTTCCTGATCGACATTGCGCCAACCGAGATCGATGGCGTTCGCTCGCTTCTACGCACCCAAAGCTCGGTGCGGGGCACGCCGGAGATGCTGCCCATCGTTGCCTCGCGCATCCTTAGCGTGGACGGCGTTGCGGCCGCCGACCTGAAGCTGCAGAACTTCCCCAAACGCATGCTCCAGTCCATTTCGCTGACCTGGACTGAAGATTTGCCGCCGGGCACGGTCGTCGTGCAGGGGGACTTCTGGCAACCGGGTGAGACAACTCCCCAGGTGGCGATTGGTCAGCGCATGGCCGAGCGTCTGCACGTGCACACCGGCTCACATATCGTCTTTGCCGCGGCAGGAGATCCCGATCACCCGGTCGACGCGCAGGTTACCGCGATGATCAAGTCTGACGGTCAGCATGCATATTCCCGTGCGGAGTTCTTGCTGCCAAAGGCTTCCCTGGCAGGGCTGCCAGCCGTCTGGTACGGCGGCGTGCATGCCGAGCCGACCCATGTGGGCGAACTGCAGCGCGCGCTGTTCGCGAAGTATCCCACGGTCACCGTGATCAACGTCGCGCAGGCCATGGAGACACTGCGCGGCGTGCTCCTGCAGGTGTCGTTGGTGGTGCAATTCCTGGCAGGCTTCTCGATCTTTGCGGGCCTGGTGATCCTTGCCAGCGCCATCGCGGGCACACGCTACCGACGTATTCGCGAGGTCGTGGTGCTGAAGACGCTGGGGGCCACGCGCTCACGCATTGCAGCGATCTTCTCCATCGAGTTTGCGACGCTGGGCCTGGTCGCGGGATTGGTCGGGCTCATCTTTGCGAACCTGACAACACGCGTCGTGCTGCGGCAGCTTGATCTGGAATACCACCTCATGCGTTGGACGAACCTGTTGTCGCTGCTGGGCGTAGCCCTGCTGACCGTGGCCACAGGATGGCTCGCCAGCTTCCGCGTCCTGGGCCAGAAGCCGCTCGAGGTTCTGCGCGAAGAGTAAGGGTACATGCCGCGATGGCGTGTGGTTGCCTCCCAGGGATTCGAACCCCGATTGATCGGTTCAGA
>CBAAAE010000033.1:13738-18132 GCA_964658845.1 uncultured Novosphingobium sp. | reverse complement strand
CTCGCACCGATACGCACCTTCTCGGACTGAAGTTTCTGTACCCCACTCTTCGGCAGAGTTCTAACTTATTCATTTATAACGACTTCAGCAGTGCGTGGCGGTGCGAGAAGGTGCCCAAAGGACAAAGAAAAGCGCGCCTCAGGGGCGCGTTTAGATGGTTTTGGTTGCCTCCCAGGGATTCGAACCCCGATTGATCGGTTCAGAGCCGACTGTCCTACCGTTGAACGAGGAGGCAATACATTGCGGTAACGCGTGCGTTTCGATCCGTCGAGAGCCGCCTAAAGCATCTCAATCGACTACCTTAGTGTACTGGCGGCTAACCACTGCGTCAAACGTAGCGCAGCAGCTCGCCTCTCGAACGATTTTCGTCAGGACGGATTGGCCCTCGCGCCGATGGCCGGCTACTCCAGGGTGGCTGTGCGCAGCCATGCAAAGCTGCCGGCTGATGCTGGACGGACACCATGCAGGCGCTTCGTATGAACGACGACGTTATCCGGAGACCACAGCACAACTGTCGGTTCTTCGTCCGCAAGAATGCGCTGTAGCTTCGCGTAAGTCACACGACGGCGATCCTGGTCGATGTCTGAAGCACCTGCCGCGACAAGCGCATCGACCGCGGCGTTTGAGTAGTGTCCGCGATTGCTGCCCTTTGGCGGCATCATGGCAGAACTATAGGCAGATCGAAAGATATCCGGATCTTCGTTCGATCCAACCCATCGCAACACATAGATCTGGAAAGCACCCTTTGTAACATCGGAGTAAAAGGTGCCGAACTCATTCTGACGTAATTGCAGATCGATGCCGGCCTCGCGTACCTGCTGCTGCACCACTGCTGCCAGCAGGCGCATCGTGTCGTCCGTGGAGCTCTTCAGGGTCAGGTGGATGCGGACCCCGTTCGCACTGGCGTGGTAGCCCGCTGCATCCAGCAGGGCCTTTGCTTTCGCAACATCGTGCGTGTACCGGGTGATCTCATCAGATGGTCCGGGTGCAGCCCAGTGCCCGAGTGGAAGCAGGGTGTCGACGATCTCGGCCTGGCCGTGCAGCAGCGCCTTCACGATGGCAGGGCGGTCGATGGCGTACGCGAAAGCCTGCCGCACGCGCGGGTCGCGCAACAAGGGGTCGGCAGCGTTGAACGTCATGTAATTCACAATGGATCCCGGCCTGCTTTCGACGACCAGATGTGGGTCGGAACTCATGGCCGCGACAGTGTCGCCGGTAAGTGCGTTCGACGCCGCATCGGCTGATCCCTTCTGTAACTCAAGCGCACGCGTAATGGCATCGGGAACGATGGCAAATCGCAGGCGATGAATCGGAGGTGCGCCGCCCCAATAATCCGGGTTGCGCTCCAGTACAACCTCCTGATCCTGCGTTTCGCTGACGAACCGGAAGGGTCCGGAACCGATGGGGTGCTGACCCATGGTGTTGCCTGCGCCCTTCTCGACCACCGCGCTAAGCTCGTCGCTCATGTTGAAGAGCAGGCTCGCATCGGGCCGCTTCAGGTGCACGATGCACGTGTAGGGGTCGGTAACATCGATGTGGTCAACGCTGCTGAAGCTGCCGCTTTTGGGAGTCTTGATGGCGCCATTGTGCATGCTGTCGATGGACCATGCGACATCACTCGCATCCAGCGGCTTGCCGTCGTGGAAGAGGACGCCATGCCGTATGTGCAGCAGGAGAGTCAACGGATCGCGCCACTCCCACGAGGTGGCGATGGCGGGTTGCAGGTTGTAATGCTCATCCTTGCGTACGAGGGAATCGAACAGCAGCGCGCCGATGTGTTCGGCCTGCGCGTCGGAGCCGATTCTTGTGTCCAGGTTTGTGGGTGAGCTCTCAATGTCGATGACAACCGTGTCCGCGGCCGGCTTTTCGCGGCACGCTGTCAGCAGGAACGGAACACTCAGCAGGATGCATGCAAGCCAGCGGAACGATGATTTCGCGAGGGTCAAGGTAGCGTGACTTTCCCGAGCAGGACAGCGCGTTTTGCTCCCGTTGCAGACGGTACATTGCCCGGCAGGCCGTGCCATCTAAGCCATGCGAGCAGTGCAAAGGCCATGGCTTCCTTCGCCTGGGGCGGCACGCCGTGCGATGCACTCGTGCTGACGTTGACGCCCAGTGGTTCAAGCCCCACGCGCAGCAGCTTCATGAGTGTAAGGTTGGCCGCTCCGCCACCCGCCACGATGTAGTTCGTCGCCCGCGCAAGGGGTGCGCGTTGCCCAAGGAAGGGCCAAATGAAGGCGCGGTAGGCATGGAGGATGCTCTGCGCCGTGATCGCTGTTCCGGTTGCGATGATATCCGCATCCTGCGCGCCCTTGGCTTTGCAGCCTTCGATGAAACGAGAGATGTAAGTGCCGCCGAACTGCTCGCGTCCGCAGCTTTTCGGCGGTGCCGCGGCGAAGTAAGGCAGTTGCAGAGCCGTGTCCACTATCTCCTGCAACACGCGACCGCGCCTCGCCACCGCGCCATTACGGTCGTACGCACGACCGTACAGCGCCTGCATGCAGCCGTCGATCACAACCGAGGCTGGACCTGAATCGAAGGCAAGCAGGTCGCTTGAACCTGCAGGAACGGCGGTCATGTTCGCGATGCCGCCAAGGTTCTGCAGCACGCGATTGTCCCGCTTATGCGAGAAGAAGGCGCGATCAAAGATGGGCACCAGGGGCGCGGCGTGGCCACCGGCGACCATGTCAGCCGGCCGGAAATCGCTGACCACGGGCAGGCCGGTACGTCCCGCGATCTCGGCCGCTTCGCCGATCTGCCACGTGCAGCGCAGCGCGTCACCTAAGAACTTAGTTGATATGTCCTGATGGTAGATCGTCTGGCCATGTACGCCCGCAAGCGACGCGCGTCTTCCGAGTTGTTGCTGTGCCTGCGCGATGGCGTCGCCGTAGAACTCGCCCAGGCGCCAGTGCAGGCGCGCCAGGTCGGCGGTGCTGATCGCTGGTGCGTCCATGGCCGCGAGTACAGCAGCGCGCAGCTTCTTTGGGTATGGAAACGCTACGTGGCCGAGCAGCTTGAGCTTCGGATCGTCGCCCTCGCGTGGCGTGATGCGGACCAGCGCAACGTCCACGCCATCCGCGGAGGTGCCACTCATCACCCCTGCCACGATCATCGTTTTCTGGGGCTGCGGTGCGGCCTTCATTCGCTGATCTCCCGCTTCAGTTCGCTCAGCAATTGCAGTGCCTCCATCGGCGTCATGCGGTCCACGTCCAGTGCGCGCACGCGGTCGACGACGCGTTGCGAAAGCGGTGTG
The DNA here is from genome assembly GCA_964658845.1 of uncultured Novosphingobium sp. Lineage (GTDB taxonomy): Bacteria > Acidobacteriota > Terriglobia > Terriglobales > Acidobacteriaceae > Terriglobus. Next base: position 14,882 of record CBAAAE010000033.1, on the reverse strand, counting down.
AAGATCGTCATCTGCATCGGTGCGGGAGCGATTTGCGCAGCCTGCGATGCGGCATCGGTCGATGCACTCTCGGCCTTCTCGTGCATCTTCAAAACGGCGCGCGCGCGCGCAATGACCTCGCGCGGCAGACCTGCGAGCCGAGCGACTTCGATGCCGTAACTGCGGTCGGCCGCGCCGCTCTCCACCTGGTGCAGGAAGACGATGCCGCTGGGCGATTCGCGGCAGGCGACGCGCAGGTTCTTCAGCTTGTCCAGCTTGCCCTCCAACAGCGTCAACTCGTGATAATGCGTGGCAAACAACGTCCGCGCGCCGATGCGGTCGTGCAGGTGCTCCACCGCCGCCCATGCCAGCGAAAGGCCGTCGTAAGTAGCCGTGCCGCGGCCCATTTCATCCAGCAGCACCAACGATGCGGCGGTGGCAGAATTCAGGATTGCAGCCGTCTCGGTCATCTCGACCATGAAGGTGGAGCGGCCCCGAGCCACGTTATCGCTGGCACCGATCCGCGTGAAGATGCGGTCGGCGAGGCCGAGCTTCATCGAAACCGCAGGCACGAAAGAGCCGCTCTGCGCAAGGATGACGAGCAGGGCAGCCATGCGGAGATAGGTTGATTTGCCGCCCATGTTCGGGCCTGTAATCAGCGCGAGCGACGGGCCTTCGCTGCCACTGAGGTAACCCGAGTTGGGTATAAAGCGGCCGGTCCCGCTCTCCTCGAGGCGCAGTTCGACGACGGGGTGGCGTCCCTCGGCAAACTCCAGCACCGTGCTGTCGGGGACAATCTCAGGCCGCGTCCATCCCCGCAGGGCTGCGATATGCGCGAAGTTCGCGAGCAGGTCGATCTCCGCCAGGCGGCGCGCGCTGTCGCGCATGCGGATCGCCGCTCCCAGCACCTCGCGTCGCAGATCGCTGAAGATGCGGCGCTCGATCTCGCCCACGCGCTCCTGCGCAGTGAGGATTTTGCGCTCGTAGTCCTTGAGTTCGGGCGTGGTGAAGCGCTCGGCGTTGACCAGCGTCTGCTTGCGCTCGTAATCGTCGGGGACATGCGCCAGGTTAGCGCGAGTGATCTCGAGGTAGTAGCCGAAGACGCTGTTGAAGCGAACCTTCAGGCTGGCGATGCCGGTCCGCGCACGCTCGCGCTCTTCGATGG
>CBAAAE010000033.1:11290-13638 GCA_964658845.1 uncultured Novosphingobium sp. | reverse complement strand
ACCTCGCGCGGTCCCGCAGAGTCGAGCGCAAGCCTCGCCAGCAGCCGTTCCAGGTCGAGCACACCTTCAAGCGAGCGCCGCAAACGCTCACGCGCGGTAAGCGACTGTGCCGCTTCGCCGACCGCATCGTGACGCGAGGCGATCTCTGCGGCGTCGATCGAAGGTCGCAACAGCACTGCCCGCAACAGGCGCTTGCCCATGGGCGTGCGGCATGCGTCCAGCGCGTAGCAGAGCGTGGTTTGCTGAGTCTCGCCGGAGAACAGCGGCTCAATCAACTCAAGATTGCGAACGCTGACCGCGTCGAGTTCTAGACATGTGGACCGCTCGTAGAAGCGCGGCACGTCAAGGTGTTCCAGATCGTTGTGCTTCGTTGCCCGCAGATAGTGCAGCAGCGCGCCGGCGGCGCTCGCGGCCATGGTCCGTCCTGCCAGGCCGAAGCCGTCCAGCGAGTGCGCGCGAAAGTGCCCCTGCAGCAGCGGCAGGGCGTAGTCGGGCGTGAAAGCCCAGTCCTCTACTGGCGTCCGTGTGCGCACCGAGGCGAGGATGTCGTCGCCCGGTTCCGATCCGTCGAGCTCCACCTGAGCACCGCCTAGATGAAGGCCGGAAGGGAGCAGAACCTCGCGCGGACGATTGCGGGCGACCTCCTCCGCGGCATCGCGTACGGCGTGTGCACCGCGAAATTCAGTGGTACGGAACTCACCGGTAGACAGGTCCAGCAGCGCGACACCGGCACACTTGCGATCGGGCGCGACGGCCAGCGACGCCAGAAACGTGTTCTCGCCGGCACCCGCGTTCGGGTCGAGTGCGGTGCCGGGTGTCAGCACCCGTGTCACCTCGCGGCGCACGATGGTCTTCGTCAGCTTCGGGTCTTCCATCTGCTCGCAGATGGCGATGCGGAAGCCACGCCGCAGCAACTTTTGCAGGTATCCTTCGGCGGCATGGTAGGGCACGCCGCACATGGGCACGGCGCGCTCGCGGTCGCGCGCTGTGAGGGTCAGTTGCAATTCGCGTGAGGCGACGACCGCGTCTTCGTAGAACAACTCGTAGAAGTCGCCCATTCGAAAGAAGAGCAGCGCATCAGGATGGGCCGTCTTGGCAGCGGTAAACTGCCGCATCATGGGCGACAGGATTGCAGATACCGGAGCTGAGGTGGCCGGCTCTGCGCCCTCGCCTGTCCGTGCCGGATTGATCGTTTCCGCGCCCATAAGCAGCAAATGCCAGCATACCGGGTCAGGGCATGCTGGCACTGTGGATGCTAAGGACAGGATTGGGTTACGAGCGGGTTTCCGCGTCTGAGCCGTGCTGCTTCACCATCTTGTTATAGAGCCCGAGGATGAGGAACGGTGCGACCCACTGGCCGACGAACAGCGCCGCGTGATCCTTCTTGGTGGCCTTGAACACGAGCGACGCTGTGATCGAACCGATTGCGGCGGCGAGGAAGATGCCGCTGGGTACCTGTGAGGTGTAGCTCTCAATGTAGGCCGTGGTCTGACCCTCTTTCGCATCACCGGCGTGTACGCGCTTGTCACCTTCAAAGTCAACGATTGCCATGGAAACTCTCCTTACCTGGGCCTCATCGCGCCCGGTCAATCGGTGGGATGCCCTGTAGACGACTTGCGTGCGCTCCACATGAAACAGAATTTCAATCGAGCTAAACAGAATGTCGCGGATTTTCCACTCATGCGCATGACTTACCCGGTCCAGGGCAGACCCTGCGCAAATCGTATACTTGGGTGTTAGGCTCGCTCGCTTGCTTGTGTGGGCCTGCGCTTTCGGTGAGCATGTCGATCTTCTGGCTCAAAGTCGCGGTGATTCTGTACGGCGTCGCATCGCTTGCCGTGCTGCCCGCCGTGTTGTACGACCGGCCACGCTGGCGAATGATTGCTGTGCCTGCGACCGTCGCCGCGCTGTTATTTCACTTTGTCTCCGTTGCGGAGATGTTGAACGCCGCACATCACCTGCTGCCGGTCAACGCGAGTGAGGTGCAGGCAGTCCTTGGCCTGTTGCTGGCATCGGCCTTCCTGGTGGTGTACGCACGATACCGGACGCTGACCGTTGGCGTGGTGTTGCTGCCGGCCGTGTTCCTGCTTGGCCTGCTGCCGGCGTTCGCCCCCGGGCGGCGGCAGATTGATGTGCCGTTGCTGCACTCAGCCTGGCTGTGGCTCCATATTGGCTTGCTGCTGGCGGCCTACGCAGCGCTTTCCGTCAGCGTGCTTGCCAGCGTGCTGTACCTCATCCAGGAAAAGCGGCTGAAGTCGCGCACGTCAGCGGGGATGCTTTCCAAGCTGCCGCCGCTCGAGACAACCGACCAGATCGCGCTAAAGTCCCTGCTGATCGGTCTGCCCTGC
>CBAAAE010000033.1:1291-11280 GCA_964658845.1 uncultured Novosphingobium sp. | reverse complement strand
CCGCAAGACCTTATTGTTCGGGCTGCCGTGCATGACGGCAGGCCTGCTGATCGGTTCGGCACTCGCCGAGGTCACCTACGGAGCAGCATACTTCCGCGACCCGAAGGTGTTGCTGTCGTTCGCGATGTGGGTCGCCTACATGGCGATGATCGCGATTCGGCGGTCCAGCGGCCTGCGCGGTCGACGCGCGGTCTGGCTGTCCTCCTTTGTTTTTTTCATCATGCTCGCGGTGTGGTCTGCGGACCAGGTGTCATCCGTCCACCAGTTCGCGGGGCGCCCGTGAGCCTGTCCCTGCTTGGCCTGAATCACAACAGTGCTCCGATCGACGTGCGGGAGCGGCTCGCGATCCCGCAGGGCCGGCTGGCCGAAGCGACACGTTCCCTGATGCACTATCCCGGCGTTCGCGAAGGCCTGATCCTGTCCACGTGCAATCGCGTGGAGCTGCTGACGGAGCATGAATCGGCAAGCGATCTGCGTCGCTTCGTCTCCGAATATTTCGCGGTGCCCCCCGCCACGCTCAACCCGCACCTCTACGAATTTCGCGAGCAGGACGCCGTCCGGCACCTGTTCCGGGTGGCTTCGTCGCTCGACAGCATGGTGGTCGGCGAGCCGCAGATCCTGGGTCAGGTCAAGGAGAGTTACACCGTCGCGCGCGAGGTCGGAGCGGTCTCGACTACGCTCGAGCGGCTGCTGCAGTCGGCCTTTACGGTAGCGAAAAAGGTACGCACCGAAACGGAGATCGGCTCGTCCACGGTGTCCATCGCATCCGTCGCGGCGGACCTTGCAAAGCAGATTTTCGGCTCTCTCAAAGGCAAGCAGGTACTGCTGGTCGGCGCGGGCAAGATGAGCGAACTGGCGGCGCGCCACCTGATGGCACAAGGCGCGAATTCACTGCTGGTGGCGAACCGTACACCAGAGCGCGCGCAACGGCTCGCCGAGCAGTTTCACGGCCTCGCCGTCCCCTTTGCCGACCTGCAGCAGCACGCTCCCAAGGCCGACATTATCGTGACCAGCACCGGCGCGCGCGAACACCTCTTCCACGTTGCAGAAGCGCAGACGATCCTTCAGAAACGTCGTGGCAAGCCGGTCTTCTTCATCGATATTGCCGTGCCGCGCGACGTCGATCCAGCGGTCAACCAGGTGGAGGGCGCCTTCGTCTATTCCATCGACGACCTGCAGCAGGTCGCCGCGAAGAACATGTACGCACGGGCGGAGGAAGCGGCTGCTGCGGAGCGCATCGTCTCTGCCGAGGTCGACCGCTTTCAGCAGCGGCTGCAGACGCTGGACGCGGTACCCGGCATTCTTGCGCTGCAGCAGCATACAGAGCAGTTGAGGCTCGCGGAACTCGACCGGGCACGCAACGCCCTGTCCACCTTGACACCCGAGCAGCAGGCCGCGGTTGAGTCGTTGACCCGGTCCATGATGAACAAATTTCTACACGCACCCATGACAGGCATGCGCCAAAGCGCGAACGAAGGAGACGCGCAGGCGCTGGCGATCCTTCGGCGGCTGTTCACTCGGGAGCGCGACTGAGTGTCTGGCTCTGCTTCAGTTTGCTGCAACGTGATTCTGTGACAGCAGCTTCTCCACGAGCGTTGTGATGTCGGCCTTCAGGCGGGTATTTGCCTCGCCCGTCGCCGGACCGGAGAAGCCGGCATGGGTCTCCTTCACCAGACCATCACGACCGATGAAGAACGACGTTGGCCAGCTATTCAGGTTCTTTCCCTGTGGAAGACGATCGTTCAGGTCATCCGGCGTGCCCATCAGCAGGACCGTGTAGGGGATTTTGTAGCGTGTCACAAATGCTCGCAGGCGTTCGGGGTCCTTCAGCTGATCGGCTTCCTCGAACGACAGTTCCACCACTTCGAGCCCGCGCTGGTGGTACTTGTTGTAGAGCTCGACCAGGAACGGCGCCTCATCGTGGCAGTTCGGGCACCAACTGCCACCGATCGCGACGATGACCACCTTTCCGCGGAACTGTTCGTCTGTGCTGCTGATGGTCGTTCCCGCGAGGTTGGGACCAGCGAAGCGGAGCGGCTCCGCAGGGTTTAAAACGCTTGTCTGCTCCGTGCTCAGGGTCGGCGGCGCAAGTTGCGCCTTACGCGCCTGCTCAGGACGTCGCGCCATGTTCGACTCGATGGGATCGCGCAGGTTGGTGACCAGCAGCGTGCCATCGCTGGCCGGCTTCAAGGCGTAGACCGTTGCTCCCGAATCTGCAAAGCGGCTCACCCGGTACTCGCCCGCCTGCTCGTCGAAGCGGCCGTACAGGGCACCGCTATCGCCGTCGATCCGCTGAATGACAGCGCGAATCTCGCCATTGCCCGCAAATGGAGCGACATGCATCGTCCATGCGGCCTCGCCCTTTGCCGATTTCACGGCAATCTCCCAATCCCCGTTGATGGTGCCGCCTTTTTCGACTGACTTTGCAGCGGCAAAGGTGGTGCGCGGCTTGCCTTCGCGGTCGGTGTGCAGTGTTACCGGCCACGACTTCATCCGTGCGCCGCTGAAGGTGGCCTGCAGCGTATTGCCGCGGATATCGCCTTCGAACGTGCGCGCAAACGAGTTGAAGTGGAGTACCAGGTGCGATCCGTTCAGCGTTCCGCTGGTGGAAGGCGAGCGCTCTGTACCGTTGACAAATGTGCCTGTGATGCTGCCGTTCTTCGACGGGACGGAAAGGTCCAGCTCCACCGGGACCGTCGCCGTGACCTTCGGCGAGCTTGCCTTGTCATTATTCAGGACGGTGGCTGTGCCGATCCAGTGACGTGCCGGGCGCTGGGCAGTCGCGCTGCCACCAAGAATCATTGCCAACGCGAGAAACGTAGTTCGAGGACGAGTGTTTGTCATATGTGTTTCCAAGAGAGTAGATGCGCAGGTTCATCGGTGGGAGTCATGCGCAAGGCTCTGCCTGGATCACAGCCCTTGCCATGCGTGCAGAATCACGTAGGCGCGAGGCGGAATTCTTGGGAGGAACGTCAGATCCGGCGCACGTCTACGAGCGGCAGCGGCAACAACAGGTCTGAAATGTGCAGGTCACAGGCACAAGGTATCGTGAGGATCGCTCGGGGGTCAAGCGCGAGGACTAGCGGCTGGGTGGCAGCAGGGGACTGACGGCGAGCAGATTGCCCAGCGTACCGCGTTCCTCATCGGTGAACTGCTGCCGGTACTGCGGCGAGTTCAAGAGGGCATTACGGTCCTGCACCGGCATATTCCGCAGATCGCGAAACGATCGCGCAACCAGGCGCCGGCGATCCTGCGGCAGTCCGCTCAGTTGACTCATGGCACCGCGCACATCGCCGCGCTGCTGCGGCGTCATGCGTTCCATGTCTTCGTTACGGGAGATCACGCGTTCGCGCTGCTGCTCCGGCATGCTGTTGAGCCGGTTAAGACGGTCCATCATCTGCTGCTGGGTCTGGGGCGGCAGTTGCCGAAAGCCCGGTTCGCCCTGCAGTGCACGCTGCTGCTGCTGTGGCGTCAGATTGTTGTGCTGCTGCATCCACTGGCCTAGGTGCGCGCCACGCGGAGGTCCAACCGGACGCGGACCAACCTGGGCTGGGGATTGCAAAGGGCGGGGTGGAGGAGCGACGCGCTGCGTTGCCGCGGGATAATTCTGCACCTGCCGCGCCAGTGCCGAGGGCACGCACAACGCGGCTGCGCAAGCTGCGGCAGCCAGGTGTGTGAAGCAGCTTCGACTTGTAAAAGTGGTCCTCATAAGGCAAGTAGATCGGGTGCGTCAGAACCCAAAACGGTGCAGTAGAACAGGGCTGGGCTAAAACAGCATACCCGCATCTCTATCGCAGGTATGCCTCGTGTCAGCTCTGCGGCGATGCATCGTTGTCGTTGTCATCCAACAACTGATCCATCTGCTGAATCGCCTGTGCGTTGTTGTCCAGAATCTGCAGGTCCTCCACGGTCGCCGAAATGCCGGCTGGGGGTGCCGTCCGCATGTGGGACATCTGCCAGTAGGTGCCGCCGCCCGCCGTCAACAGCAACGCCAGCGTACTTACCATTACCGGCTTCATCATGGCTGGCTGCGTAAATAACCAGCGGTCCCGCAGACGTCCGAACAAGCCCTCCGGAGCACGCGCCTGTTCCTCGCGGAAGCGGGCCATCATGCGCGCGTCAAACCACGGCGACGGCTCCGGAGCCTTCCACTCATCCAGCAGCAGCATCACCTGCTGCATCGCCTGCTCGTCCGATACTTCTGTGGTCTTCTTCGCAGTAAAAAACATAACCAACCTACCTACTCTGCTTTGTGTGAACAAAGCTTAAACAAAATCTTTCAACCGTTCACGCAGCGTCTGGTACGCGCGGAATAACAGGCTCTTCGTGGCAGACTCGCTCAGGTTAAGTACCGCGCCGATCTGCTTGTAATCCATCTCTTGATACTTGTGCATCAACACTGCCGTGCGCTGCCGCTCCGGCAGGGCCATCACATGCTGCTTGATAGCGTTCATCCGTTCCTGCCGCAGCAGGTTCGCTTCGACGGACGGCGTGCTGTCCGCCACGTCATGCAGGCTGCCGGTCTCAGGATCAGGTTCGTCCAGTTGAACTTTGGGCGCGATGCGCTCGTTCTTGGTATCCCGCGCATGGTTTACCGCTAGATTCGTGGCAATCCGGTAGAGCCATGTGGTGAAACGCGCCTCGGCGCGGTAGGTTTCACGCGATCGGTAGACGCGCAGAAACACCTCTTGCGCCATCTCCTCGGCGATCGCCTGGTTGTGCACCATGCGGAACATGAAGTGCACAATGGGTCGGCGATACTTGTTCATCAGGTAGTCGAAGCACTCCAACTCGCCTGCCTTGAGACGAAGCATGATTTCCGCGTCGCCAGTCTCGGCCGGCTTGGCTGCCGCGGCTTGCAGTTCTGCTGCCAGTTCGCCGCTGCGGCCGGACAGCGGAAGTTCTTCCACGTCTCCCATCAGGCCCGGGTTGAGCGTCAGCGTACCCATATCCTCTCCGACACGATCGGAGTCCGGATGTTGCGTTTCAGGTCCAGTTTCCGAGTCCGACGGGTCCTCTTCCGCATCCACGCGGTCGAGGTCATCCTCTGGCGCCGGATCTTCGACAGGCGCCCCCCGAGGAGGCCTGTCCCGTCCGGATTGTCGTGTGCCGCCCGTCTCCATACCCTCGCCAACCCTGATCCTAAGCGCGTTCGCAGGCAGCGCAGACGGGTATCTGCACCGGCGAACATCTCTCGTGAACCCGCCAGGATCGCCCGGAGCGGTTCACTGCCGTCGGCTCCAGCCTCACCATCAGATGACAGAGTGGCCCGTCCCGGCACCCGTAGTGCCATGTTATTCTCAGTTCTGCAAGCGCAGACCCGCGCGGGCGCATAACTCAGCGGTAGAGTGCCACCTTCACACGGTGGAAGTCGTAGGTTCGAATCCTGCTGTGCCCACCAATATAATCAACAACTTATAAGGGTTGAGCCTGGCCGAGCTCATACAGCGGTCTCACGCGGAGCTCTATTCGTAGCGCTTTGCCAGTCTGCGCCTGGGCAGATCAGAGATCAGAGATAGCTTCTATCGCACTGGGTTCCATGACACAGTCGAAAGTACGGAGTTTGAGACCAGAACACGGATGCTAGAGCTTCTGAAAAGTGACGCCCTGCCCGTTCGCTCTGTGAAGGAATGAAGAGGCTTGGAAGCTGACTTTAAGGCAGCTGAAAGTCTACGATCGCCGTCGCGTTCATAGACGTCGGTTTGCCTGCGGCCAGGAAGGGGCGGTAGCGCCAGTGCTGCACTGCGTCCACCGCAGCGTCGCGGAGCATCGGCGGACCGCTGACGACGCGAGCCGAGGCTACGTGGCCGTCGCGATCGACCTCCGCCTCCACCTTCACTTCGCCCTGGACGTTTGCGGCGGAGGCTGCCACGGGATACTCCGGAGCCGGGCTGTACAGGACGTTTGCTGCCATGATGCCGAGCGAGATGGGTCGCACGACGCCCCGACTTACCGCCACGTTAGAGCGTGCGAAGGACGACGCGGTAGCCGGTCTCTTCTCGGCGACCAGGCTAGACCCGTCTTCTGAAAGGGCGGTGGCAGCAGGCCGCCGGCGCAGCAGTCGAGGGTACTTCGAGCTGTCTGCCGTGCTGTCATCCCCGTACGCAAGGGGTATCGGTCGCGAGCCAACACGTCTGCTCAGGACGGCAGACGGTATCGCACCACTTGAAGTATTTGGGGTCCCTGTCGGGCGGGGCGCTGGAACCATGGCTGCAGGAGCAGGCGCCGGGGTCAAATCCGCCGGAGCTGCCCGCGTGACCGGCGCATCGTGCGTGATGCGATCCATCGCCACCGTCGGAAGGGTGCTCGGAGCTTCACGCGAGATAGGTGCCGGAGAGCCTGAGGGCGCGCGATGCGAGGCTTGCCGTGCGAGCGGAACAGGCCTCCCATGGCGCAGCGACGCTACCTTGTCGGGCGCGCCGCCGAGGCTTTCGAGGTTGGGAGTGGGAGCAACGCTTCCTTCAACACTGCTTTCTGCCGCACCGCGAGGAATGTCTACCGCCGTGGAAGTCGACCGCGAGCGCAGCCCCACACCTGCCAGCAAAGCAGCGAGGAGGAATGCGGCAGCGACCACCCACGCGACGGGACTCTTGCGGGCTTTCTGCGGCGGTCGGGCGATGGGCGCTGGTACACGCCCCGATCTCAAGGGAGTATTAAGTGGGACACGCGGAACGTCTACCGGCGAAGCAAGTCTGTCTGGGGAGCCGTCTGTCGAAGCGGCGGGCACAGGGCTCTGGTCATCCACCTCCGGCGCTTCCTCCAGCGAGCGACGTGCCTCCATCAGGAAGCGCAGCAGGTCGTGGGCGCCGAAGTCATCTGCGTCGGCTGCGAAGTGGGTTCCGGCGGTGGCTATGGCCAGCACGCCAAGCAGATTCGAGTATGTGATGCGTCGGTCGGTGTCCTCGATCACGACCCAGATGTACGAGGTCAGGTCGCGTCGGAAGGTGCGGTCCTGCTGCAACCGCGCAGCGACATAGCCGAGCGATGCCGCTCTGCCTGTGGGCACGCCGGCTTTCGACAGGAAGTCACGCATCTCCGCGATTGCTTCTGCGTAGCGGACGGACACGTCTTTGATCTGCAGGGGCTGCAACATGCGGAAAGTGGGTTCCTCTAAACCGGACAGAGACCGTCCTCATCAGGGTAAGACACCGGATTGCGGCAGGTGTTGCCCCGATGCCGTGTCCGGCAGCCGTTCCCTGCAAGAGTGACAAGCGCGGAACGTCAGCATAGGATTCAGCCATCTCCGCTGCTGGTACGCGGAGCCTTGGAGGCATGTTGGCACGCGTTTCTTTCCCCGACCTGAAGGAGACGATTCGTCGCGCCTTCCTGAATGCCGGTATGCCGGCAAACGATGCCGAGACGTGCGCGCGCATCCATGCCGAATCCACCCTGGATGGGGTTACGTCGCACGGCATCAATCGCGTGCCCCGCTTTGTGAACTTCATTCACGAAGGATGGATCAACCTGGGTGCGAAGCCCGAGTTGAAGCGGCAGTTTGGCGCACTTGAGGTCTACGACGGCCAGCGAGCGCCCGGCGTTCTGAACGCGTTGTGGTGTACGGATCGAGCGATGGAGATGGCCGCCGAGCACGGCATAGCTCTGCTCGGCCTGCGCAACACGAACCACTGGATGCGCGGCGGCAGCTACGGTTGGCGCGCTGCGGAGCGCGGCTTCATCCTGATCGCCTGGACTAACACCGAAGCGTGCATGCCCGCGTGGGGCGGTGCGGATGTTCGGCTGGGCAACAATCCCTTCATCATGGCGGTGCCGCGCCCTGGCGGACCCGTCGTTCTGGACATGGCCATGTCGCAGTACTCGTATGGCAAGCTGCAGGTCACGCGCTTGAAGGGTGAGCGCCTGCCGACCGCCGGCGGCTTCGACAATGAGGGCAAGCTTACCGACGAGCCCGGACCCATTGAGCAGTCGCAGCGCATCCTGCCGATGGGTTTCTGGAAGGGCTCCGGCTTTGCCATTCTGCTGGACGTGCTGGCTGCCGTGCTGTCGGAGGGGCTGCCGACCAACGGCATCGACGCCCTGAAGCTCGGCAGTTGCGTTGGGTGTTCGCAGGTTTTTATTGCGATCGATCCGCGGAAGCTCGGCGGCGACGAAGCCACCGCGCAGATCGCCGACAGCGTGGTGGATTATGTGCACGCGTCAACGCCGGATGAAAACGGCCGGACCCCCGACTTTCCCGGCGAAGGTGCGAGCCGGCGTCGCGCACGGCAGTCAGCGGAGGGCATTGAGGTCGACGACAGTGTGTGGCAGGAAGTGCAGGGGCTGGCGGCTGGATCGGCATAACCCGCGCTACGGGCTCATGCTCGGCTTACGGCACGTCATCCTGAGGAGCACAGCGACGAAGGATCCCGCTGCTGAGCGTAGTGGAAGACGGCTTGAACATTCTGCGGGGAAAGGCTTTGGGAGCTTCCCGTCAACCGGAAGTGTAGAGATCCTTCGCTTTGCTCAGGATGACGGCTCTGTGTGTTTAAGGACGGCAGTCGCTTTTCGCCGGTGGACGATGTCCTGAAGATTGCGAAGGGAACCTTCCGAAAGCGGCCGGGTTCGCACTACGCTACAGTGTTCCGCAGGATCCCTTCACGCCACCGTATTCCGCAGGATCCCGATCCCGTCGATCTCGATTTCGACCGTGTCGCCGTGGTGGAGCGTGAAGCTATCGTCCGGTACGACGCCGGTGCCTGTCATCAGCAGCGCTCCCTGCGGAAAGGTGCTGTCGCGGTACAGGTAGCTTGCGAGTTCGCGGGTGTCGCGCTTCAGTTCGGCGAGCGAGGTTTCACCGGCAAAAGCCGTATGGCCGTCGCGAAGAATACGCAGTGCGATTTTCGTTGACTTAGGCAGGGGCTGGGCCGCCAGCAGAATGCAAGGTCCAATCGCGCACGAGCCGTCGTAGACCTTTGCCTGCGGCAGGTAGAGCGGGTTCTCGCCCTCGATGTCCCGGGAACTCATATCGTTCCCGATCGTGTACCCGACGATCGTGCCTGCCGGGTTGATCACGAGCGTCAGCTCCGGTTCCGGCACCGACCACGTCGCGTCGCTGCGGATGCGAACTTCCGCTCCCGGGCCGACCACGCGCCGGGCGGTCGCCTTGAAAAACAGTTCCGGCCGCTCCGCCTCGTAGACTCGGTCGTAGAAGCTGCCGCCACCGGCGGTTTTCGATTCTTCCATGCGCGCGCTGCGGCTGCGGAAGTAGGTCACGCCGGCGGCCCAGACCTCCTGCTCGCCGATAGGTGGCAGCAGGCTGGCGGCATCCGGTGCGGTGACTTGATCCGCGGAAAGGCTTGCATGCACGCGGGCGTACAGGTCCATGCTGCAGATGAGTTCGTCCCAGCTTTCGGCCGGCACGGCGTGCCAGGTGCCGCCGTCCGCCGGTGTTGCCAGGATGCCGTTGCGCGTCTTGTAGAGCTTCATGCGTTCTCCTCGTGTCGATGCGCTGAACCGCGCGCCAGTGTCGTGACGATGCTGTGCGCGTCGTAGACGCAGCCGCCCCAGATGCCGCCGGAGGCCTGCACCAGTGCCGCCCATAGGCGTGTGTCGTCCGGCAGTTCCGGGTGTGGTGCAAGGTCGGTGCGCAGACCGCGCTTCGCCAGCCGGACCGCACCCTCTTCGGTGGAGAACTGCTCCGTACGCGCACCTGACAGCTCGCCCACCAGGTCGACGGTCGCATGCAGGTCCGTGCGGTCGACCATGATCTGGATGATGTCGCCTTCGAGGACTTTGCCGACGGGGCCGCCGGCAAGTGCTTCCGGCGAGATATGCCCGACGCAGGCGCCGGTGGAAACGCCGCTAAAGCGTGCATCGGTCAGAACCGCGACATGCTTGCAGAACGGCAGGTTCTTCAGGGCAGAGGTGACCTGGTAGATCTCTTGCATGCCCGCTCCCAGCGGACCCCCGCAGATCAGGACGACCACATCGCCGTGGCCGACCTCCCCGCGCTTGATGGCTGCGATGGCAGACGCCTCCGTGATGAAGACGCG
>CBAAAE010000033.1:0-1281 GCA_964658845.1 uncultured Novosphingobium sp. | reverse complement strand
ATGTGGCGGTAGACGTTTGTGTCGTCAATGAGGGATGGATCGATCGACGTGCTCTTGATGACACTGCCCTCGGGCGCGAGATTCCCGGTCGGAAAGCAGACGGTTGCGGTCAGGCCGCTGGCGCGTGCGCGATCCGGCGACAGGATCACGTCGTCCGGGTCCGCGCCGTCGAGCGTGCGCAGACGTTGGCGGAGTGCCGCACGGCGTTCGCTCGCCTCCCACCAGTCCAGGTTAGAGTCGAGCGTCTCGCCGGTGACCGTGCGGACGCTCGTGTCCAGCAGGCCGGCCCGGCGCAGGTGCAGCATCACTTCGGGCACGGCGCCGGCCAGAAAGACCTGCACCGTCGCGAACCCACGCGGACCGTTCGGTAGGGCATCGACCAGCCGCGGCACCGCGCGGTTGATGGCGACCCAATCCTGCACCGATGGCCGTTTCAGACCGGCTGCATGGGCGATCGCAGGGATGTGCAGCAGCAGGTTCGTCGATCCGCCAAAGGCCGCGTGCAGCACCATGGCGTTGCGGATCGCCGCGTCCGTAAGAACGTCGCGCGTGCCCATGCCAAGCTGGGACATCCACAGCAGGGCGCGAGCGGAACGGGATGCAGCGGCCAGCCACACCGGCTCGCCCGAGGGTGCAAGCGCGGTATGCGGCAGCGCCAATCCGAGCGCCTCCGCGACTACCTGCGATGTGGCAGCCGTACCTAGAAACTGGCATCCGCCGCCTGGACTGGCGCACGCGCGGCAACCCACGTCCGCTGCGTAGTCCAGCGTAATTTCACCCTGCGAATAGCGCGCGCCGATAGTCTGAACCTTGCCCGCATCTTCTGCGGGATGATCGGGTGTGCTGTCCGGCAGCAACGTCACGCCTCCGGGGACGAGGATGCCGGGCAGCGCTCCACCGGACGCCAGCGCCATCAGCATGGCAGGCAGACCCTTGTCGCAGGTTGCGATACCAAGCACGCCGCTCCGCGTCGGCAGCGAGCGCATCAGGCGGCGCAGCACCATGGCCGCATCGTTACGATACGGCAGGGAATCGAGCATGCCCGCCGTGCCCTGGGTGCGGCCGTCGCAGGGATCGGTACAGGCTCCTGCAAAGGGAGTCGCATGCCTGGTGCGGAACTCGCGCGCAGCCTCCGCAACCAGCAGGCCCACCTCCCAGTGGCCGCTGTGAAAGCCCAGCGCGATGGGCGTGCCATCCGCCGCGCGCAGGCCGCCATGAGTGCTCAGGATGAGGAACTCCGGGTCCAGCAGCCGCTGCGGCTCCCACCCCATGCCCGCGTTC
>CBAAAE010000032.1:0-21410 GCA_964658845.1 uncultured Novosphingobium sp. | reverse complement strand
TGGAATCAATGGTGCCGCTGATGGTAGCCGTTGTCCGAGCTGGCTGAAATGCTTCGTTGAGAGTGGCAGGCGCAGACTGGGAACCTGCGAACCATACCGTTGAGCAGGTGCTTTCCGCGGCTCGCGCTCAACTGCGGCGGCTACCTTCAAACCAAGCTTACGACGCGGTGTTCAACGAACGCGCGATACTCGTGGATATTCGTCCCGAGGGTCAACGCGCGATCGAGGGTACTATCCCCGACGCGCTGATTGTCGAGCGTAACGTGCTCGAGTGGCGCTTCGATCCAGCGTCCAGCGCGCGGCTGCCGATCGTTCGCGATCATAGTCTCCGCGTAATCGTGTTCTGCCCCGAAGGCTACACCTCAAGCCTCGCAGCCGCAGCCCTGCAGGATCTCGGACTCTCGGGGGCGACAGATGTAATTGGCGGATGCCATGCCTGGCGGAAAGTCGCCTGCCGGTCCTGGCATCAGGCAAGGCTGAGTCTTCAGCACTAAATCACCGGCCCTGATCTAAATCAGGGTTCAACTAACTTGCGAACGCTTCTCTGTGAAATAAGTAATGCAGGCATGGCACCTTAATAGGGCAACGCACGGAATGACATTCTCATGCCTGAGACGCCAACTAAAGATCCTTGATGCGCGCGAGTTGTTCATCCAGATCGGCAAGCAGATCCTGCGAATCTTCAATGCCGATGGACAAACGGACGAGATCTTCTGGAATCTCCCGAGTCTTCCGGTGTTCGGGCGCGACGCTTGCGTGCGACATCGCCGCCGGGATGCTCACGGTGGATGTCACACTCCCAAAGCTTACCGCGATCTTGAACAGCCGCAGCCCTTCGGTAAGTTGCTTTGCCGCGGCTGCAGAAGGCAATCGCATGGAGATGAGAGCGCCTCCACCACTGGCCTGTTTATGCTGCAGAGCGTAACCAGGATGGTCCCTCTCTCCCGGGTACAGAACTGATGTGACCACGGGATGCATCTTGAGATAAGCCGCTATGAGCGATGCATTCCCCTGTTGCGCATCCATGCGAAGCTTCAGAGTCTTCAATCCACGCAGGAAAAGAAAACAATCAAATGGGGCGAGCGCGTTGCCCTCCGCATTTTGCAGAAAGTAAGTCTCTTTCGCGAGCGCCTCATCTGCCACAATGACTGCGCCGGCAGTTACGTCACTGTGGCCGCTAAGAAATTTTGTCCCTGAGTGAATGACAATATCCGCACCCAGGGCAAGCGGCCGCTGCAGGTAAGGAGACATGGCACTGCTGTCAACGCACAGAGGAATGCCGCGATCGTGCGCGATCTTTGCGAGTGCGGACAGGTCAAGAACGCGGAGCAACGGGTTTGTGGGCGACTCCACATAGATCATCTTCGTGGCAGGTGTAACTGCAGCCGAGAAACCTTCCAGGTCCAGCGCGTTCGACAGAGTCACTCGGACACCGGACCTATTTAAAACCTGCGCGAAGAGCCTGCTGGTACCGCCGTAAAGGTCCCAGTCCGCAAGCACCTCGTCGCCTGCGCGCAGCAGGTGAGTAACGGAGGAGATTGCAGCCATACCGGAGGCATAAGCGAAGGCTCTTGCGCCACCCTCGAGCGCTGCCAGTTGGTCCTCGAGCGTCCTGCGGGTAGGATTGCCGCTGCGCGAGTAATCATATGGTCCAAAGCTGTCGGCATGTTCCTGTTCGAACGTCGCCGTCTGGTAGATCGGCGTGGCCATCGGACGGTTCGGGTCACCCGGGGCAGCATCGAAGTGAACCAGCCTTGTGCCAAACCTCACGCCAAGCCCCTGAATGTGGTGGCGAATGCCTGCTCAAAGTCGGCAATTAGATCCTTCGGAGACTCAAGCCCAACGGAGAGCCGGATGAGCCGGTCGGAGATCCCCAGGGCTTCGCGCTGGTCCCGCGCCAGATCGCAGTGCGAAGCGGTCGCCGGATTGGTCACCAGGCTTTCCACGCTGCCAAGACTCTCCGCACACGTACAAAGCTTCAGGGCATCCATAAAGTGAAGTGAATCCTCCGTTGAAGCATCCAGTTCAAACGAGAGCATGCCGCCAAAGGCCTTCTGCTGCCGTTCTGCGAGTCCCTTCTGCGGGAACGAATCGAGGCCGGGATAGTTTACCTTCACAACGCGCGGATGCGCTTCGAGCCATCGCGCGACGATCCCGGCGTGCTCGCAGTGAGCGGCCAGTCGTATAGGCAGGGTTTTTACGCCTTGCAGTGCGAGCCACGAGTCGAACGGCGTTTGGATGCTGCCGATTGTTTTACGAACAAGCCGCAAACGCTCCAGCAGTTTCTCGTCATGGGTGGCCAGTGACCCGCCAAGCGTCGCGTTATGTCCGTCTATGTATTTCGTGGTGGAGAGCATGGAAACGTCCGCGCCGAGCTCCAGACAGTTCTGAAGCAGCGGAGTCAGGAAAGTATTATCAACCGCCACCAGCACGTTGTCATGAGTGTGAGCAAGGTCTGCAACGGCCTTGATGTCCGACAGCTTCAGGGTCGGATTTGCCGGAGTTTCGATGAAAACCATCCGCGTGTTCTGACGCCATGCTGCTTCCACGCCCTGCCCGTCCGCAGTGTTGGCATAGGTGTATTCAATGCCGAAGTTACCAAGGACCTGGTGGAAGAGTCGCATGGTACCGCCGTAAATCACGTCTGACAGAATGACGTGATCACCAGCCTTGAGAACGGCCATGCAGAGTGTGTGAATGGCTGACATGCCCGACCGGAAGCAGAGCGCCTGTGCTGTGCCCTCAATCGCGGCGATCGCTTGTTCCAGGGCGTTCACGGTGGGGTTCGCGCCCCGTGAGTAACCGTAGCCCTTGGTGACACCGACGCTTTCGTGGATGTACGTTGCCGTCTGGTGGATCGGAAACAGGATGGAGTTCGACTGCTTTTCGTAGCTCCGATTAGAGTGGATGACGAGCGTTGAAGGTTCGAAGTCTGGGCGATCTGTCATCTAGGAGTCCTGCTTAGAGCATACATAGTACAGATGCTCACACAGGATGTACGACGCAGCGAGACCACGATTTGCATGGAGCATGGCTCAGACGCAGACTCCTTCCTGATCGTCTACTTTCCTATCTGCCGCAGGCCTGCTCGTGACGCCGGCATGACTATAGATCGCCCAGAGCAAGGCATGTGTGACCGTGAGTCATTGCAGTGGCGCAACGCTCATGCTCATTTGCCCCCACGTGCCACATGGCTTACCCCTAACGTCGGCTTAGGCATAACGGCATAAGGCTGCGACTCGCTATGCCATCGTAACTTTCGACCGAAAGACGAGATCGATTGATGCAGGAGGGCGTAAGTATAGGAAAAGCGTAACCGCTCTAGAAACGATGCTTTATGCATTGCCTGGCCTTTCGCTGGATAGAGAACGAGAGAACGCCGAGCATGACGAACTGCCGAAGTCACCTTTAATCAATAATGATGTGAAGCTCGCTTCGTGCACACGCAATACTGCTCGACCGTAGAAGTTCTATCGGGAGCAACAACACTGCTGTGCGGAAGACTGCATGTCACGAAGAGTATTCGGACTTCGGGTGCAAGTCAAGCGTGCAGGCGTTTGTGACAGGACCCGAACGGGACAGTGCCTTCCGATCTAACATGATGTAATGCGCAAACTTGCCTGCCGCTACTTGACCCGGCCCCGCGTCCTATGGGGCATGCTGTTTGTGCACAGGTCCGCACCAAGGAAGTTACTGGTTCTCCTGTTCGCTGTCCTGATGTCTGCGCCACTTGTCCCTGCGCAGCAGACGAACACGCAGGCTCAGAGTCAGATCGCCACCTACATCCACAACTCCTGGGATGCTCTTACGCGATCGCTCACGTCCTGCTCCACGCTGCTCGATTCTAAGGTCACAACGGTCCCTATTCTGTATCTGCCAGCGTCACTCCCGGTGCCTGCAGAAGTAGCCCGTGCACAGCAGCTTTGCCACATCCAGGTCCGCCACCTGCCCAGGACACTGCACCACCTTGCCGAACTGGACCCCAGGACGCTTCCCCGCCCGGGCCTGCTCTACCTGCCACATCCGTATGTCGTTCCCGGAGGACGGTTCAACGAGATGTATGGCTGGGATAGTTACTTTATCCTGCTGGGTTTAATCCGGGACGGCCGCACGGATCTTGCACGTGGGATGGTCGAAAACTTCTTCTTCGAAATCGAGAACTACGGAGCCCTGCTGAATGCTAACCGCACTTACTTCCTGACACGTTCGCAGCCACCGTTTCTCTCCAGCATGATTCGTGAGGTCTACGAACACCCCGGTTCGTTGGGCAAGCCGGACAAGGCATGGCTGCTGCACGCTTACCGTCTTGCTGTGACGGATCACGCGCTATGGATGTCTGCCCCGCACGTGGCTGGTGCGACCGGACTGGCTCGGTACAACGACTTGGGCGCCGGTCCGGTGCCGGAGATGGATGACGATTCGACCTATTACTCCGACGTGATCCGCTGGCTGCTCGCGCATCGGGATCAGCACCCCGAGTACCTGTTACGAGCGCCCATGCACCCCACGCCTGCAGAGACCGCGAACCTGAACAAGAGCTCCTGTGACCTGGCACAACACACCTGCGCCAACGCCCGTGTTACGGTCAGCGCGGGCGGCGTCAGCAGTGACTATCGTCTTACATCCACCTTCTTCCACGGAGACCGTGCGATGCGAGAATCGGGTTTTGACACAACCTTCCGCTTCGGCCCGTTCTCAGGTTCGACCGATCATTTCGCACCGGTCTGTCTGAACGCGTTACTGTACAAGTACGAGCAGGACCTGGCCCTGATTGCCGGGCAGCTGGGCTTGCCTGTCGAGGCCCAACGCTGGTTAAGAATGGCAGAAGCAAGGCACAAAGCCATCGATCGTTACCTCTGGAATCGTGCCGCCGGCCTCTACTTCGACTATGACTACACGACCGGAAAGCAGTCGACCTATCGGTATCTCACGGCGTTTTATCCCCTGTGGGCTGGGGCTGCTTCCTCACAGCAGGCCAGCGCAGTTGCAGGCCATATCGGTGAATTCGCGCACCAGGGCGGCCTCGCGATGAGCACCAACGCTTCCACAACGCAGTGGGACCTGCCGTACGGCTGGGCTCCGGTAACATGGCTCGCGATTGACGGACTGCACCGGACCGGGCATGATTCTGAGGCACTGCCGCTCGCGGCACGTTTCAGCTCGACCGTACTCGATAACTTCAAGCGCGACGGCACCATCCGCGAGAAATACAACGTGGTCAGCGGTACGGCGAATATCGAGGTCTCAGCAGGCTACAAAAGTAACGTCGTCGGCTTTGGTTGGACGAACGCCACTTACATGCTGTTGCGCGACCTGCTTGCCAGGCAATGAGAATGAGAGCTGCTCAGCGGTCGGTGAATGTAATCGCTGAAACCACGTGCGAGTAGCCTCCAATACTTACACCAGCGGATGAAAGCAGGTGAACCTCGTAGTCCCTGTTAGGTAACAACCGGTTCTCTGCGCCACTGCTTTCCAATAGCTTCCAGGGTGTTCGAAGCACCAGCGAACCGCCTCCCTTGGAGGCAACGTCGGCCTCGATGGAAAGGGTACGTCCGTGCAGGCGAAGGCTGGTGATCTTCATGCGGGTGCTGGGATCGCCCACGTTTAATGGTGACCGTTGCTCAATGAGAGCGACGCCGCCCTTGATCTGCAGCTTGCATTGGCTGGTACCGGTGGGAACCTGCACTGTCAGGCTTGCATGTTCGTCCTCAGCAAAGGCGTGGACAGTAGCTTCCACCCGGTGGCCCTGGCATTCCGCCCCTGTCACACGCGCACCGAGGGGTAGCATCGGCTCGAAAACCACTTGCGCGGCTGCGCCCTGATTGTCGACGTCCAGGCCAATCAGCGCAGGACCCTGAGTAACAACGAACTTGAGGGTCGATCCGGGAAGACGGACATTCTCCACGCTGACGCGGTCCCATTCTGCAGGCAGGTGAGGCATCAAGTCCACGCGGTTCTCAAGACCATGCACATGCAAGCCAAGTAGACCCGAAACCGTTGTGTCTAGGAATCCAGCGGACGACCAGGTCTGCTCC
Source organism: uncultured Novosphingobium sp. (assembly GCA_964658845.1). Taxonomy (GTDB): domain Bacteria; phylum Acidobacteriota; class Terriglobia; order Terriglobales; family Acidobacteriaceae; genus Terriglobus. The sequence goes on along the minus strand of CBAAAE010000032.1, from coordinate 15,375 downwards.
GGCACAGATTCCGTCTGCTCCTGGAAGAAATTACCGGCAAGTAGCTCATGTATGTGCCCGGGCGAATCGAGGCGATTCCAAGCGACAAGGTCTCTCCAGATCGAGAGACCTGTCTCCGGACGATGACCCATCCAGAAAGCAGTCGCTGCCACCGCACTTGCAGCGGCCGAAACGCTGCCCCTGCCGTACGAGTAAGGGTCATAGTCGAGCGCGCTTGACGACGTTCCACGCATGCCCCAGTCGGTACGAAACTCAGCGGACGAAAGCTGACGGTAGAGTGCTTCCGTTTGCTCCGAGGAAAAGACACCCTTCGGGAGCAAGCGCAACGAACCCTGCCGCCGGCTGGTAATGGGCGCGCCCGCCTGGGTGTGTCCGTCAATCCAGAAATTCGTTGCACGGTCCCAGTACCGGGTCGCAATGGCCTGCTGCAGCGATGCGACCCGCGCCAGAGCATCGCGTTCCATCTGCAGGTCGCCGTGCAGTCTTGCCATCTGCGCAAAACCGGTCGCGGCAGCCAGCACGCCCGCCGACAGAGACAGATCATCTCCGGGTCTGGCCTGCTCATCTCCGCCTTCCTTGTCCGGCGGAATGTGCGGCAGGTGGTCGGCATCGTTCATCAACGCAACGCAATACTGATATGCCTGCTCGATGGTGGTCCAGTGATCCGCCAGAAAAGCCCTGTCGCCACTCGCTTCTATGTAACGTGCTACTGCCGCCACATAGTCAGCGGTAATATCCACGTGCACAAACATGTAAGGGTATTTGGCCCAATCGATCAATCCGGCGCTCTGCGATAATTCATGCCAGACCATCCCCGTCTTGGGATCCTGGTATTTGATGATGAAGCTTAGTTCTTCTTTCGCGCGGGCATACTCTCCTGCAGCTACCAGCGCATTCGTTGTAATCAGTCCATCGCCGGCAAAGAACCACGCATACTGCGGACGTCGCGCATCTCTGGAGGGTCCATACCCGGCAACAATCCCGCAACCAAGCAAGGAATTACAGACCCAGGATTGATCGAGAGCCACCTGCGCCCAGCCGATCGCCTGATTCGCATCAGCATCGGGAGTTTGTATCTTCATACCGTTGCTGGATAGTTGCGCGTAGTGCGTTGCAGCTGCTGTAACTAACTCCTCGCTGTGGGCCGCCAGGTCATGAAGCGCAGCGGCAGGTACAGGCGCTGTGGCCGCATTCAGCACCATGTATACCTTGGCAGCGGAACTCCGACTTACTGTGGCCCGCGGACTAACTACAAATGAAAGTGAGCTTTGCTGGCGAACTGTGCTGTTGACCGTATCGTCATGTGTGATGGTCTCCGGTGAGCCAATCGCAGCGGTGAAATTATGCTCCGGTTCCGTGATCAGGTATCCCGGTATGTCCTTGTCCCAGCGCGTGTATTGACCGCCCACCGCACCCGGCCACATCAGGTTCATCACAGGTATGAAGTGGATCGCAACATCGACCTTCGCCGCGCCTTCCACTTCATAGCTGATGATGGCGCCCGGCTGATCCAGCGGAACGAATATCTTTTCGCGGACCAGGTAATTTGAACCGATGTAAGTGCGTGTTACGGAGTCTGGACGGTAATCAACGCGCCGCAGCAAGGCCAGTCCATCCGTCTCCGCTGAAGCACCTTGCGTGATAAATCCGACGTGATAGCCACTCAGCATCTGGAATGGATAGCCCCAGACTTCAAGGCCCGCCTCCGGATACCCCATGATCACGGACCGCCGCCCGTGCACTGCTAGAAAGCGCTTATCGCTGCCCACATCCTGAGTTAATACCGTTGCCTGGGCAGGCGCGGGTAGCTGCGCCATTAACAGGCCTGAGCCATGTGACAGACAGACCGACACCATCAGCAGGAACGCGCAACATCTTGCGACTGAGGCTCTTCGTCCGCGACGCATCCCCTGCAAAGGTCCGAGCACCCCAACACTATAGCCCAGCGGCAGCACAGCTCCGGCGACTAGTGGCGATGGAGCAGAATCAACTTCGCATTCACACCCACACCCTTGCTCACAGCGATCTGGAGCACTGCTTCGAATGGCTGGATTTCGCCCTTTACCGTCCCGGCCTGCTGGGCCAGTGCAGCGACACTTTCCGGACGGCAAAGGTATTCGACCGCTGTCTGGGTACCGATGGTGGTGAGTCCGCTTACGACAAGGATGTGGGTCCTGGCTTCAAGGCCCGGCATCAGGGCGACGATCGCCGTTTCCTGGGTCTTGTCGTTGATGGGAAATGCGGACGGCTCGCCCGGACGAGGATGCCGGTTGACGATCGATCCGTGCTCCTCTGCATCAAGGACGATGGCAAACTGCGACAGGGCGGGCGATTCCTGCAAAGCCTGATTCTGACTGGGCGCGCCCACGAAGATCAAGTTGCTCGAGCGGGCTTCGTCCCACGTCACCAGCCTGCTTCGCTTCAGAATGAAGTCTGCATCGTGCGCGTCAAAAAAGCGCGTCAACTGCCGTATGGCTCCCACCTCTCCGGTGCCGGTGTAAGTCTCGTCGTCTAGTGCGTGCTCAGTTCCCGCGGCTCCCTCGACCATCGGGTCGACCAGCTTAAGGCCGGTCGCGGGCGTGCCGTGGAACAGCGGGTTGCTGTAGATGACCAGGGTGGGTGGTGCCTTGGCGAAGAACGGAGACCACAACACGCTCGGCCGGCGCGCCTCAGCCGTAGACCAGCGCCGGTAAGACCAGGCACCCGCGAGTAGGCCTACGATAAGCGCAAGCAGCAACAGGGGGCGAATGTCGCTCAGCGGTCGCAGTGCGGAAGGTCTGGTGAAGCCGGGGCGAGCCGTGATGGCATCCATCACCGAGGCCGAGCCATTGGCCGAGTTGCGTGCCGCAAACTCCAGCACTTCCGTTGCCTCAGGGGGATCGAGAAGCGCGCGACTCCGCTCCCTGAAGGCGGGCACATAGTGACCCTTGGGTATCTCGATGGTCAGCGGTTCAAGCCTGCCCTCGTCCTCGAAGTAAGCTTTCAGCTTGATGCGAAGAAGACGAGCCTGCGACCGAACAATGCTGTCGTCACCGGAGTTGTAGCCGGCCGGGCGAGCGAACACGCGTATGCCGATCTGCTGCTCAGTCGCATCTTCAGGCTGACCGCGAAGCGCACAATCCGACACGTAGAGGAAGAAGGCGCGCAATTTGGGAGCGGCAAGGAACAGTTGACTGCCGGCAACCCTCTCCACCAGCGCCTTCTGCACCGAGACTTCTAATGCAACCATAAAATCTCTGAAATCATCAACATACAACTGAACTAACAGGTAAATTTCACTAGTGCACGATCATACATCACGGTGAAATCTAGTGACAACCGCACAGGTCCACGGCATAGTCATCAATCGAGTAACAGTTGTTTCATGATTTGTTTCCGGAGGCAGTATGAAGGTATCTAGATCAGCAAGAATCACAATGCTGACGGTCGTTGCGGGAGCTCTTCCACTTGCAGGAGCCAAGGCACTCAGCGCACAGGCAGTTTACGGCGCGGTGTACGGAACGGTGAGTGACCCCGCAGGAGCCGTCGTCCCCAAGGCGACAGTCACTGTAACCGACGTTCAGAAGGGTACCGTGCAGACGGTCACAACCAACGACTCGGGCAGCTGGACGGTCGAGCACCTCATCCCCGACACCTACACGATCAAGGTCGATGCGCCAAACTTCTCCAGCTCACAGACCGCGCCGATCGATATCCATGCCGACGCGTCCCAGAAGATCGATGTCACCCTGTCCATCACCGGCGGCTCGCAGACGGTAAACGTCACTACCGACGCGCCCGCGCTGAAGACCGATCGCGCTGACGTTTCGGAGATCCTCGATGAGCGCACCGTCGCAAACCTCCCCAATCTGACACGCAACTTCACCAGCTTCCTGCTGCTGACGCCCGGTGTGCAACACTCCAGCTTCAACATTGCCGGACCGGAGAACCCTCAGGGCGGCCTGGCGCTGAACACAAACGGCTCGAACTACGGTGAGCAGGGTTTCCTGCTGGACGGCACGGATAACCGCGACCCGGTGCTTGGCATCATCGTGCTTAATCCCACCCTCGACTCCATCAGCGAAACCAAGGTAACCACGCAGAACTACGATGCGGAACTCGGCGGCGCGGCCGGCGGTATCGTGAGCGTCAGCACCAAATCGGGCGGCAACGCAATCCACGGCGACGTCTTTCTGTACCGGCATTCGGATGCGCTGTATGCAAGGAACCCGTTCACCCAGTTCGCTCCCGACCCGATCACCCACCGCACCATCCCAAGCGAGCTCTACAACCAGTTTGGCGGCTCCGTCAGCGGTCCCATCCGCAAGGATCGCTCGTTCTTTTTTCTTGATTACCAGGGCCTGCGAAACCGGGTCGGCAACAGCTTCTTCCAGAACATTCCTACCGCGACGGTGCAGAATACCTGCGTCAAAGGGGACGGCTCCGGGATTTGCAACCTGACCGCCTACGCCGGTGGCACGCCTCTTTACAACCCAGTGACGAAGCAGGCGTACACCACTCCAGCTGGTACGATTCCGTTCTCGGCGGTCAGCAGCCAGGCCAAGGCCCTGCTCAGCCTGTTGCCCCTGCCCAATGCCGGTACCGGCATTACAAATAACTATGCTGCGTCAGGTAACGGAATCTTGAACAGCGACCAGGCCGACATTCGCCTGGATCAGCAGATTGGCGATAAGATCCACGCGTTCGGCCGGTATGACTATGCGCTGTTCCGACTGCTTGGAGTTCCGGCCTTCGGCTCCGCAGGTGGCAACGGCTTCGGCCTGGGTAACACCACCGGCAATACGACGACGCAGAACCAGAGCGCCACCATCGGCGCGGACTATGCAGTAAAGCCGTCGCTGCTGACGGACCTTCGCCTCGGTTTCCTGAGCTACCACGTCTCTGAAACCAAGTACGGCGGACTGACTACTGCTGCCGCAATCGGCATTGTGACGCCCACGCCGGCAAACACGGTCAATCCCGCGGACACACTCAGCCTGCCCAGCTTCAACTTCGCGAACACCATCAGCCCGCTCGGCAGCCAGGGTTGTAACTGCCCCCTGACGCAGAGCGAGCAGGTGTTCCAGCTGACCAATAACTGGACCAAGAACCTCGGCAACCACGCGATCAAGTTCGGCGCCGATCTTCGTTACGCAAAGAACGTGCGCAACGCCAGTGACAGCAACCGCGCCGGACTGTTTACCTTTGCGAATGCGACAACGGCGTCTGCGACCGGCGTCGGCGGCAGCGATCTCGCGTCCTTCCTCATCGGCGATGCGGCCCAGTTCCAGCGTTTCGATGTCTACATCAACGATCAATACAGCTACCAGAAGCGCGGCGCCTTCTACGTGCAGGACACGTGGCGCGTCACGCCCAAGCTGACGGTGAACTACGGCGCACGCTGGGACATCATTTTTCCTGAGACCGTTAACGGAGCAGGACATGGCGGCCTGGCCTCCTTGTCCTCCGGTGGCATCCGCGTTGCGGGCGTTGCCGGCTTCGGCACCAATGGCAACCAGATGACGGACTATAAGAACATAGCGCCGCGGTTTGGCATTGCCTACCAGGCCACGCCAACCACGGTCATCCGCGCCGGTGGCGGACAGACCTATGACACGGTCGGCTACTTCGGAACGCTGTTTGGCAGTGCCCTTTCCCACAACCTGCCGGTGCAGGCAAATGAGAATTTTGGTAATACCGGAAATGCTGCCGCAAACGCATTTGCCACGACTCTTGCAGCGCCGCCCACCGTCGTTGCTAAGCCAACCATTCCGACCAATGGCATCATTCCCTTCACCGATAACATCGGCCAGAACATCCGCCCGGATACTATCACTCTGCCGCGAGTCGACCAGTTCAACGTCGCCGTGCAGCAGCAGATTGGTGCCTCCACGAGCATCGACATCGCGTATGTCGGTAACATTGGCGAGCGCGTCTACCCCGGCGAGACATTCGGACAGGACCTGAACCAGTACGGCCTGCCACGTACCCCGGCCGACATCGCAGCAGGATCTTCGGTACGGCGGCCTTATTACAATGCCTTCCGCAGCACTTACAACGGTCTGCCTACTGTCTGCTGTTCCAATAGCATCGGCAACCTCGCACCCAACGGCCGCGCGACCTATAATGCACTGCAGACGAAGTTCGATAAGCGCCTCTCGAAGGGCTTGTCGTTCAATGCCAATTACACCTGGTCCAAGGCTACGAACTTCGGCAGCGATGCAGCCTTCGGCATTGCTTCGCAGAAGCACTACAGCTACGGTCGCAACGACACCAATCGCGCGCATATCTTTGTGTTCAGCAGTGTCTATGCGCTGCCTTTCGGGCGCGGCAAGCAATTCCTGCCCAATGCGAATCGCCTCATGGATGCGCTGGTCGGCGGTTACACCCTTGCAGGTCAGACCACGTGGGAGAGCGGGCGCCCCTTTACACCGACTTACGCTGAGTGCGGCTCTGACCAGGATGTCGACACGAACTTCGGTCAGACGGGCTCTACCAGCGACTGCCGGCCAAATGGCGATGTGAAAGGCTTTCCTCTGAGTGCTGGTGCGCTCAATCCAACCACCCATGCACGGACTTACTTCCTGCCGGTCGCTGCGCTTACTTCGAACGGCGCGGTCTCCGGACCGTTCACGCGGCCTGCCTTCGGCACCTTCGGCAACGTGGGGCGTAACTCGCTCGTGGGTCCTCGCGACTACTTTGCGGACCTGTCTGTCATCAAGGACATCTCCATCACCGAACGTTTCAAGGGCCAGTTCCAGGTGCAGGGATTCAACGTCTTCAATCATGCGCCGCTTGATCTTCCCAACTCTAATAACTCGCACTGCGTGGACTGCACGGTGGCCCAGGGAGCGGGCGTTATCACCAGCCTTGAAGGCAACAGCACCATGCGCCGCGTGCAGTTTGCGGCTCGGGTAACCTTCTAACTACTTGCATGACTTCAAAATGGATCGGGGCTGCCTCTTGTGGCAGCCCTTCCTTTTCACCGCCCGGCGGCTAATCGATCTGGAGAACGTCTTGCGCTTCCTTGCATCAGCCTTCGGTACCTTTGTCCTGGCCTTGGCAATCAGTCCATGCCTCCCCGGGCAGAGTAACTTCGCGCCCATGCCGGCCTTCGTGCTCGATAGCAATCCGCTTGTGATCGAGCGCGCCGCCCGGGCCACTCAGCCCTTCTCTGTCGTGGGCCAGCAGGGCGCAATTCTGGGTCAGCAGGACGGGACCTTCGAGCTATGGTCGCTGCCCGTCAAGGTCCTGCACAACGCCCGCCTGACGGCGCATCTCGCCGGGTACGATGCTCCCATCGACCTTAATGACTACGCGTCTTCGATGCAGGTACGGCCCGATCACACGACCATTTCGTACTCCCACGCCTCCATATCCGTAAAGCAGCATATGTTTCTACCGCGGACAGGGACATCTGGCATCGCGTCCGCCATCGTGCTCTTCGAGATACACGCGACCCGCCGCGCCGAGATTACGCTATCGTTCGCCCCCAGCATGGAACGGCAATGGCCCGCACCCAACCACGGCCGGCCAGGCAGTAGCTGGCTCGCGCGCGGCACCGGAGGAGCCTACGCGCTCGAAACCGATGACCCCGCATTCTTCGGCATGGTCGCCATGCCGAATGCCACGTCAGGCCCGCTGCGGCCATATCAGGAGCGGCCCAAGACCGAACCGCTCGAGTTCCATCTCTCATACGATCCGGCTAGAGACGATCACGTCTTCTATCCTCTGCTGGCCGCCGTATCAGACGGCAAATCATCAGGGCCAGCGGCTCGCACGGCCTTGCTCGATGCCCTGCTGCTGCAGGCAACCCGCATCCCTGAGCTCTATCGTGAGACCTCCGACTTTTACAACCACTTCTTCGACACCCGCCTGATCGTGTCCACTCCCGATCCGCAGTTGAATGACGCCTTGCGATGGGCCGAGATCTCCGTCCAACAATCACGCGTTACTACGGCCAACGGCGCGGGTTTGGCTGGCGGATGGTTTACCTCCGGCGATTCCGCTCGTCCTGGCTTCGGCTGGTTCTTCGGCCGCGACACGCTCTGGACTCTCTTCGCCGTCAACAGTTATGGCGACTTCGCGCTGAGCCGTGACGCGATGAATTTCCTGCTCGCCCATCAGCGCGCGGACGGCAAAATGATGCACGAGTACTCCCAAACCGCGGCCGAGGTCGACTGGGACCATCTGCCCTACCTTTACGCCGCCGCCGATGCAACTCCCCTGTTCGTCATGGAGATGGAAGACTATGTCCGCGCCAGCGGCGACCTCCCCTACCTGCGACAGCACTGGGACGCCGTCAAGCGGGCCTTCGCCTTCACGCGCAGCCACACAAGCAACGGTATCTACGACAACACGCAGGGCACGGGCTGGGTGGAAGAATGGCTGCCGAAGATGCCCCACCAGGAGATGTACCTTGCCGCTCTCGACCAGCAATCTGCTGCGAGCATCTCGCGACTCGCGCACCTGCTGAACGATGAAGCTCTAAGCGCATCCGCCGCAGCCACTGCAGCCGATATCAAGCTGAAGCTACAGGATTATCGCCGGCCAAACGGACTCTACGCCTTCAGCCGTAACGCCGACGGCACCTACGAAGACGTCCCCTCTATCTTCCCATCTGTAGCATGGTGGTCCGGCGACCTCTCCCTGCCCAATGCAGACGCGACCATGCAGGCCTGGAGCGGTCATCGCTTCGCCACCGATTGGGGCACGCGTTCCGTCGCAATCGACGCCACGATATACGACCCCATCAGTTATCACCACGGATCCGTGTGGCCGCTGTATACGGGCTGGCTCGCCCTCGCAGAGTACCGTACCGGCAGAAGTCTGCAGGCCTACGCAAGCCTGTATGCCGACGCGCAACTTACCTGGCTGCAGGATCCCGGCGCCATGACCGAGTTACTTTCCGGCGAATTTCTCGAACCACTCGGACGCAGTTCATCGCACCAGCTATGGTCCTCTGCAATGCTGCTTACGCCATCGATCCGCGGCCTGGCGGGCACTCAGAGTGATGCACCTAACCACACCCTGATCCTGAATCCCCAGCTACCCGCGGATTGGAATGAAATATCGCTCCAACACGTAGCCGTTGGAGACCAGCTATTCGACGTCCACATGCAGCGCGTTGGACGCCATCTTGAGATCGACGTCTCCTCCGCCACTCCGGCAGTACTCTGTCTGACCCGCAGCCTGGCGACGAAAGCTTGCGGTGCGAAACCAGACATTCACCACCGCACCTCCCTGCCGCTGCCCGCGATTGAGGTAAGCGTCCCACATACGAGGGCTATGGAGGGAGCGAGAACTTCTTCGCTCAAGGTGATCGATCAGCAAGCCGGAGAGCACGACATGACGCTGCAACTCGAAGGGCCGGGCGGCACAACCCAGCATTTAAAACTGCGCCAGAACAATCCGCACCCGCTTGCCGTCACGGCAGTTGGTGGCGTGATAGATGGTGACGACCTCTCGATCCCATTTAATGGTGGCATGCAAGGCGAGTACCAGATTGCGCAGGTAAAACTGCACTGGTAACATCCCGCTGCCGGCATTCATGCTTGGAGCACTCGAAACGGCTCACAGCGATTTCGATGAGTGGCACGTTCAGAACACCAGTGCACCCTATGTCCGCACCCCAGGTACCCAGATTCCTTGCCGGTGCGTAAAGCCCACTTGTCCATGACCTGTGAAAATAGGGCCATCAGCCTGCCCGATAATAGACTGAACGCATCCGCATCCGCGCAAGAACTGACTTCAGCCTTTCGCCTCCATCCTGACCTGGTTCTAGAGGGCTCGGTCCGAACAGAAAAGGAGAAGACATGTTCATTCTATTTGCATTGGTACTTGGGATTGTTGCAGGCCTGCGAGCCCTGACGCCGTTGGCTGCTGTAAGCTGGGCAGCCAAACTGGGCTTGCTGTCAGTGGCGGGAACACCGCTGGCCTTTATGGGTTTCAGGTACACGGCTGTCATTTTTACCGTGCTTGCCATCGCAGAACTTATCACCGATAAGTTGCCGAGTACACCCAGCAGGAAAGTGCCTGCGCAGTTCGCGGTACGAGTATTGAGTGGATGCCTTGTTGGAGCCAGCGTAGGCGCAGGGTCAGGTTCTCTCGTCCTTGGGCTGCTGGCCGGTGCGGTTGGAGCAGTGATCGGAACTCTCGGTGGAGCAGCGGCACGCGCGCGCCTTGCAGCGGCCTTCGGAAAAGATCTCCCTGCTGCGCTGCTTGAAGACGCGGTGGCTGTTCTCGTGGCGGTTCTGATTGTGACAAGGTTCTAACGGTACGAAGTTATATCGACCGTGACCGCCGTCGCGTTCGGGCGTTCGGTTTTCTTCCCCGCACCCCGAGGATTTCCAAACCAGTCGATAGCTCAAGCAGTTTTGAAGTTGGAGAGAGAAATGAATAAGCTCTTACGGATGGCGGGTATTAGGCCGCGATACGCGCTGCTCTTTATCCTGATCGCAGGAACATTGCAGGGACAGTCGGCTGGCTGGATGCCTGATCTTACCCAGAAGCAGACTTACACACTTCACCGCGCCACCAGTAAGGAAGCTACTAACGGCGGCTCCGATTACCTCGGAGTGAACCCGGGTGAAACACGGAATATCCTCGACACAGACGGCCCGGGACGTATCTCGCATCTTTGGTTCACGATCAACGATTCCGAACCCTATCATCTGAAGCGCCTCGTCCTGCGAATCTATTGGGATGGTGAGACTTCGCCCAGTGTTGAGGCTCCGATCGGGGATTTCTTCGGTCTTGGCACGGGCGATTACTTCACCTGGCAGTCGGATGTGCTCTCCGTGGGCAACAACAAAGCCCTGAATTGTTTCTTCCCAATGCCTTACCAGAAACACGCCAGGATAACGGTCACCAATGAAGGAAAGCAGGCAGCCTCTCACCTGTACTTCAACATCGAATACAGGACCGAGACGCAGAAGCTTCCTCCTCATACGTTGTACTTTCACGCGCAGTATAGGCAGGCGCAGCCAAACAAAGGGTGGACCAATCTCTGGTACAGCAACTACGACCCTCTTGTCGGCTTCAAGCGCAACAACGATGGCTCGGATAACTATGTCTGGCTGAACGCCACCGGGGATGGTCAGTACGTGGGTGTCACGATGTCCGTCTTCCAAAATCAGGATGGCTGGTGGGGAGAAGGCAACGACATGTTCTATATCGATGGCGAAAAGACGCCCTCCATCGCGGGCACCGGAACCGAAGACTACTTTCTGGGTGCCTGGAATTTCGGCTCACCGTTTTCTTATGCGTCCTATGGCGCCCCGGTCGTCGGCAAGGAACTCGCAGGCGGCCGCAGCAGCGTGTATCGCTTTCATCTTGACTCCCCCATCCCTTTCTCAAAGAGCCTCAGCGCGACCATTGAACACGGTCACGCGAACCATCGGTCTGACAGCTTTTTCTCTGTCGCGTACTGGTACCAGGCGGAACCGCACAAGCCATTTGATCCTTTGCCGCCCGTGGACGCTCGCATCCCGGCATTTCAGCTTGTAGGCGGCCCTGGTAACTCTGGGCCGGATGGCGGTCCCACCACGCCGAACCGCTGACACTTACATCAGGATTGCATTGCTTTATCCGCCACTTGCCAGGGAGTCGCTCCGAAAGGATTAATGTTTTACGGCTTTGCGGCCATAGCCTCCCCATACGTATTCAAGGGCTTCTGCTAGTGTCTGCTGTTTTACGGCTCGATCGGTATGCCCTGCGTTGCGCGCGAAGACAAATTGGTAGTGATAGCCCTTTGAGGCAAGCACGCGAGCCATATTTTCATTGGCGAGAACCCAGTCGTGAAGGTTATCCCGCATCGGGTTCGGATTGAAGTTGTCACGGTCGCCAACTTCCAGCCACAGCCGCAGGGGCTTGCGAGGCGAGCCGGGAATGAGGTGCTCGTGAAACTCCCAGGCGCCGTGTGGAAATCGTGGATCGGACGGCCACTGCTGGTTCACATAGGTGCCGGAGTAAGTCAGGACGCGATGGTAGAACTCCGGGTGGAACCACGCCATGATCATCGCGCACGAGCCGCCGGAACTGCCGCCCATGGTGGCGCGACCCTCTGGATCATGCGTCAGCTTCACGTGAAACTGCGACTCGACCGCAGGCAACACCTCCGCCTCGACGAACTCGGCATAATGGCCGGACATGGTGTCGTACTCCAAGCCGCGCTCGCTGCCCTGGGCGTCGCCTCCACCATTGGAGATCGAAATCGCGATCATGGCGGGCACGCGATGTTCGGCGATGAGGTTGTCGAGAACGGTAAATAGCAGCGGGTCTGGACCGTCTGCGCCAACGATGAAGGGCGCAGTCGACCCCGCGACATACTGCCTCGGGACATACACGGTCACGCGCCGCGTGTAGGGCGCAGGATGGCTGGTGGTGACGATGAGCTTTGCAGGGTTGTTCGGGTCGGGCACGCCGGAGGTGCCAGGGTCCCGCGCAATGCCTGGGTAAAACTTGCTGTCCGCTGAGTTCATGACGAACTCCGAAACAGAGCCGTGCGGTACGTCCTGACGTGACACTGTTTCACTCGCAGGGGTATGGGTTGGACCCAGGATGAAGTTGCCGTCCTGGGTGGGAACCGGAAGTTCACCGTCAGCTAATGCTTTTGCGGCCACAAAACCAAGCGTGGCGGGATCGCGGGTAGGCGGCACCGGGCGCACGGGCGGAGTGCCAGTCACAGGCGTCTGTGGGTGCGCTGAGGTGAACGCAAGCAACAGTACCGCAACGATAGAAAGATGGGGGTGATTCATAGGATTGCGCGTTAGCCTCGTCGCGGCAGTATAGCGATGCGTCAACAACTCAATCCAATATCTGGGGAGCGCTCCACCGCACCGCTCGAGACGCCTGATTATAGTGAGGCGTATGACGTTGCTGGATCTGTGCTCATATCTCGGGCTGGGGGCGGTGGGCGCCGCGACCGTCAACCTGCTGCTTGGCATGCTGATGTCGCTGCGCTATAGTCCTGTGCGACTGTGGCCGCATCGCCGCATCAACGTCTTTCAACTGCATAACTGGACGGCTTACCTGGCGCTGGTTTTCACACTGACGCATCCGCTGGTGCTGCTCTTCATCAAGGAGAGGCATTTCGGCTGGTTCGACATTCTGCTTCCCGTGCGATCGCCACTGCAGCCGAAGCTGAACATGGCGGGCGCGGGTGCGCTGTACCTGTTGCTGTTCACGGTGGTGACATCGCTGCTGCGGACGTCCATCGGCCAGCGCGTCTGGCGCAAGCTGCATTACCTTGTGTTTCCAGCGGCAGTCCTGCTGTTCTGGCACAGCATCGGGACCGATCCCGCGCTGAAGGACGGCAACCCGGACCTGCTGGACGGTGGCAAAGTTTTCATCGAGATTTGCGCGGTGCTGTCTGCAGTTGCAATCGGGGGACGGGTGTGGCTGCGCGGTCGTGGGTTTCGGCAGAATGCAAACCGCTTTGCAAAAAGCGGCGAACGTGCGGCCTGATGCGCGCCTGCTTCGTATACTGCACATAACCTGAACACTTCACCAACAGAGATTCCCCGCCCTGAGCGAGGTTTCGAGGGAGCGCCATGACCTATCGTTGCCGCCTGCTTTGTGCCGCAGCCTGCCTTGCCGCTGCCGTGTTTACCGTGCCCGCCGCGTCGCTGTTCGCGCAGCGCGTGGACCCCGATGCGAAGCTGTACGCCGACATGAAGTGGCGCGAGATCGGTCCGCTGCGCGCCGGGCGCACACGTGCCCTGGCAGGCGTTCCCAGCCAGCCCGCCACGTTCTACTTCGGCGCGGTGAACGGCGGTGTGTGGAAGACAACGGATGCGGGCGCCACCTGGCAGAGCCTTTGGGATGAGCAATCCAGCGGCTCGATCGGCGCAATTGCCGTGGCCGAGAGCGATCCAAACGTCGTCTACGTCGGCAGCGGCGAGGGCCTGGCGCGGCCCGACCTGTCCACCGGCGACGGCGTCTACAAGTCAACCGATGCGGGCAAAACCTGGACCAACCTCGGCCTGCATGATGGCCAGCAGATTGGCGGCCTGGCCATCGATCCAAAGAATGCCAACCGCGTCTTTGTTGCTGTGACTGGCCATCCCTACGGCCCTAACCCGGAGCGCGGCCTGTACCGCACGATGGACGGCGGCAAGACGTTCAAGCAGGTGCTGTTCGTTAACGACCACACCGGCGCGAGCGATGTGCAGATCGATCCGCAGAACCCGAATATCGTGTACTGCGGCATGTGGCAGCGGCAGGAAGGCCCGTGGGAGAACGGCGCGTGGTCAGGGACGGACGGCGGCTTTTTCCGCTCGACCGATGGCGGCGAGACGTGGTCAAAGCTGACCGGCCACGGCCTGCCTGACGACATCATCCAGGTAAATGCGACGATCGCGCCCAGCGATCCGCGCCGAGTCTATGCAGCTATCGCGACGCAGAAGGGTGGCGTCGGCATCTACCGGTCGGACGATGAAGGTGTGAACTGGGTGCATGCGCCGGTGGATGACAATCGCGCCGAGGCACGCATCGGTGGCGGCGATGTGCCGGTGCCGAGGGCCGATCCGAAGGATCCCAATACGCTCTACGTTGCGAGTGTGGTGACGTGGCGTTCGACCGATGCCGGTAAGAGCTGGTACGGCCTGCGTGGCGCGCCCGGCGGCGATGATTATCAGAACGTCTTCGTCAATCCGAACAACACAAAGATTATTGCGCTGGCCAGCGATCAGGGCGTCATCATCTCGCAGAACGGGGGCGAGACGTGGACGCAGTGGTTCAACCAGGCGACCGCGCAGGTGTACCACGTGACCGCCGACAATGCGTGGCCCTACCGCGTGTGCGGCGGGCAGCAGGATAGCGGCAGCGCGTGCGTTTTGAGCCGCAGCAACGACGGCCGCATCACCTTTCATGACTGGCATCCGGCGGGCATCGAGGAGTATGGCTACGCCGCTCCCGATCCGCTGGATCCTGACATCGTCTACGGCGGCAAGGTGACGCGGTACGATCGGCGTACTGGCCAGATTCAGAGTGTTGAGCCAAAGCCGCTGCGGGGTTATCGCGTCCTGCGGACGCAGCCGCTGCAGTTTTCTCCCGTCGATCCGCACAAACTCTACTTCGCCGCCAACACACTCTGGCTGACGGAGAACGGCGGCATGAACTGGAAAGAAGTCAGCCCTGATCTAAGCCGCGAAACCTACGATCTGCCACCGAACCTGGCGCTCTACAAGGACACCGCGACCGCAAAGCCCATCCGCCGTGGCGTGATCTACGCGCTTGGCCTGTCGCCGCTCGATGGCAATCGCCTGTGGGCAGGCACCGACGACGGGCTGATCTGGACGACGCTGGACGCCGGCATCCACTGGAACAACGTGACGCCGCCCGAGATGAAGCCCTTCTGGAAGGTCTTCAACATGGACGCGGGCCACTTCGACG
>CBAAAE010000031.1:15306-21520 GCA_964658845.1 uncultured Novosphingobium sp. | reverse complement strand
ACCGTCAGGCTGGGCGGCAGGTCATCCTGAAAGCTGCCAGGCGTACTGGCCGCAACCGGCACGCGTGCAACTGGGCCGCAGGGGGTGGCAGCCACCTCGCTGCGGCAGATCTCCGCCATCAGGGCTCCCGCGCCACGTTTGCCGGTCAGCGAAACGCCGTCCGTCGTCAGGCCGGGTGTGTTCCAGTGCAGGGCAACTGCGTCGCCCATGCGGGATGCAGTCAAGCCACGTACCGGCGCGGGCAGGTTCAGCGAAGGAGGCTTCAGCGGCCCCTCGCTGGCGCAGCCCGCCAGGATCAGCAGCGCAGCCAGCAGGAGAGCTGCGAAGCCATGCCGCCACATCCGCTCGCCGGCAGACCTGCACCCACCCAGATTGCCTACCAGATTCACATTAGGAGCCTAGCATCTGCCTGAATGCGCCAAACTGCCGCTGAAATGCCAGTGGCAGATTTTTACCTTAAAGGGTTGCCCGCGAAGCAATCCGAGACGCGAGTGAGGACGTACATCTTTCGGCGGGATTTAAACATCTTTTTGGATACGCGAAAAAAGCTGTCTCACCGTCAGGGAGCGACACGATTATGGCAGCGCAGATTACCCCCTTAGACATCTCCGAGACCCAACTCCCCGCGGGGGAAGCCACTGGTGAGAAAGATGCACGCGTCGCAACGGAAGCTGCTGAGTCTTTCATCTCAGAGAAGCGCCTGGGCGACCGCATCAAGCAGTTGCGGCTGAAGAAATCCATGGGACTGGTCGAACTTGGACGGCACACCGGCCTGTCCGCCAGCTTCCTTTCACAGCTTGAAACCGGCCGCGTTGTGCCCACGCTGCGCAATCTTGCAAGGATTTCGCTGGTCTTCTCCAAAGATCTGAGCTATTTTTTCGAGCCCGAGCCCAAGACGCTGTTTCGCGTGCAGCGGGGCAAGGACCGCATCCGTCTGCCGCAGAGCGGTACCGACGATCCTTCGTACTACTTCGAGTCGCTCGGCTACCTTGTGCCCGACCGCCAGCTCGATCCTTACTTTGCCGAGTTCCTGCCGAACATGACAGGCCGCCGCGCACACCAGCATGCGGGTTGTGAGTTCCTGTACGTGCTCGAGGGCGCACTGGACATTGTGCACGGCGAAGGCCGCCACCGCCTGGAAGCCGGCGACGCAGTGTACTTCGACGCCAACACACCTCACAGCTACAGCAACGCCGGCGAAGTGTCTGCCAAGGCGCTGATCGTCACCATGCAGGGTCCTGCCGCAGCACAGGCAGCCATCGCCGCGAGCAATGGCGCGAACAAGCAGCGGGCTGCAGCGAACGGTGGAACCATCATGCGTCCGCGCCTCACGGACGCGCCGGGCTCGCAGACAGCCCAGTAAGCAACGCACTACCGGTAGAAGAAGCGCTCCACATCCAGCCAGTCCTTCACCCGCCGCCAACCGGTCTCGTACCGGTTGTGCGGCGCGGAGAACAGCAGGCCTTCTCCCCGGAAGGCGCGCAACTGCCGCGGGTTGTCGTCGATCAGGTAGTCCGACAAGATGATCGACTTTTCCCCGCAAAAAACAATGTGCGATGGCTGGATGAACGGAAAGTGTTCGGCCATCCATCGAAATTTCGCGGCAAAGCTCATGGGTACTTCCATCGCCGCAGAGGCGACATAGACCTCATGATCGTGCGACAGCCGTTCCAACACGCGCTGCGCATTGGCCATGACCGGCAGGTTGCCGAAAAACTCCGGCTCGTTCAGGTAGGCGACCAACTGCTCCTGGTGTTCGACGGGGACGACCTGCCACAGCCATTTGCCTTCGAGATCAGCAACGGCAAGGTCCGCGCCAAAATCCAGGTTGTAGCGGCGGATGTGTTCGGCCACGGTGTCGGCCATGACCTCATCCATATCAACTGCGATTCGGGCCATAAGGCAACACGGTAGCACGCTTCAATCGCGCGCCGAGTTGGTTTGATTTGGTGAACTTCTCTGCATCCACCCCCATGCGGCGCGAATCAGAAGTTGCAGATGGCTTCCACCGTAGAAGAAACAGGGCAATCAGCCGAGGTCCTGGCTGCCGCGCAGGCGCATTGGACGCCCAAGCACAACAAGTGGCTGATCGCTCTGACGGTGACTCTGGCCACGTTCATGGAGGTGCTGGACACGTCCATTGCGAACGTGGCGCTGCCGCACATGGCGGGCAGCCTGGGTGCGTCGCAGGACGAGGCCACGTGGGTCATTACCAGCTACCTTGTCGCCAACGCCATCATCCTTCCCGCGTCCGCGTACCTTACCACGTTCATCGGTCGCAAGAAGTTCTACATGTCGTGCGTGGTCATCTTCGGCGTCTCGTCCATGATGTGTGGCTTGGCGCCGTCCCTCCCCATCCTGATCATGTTTCGCCTGCTGCAGGGGGCGGGTGGCGGCGGTCTTGGACCCAGCGAACAGGCCATCCTGGCCGACACGTTCGAACCCAAGCAGCGCGGCCAGGCCTTCGCTCTCTACGGTCTTGCGGTGGTGGCGGCTCCGGCCATCGGACCGACGCTCGGTGGTTGGATCACCGATAACTACGACTGGCGATGGATCTTCTTCATCAACGTGCCGGTGGCGATCCTCTCGCTCATTCTTACCTCGCGCATGGTCGAAGATCCGCCGCACATCGTGGCGGAGGTCGCGGAGAGCAAACGCAAGGGCCTGAACCTGGATTACATCGGCTTCGCACTGCTCGCGCTCGGGTTCGGGTCGCTGGAGTTCGTCCTGGACAAGGGCCAGGAAGACGACTGGTTCGGATCGCACGTCATCACGTTCTTCATCGTGATCTGCGCCGTGGCGCTGCTATCGCTGATCGGCTGGTCGCTGTTTCAGGCGAGGAGGGGGAATCGACCGATTCTGAACCTGACCCTGTTCAAGCGGCCTTCCTTCGCCATCGCATTCATTCTGCTGTTCGTCCTTGGATTTTCGCTGTACTCGTCCACCGTCCTGATCCCGCAGCTCGTGCAGACCCTGCTTGGGTACACGGCAGAGCTTGCCGGTCTGGTCATGTCGCCCGGCGGTTTTGTCATCATGCTCATGATGCCGGTGGTGGGCCTGCTGATCACGCGTGTGGACCCGCGCGCGATGATTACCTTCGGCTTTCTACTGCTGGCTACTTCGCTGCTCGCCATGCACCAGATGCTGGCACTTAATTCCAGCTTCAAGACGGTGATGTGGCTGCGCGTGTGGCAGGGCGCGTCGCTCGCATTTCTGTTCATCCCGATCAATACGATCAGTTACAACGGCGTGCCCAGGTCGCAGAATAACGACGTTTCCGGCCTGTCCAACCTGGCCCGAAACGTGGGCGGATCCGTGGGTACGGCGTTCGTGTCCACCATGCTGGCGCGGCGGTCGCAGGCACACCAGCAGAACATGGTGCGCGACATGAACGCGGGCAGCTTCGGCTACACCGATCGCCTGAACTCCATGACCGGCTATTTTCAGGGACGCAGCGGGCCGGGCGGCGGCAACCACGCGGACGCGCTCGCCGCCGCGCAGGGCAATATCTACAACATGCTGCACAACCAGTCGCAGATGCTGGCCTACCTGGACATCATTGCGATTCTGGCGGTGTTCTGCACCATCATGGTGCCGCTGGTATGGCTCGTTCGCAAGCCTGCCCCGGCATCCAGCGACGCTGTGGCGCACTAAGGCCGAGACGGATCGAAGTAGATTTGCGGTACATACTTGAGAAATTGTGACTTACTTTCCCCTCTGCGACCCAGAGTGTTTGTGAGTGAATTTCCACGGGTATATCCCAAAATGGGAGTGGGTCTTCCCGCGATGACTTATAAGTTGGTTTGTGCGGCGCGTTCTGTCGTACCTTGGCGGTGTCTCTTACAAGACAGTTTTACCCATTCCAAGTATGTCGAGAACCTCCGTGCGCATAGTTTCCCTTGTAACTCTTCTGGCAGGCGCTCTTGTATGCTCTGCCAGCGTCGCCCATGCCGCCACACTGACCTTTGATGAGTTCGCGGGTAATTCCTATCAGTCGGTGCCGAACGGCTATGGTGGCCTTAACTACACAAACTTTTTCCTCCTTGACACGGACTCGAATGGATCGTTCAGCCCGGCGTTCCCGGTAAGCGCGCCTGAAGTGATCTACAGCACTTGGAGCTTTGATACGGGCTCTTTCAGCTCGGCGACCTCGGATCCTTTCACGCTCAACAGCTTCTTCATCACGTCCATCGCCAGCTCGGATAGCTTGACCCTCACTGGGATCGGCAATGGCGTTAACTACTCCAGTACTTTGGCGCTTACTTCAGGCTTGAACTTCGTCACGCTCGATTGGACCGGCCTCAGCGAGGTTGACTTCAGCACGACAGACCGTGGGTTCGCCATGGACGACGTGACGATCAACGAGCCAGTCGCTGTCACTCCAGAGCCGTCCTCCTTCGCCCTGCTTGGAACCGGTGTACTCGGTCTTATTGGACTTGCACGGCGCCGCTTCTTCACGTCGTAAGACCTGCTGCGCACCTGGCCGAAGATCGTCACCGTGCTTCGCGTAGGAATGGGTACCCCGCCCGTGCACTGGTTCCGCACGCTTCGCTATCATCAGTGCGGATGGTGAAGCGGCGCAGCACGGTAGCAGTGGACGGGCCGACGGACACGGCGGAGCCAGACGACCCGGCAGCGATCCGTAACCCCGCGGCTGCGCTGCAGGGGCGCATCGGCTACCGCTTCCGCAACCCGGCTCTTCTGCAGCTTGCACTGACCCACAGCTCACTTGCGTTCGAGCAGGGCGAGGCCAATGGCCGCGGCGATCCGAACCGCACGGATGAGGACAACGAGCAGCTCGAATTCCTGGGCGATTCCATCGTCGGTCTGATCGTCACGGAGCTGCTCTGCCGGCACTTTCCAACCCGCCGCGAGGGCGATCTGACCCGCATGCGCGCGCTGCTGGTCAGCGGCAAGAGCATGGGCGAGGCCGGTGTCCGTCTGCAGCTTGGTGCCGCTCTGCACCTTGGCCGGGGAGAAGACGCCAGCGGCGGCCGCACCAAATCCGCGTTGTTGGCGGACGCTGTGGAGGCGCTGGTAGCGGCGGTGTATCTAGACGCGGGCCCCTCCGGTCTGAAGGCGGCGCGCACCCTGGTCGAGCGAGAGATTTTTACCCCTCGCCTGCCCGAACTGCAGGCCGCCGCCCAGCAGGGCGCGCGCTTCGGCGGGGTTGTGGGCGACTGGAAGTCGGCCCTGCAGGAGCTGTTGCAAGCGCGCGCGGCGGGTCAGCCACAGTACCGCACCGTCGAAGAGACAGGCGAAGATCACAACAAGCGCTTCCGGGTCGAAGTGCTGCTGGGCGACGAAGTGCTGGCGGGCGGGGAGGGCACCAGCAAAAAGTCAGCGCAACAGGCCGCCGCGCACCTTGCCTATGATCGCCTGTCGCCACTCCCGGAGCCCGATTCGGCAGCGGTTCCTGCCGCATGACGGGCCGGCTTGGGGCCATGTTTGCCGATGCCGCCGGCCAGGTGCTCGCTTCGCTGGCGCGGTTGACGGTGCTGTCGATGTTTGTCATTACATTTCTGCTGCAGCCCTCGCAGATTCCCTCCAGCTCCATGCAGCCGACGATGCTGGTCGGCGACTTCGTCCTCGTGAATAAGCAGGTGTTCGCCAACGGCGGCCACTGGCGATGGCTGCTGCCCTACCGCGATCCCGTGCGCGACGACATCATCGTGTTTCACTATCCCGTAGAGCCGCGTGAGCTATTGGTCAAGCGCG
This sequence comes from uncultured Novosphingobium sp., assembly GCA_964658845.1. Classification (GTDB taxonomy): domain Bacteria; phylum Acidobacteriota; class Terriglobia; order Terriglobales; family Acidobacteriaceae; genus Terriglobus. Next base: position 15,802 of record CBAAAE010000031.1, on the reverse strand, counting down.
TCATTGCAACTCCCGGCGACCGCCTCCGCCTGCATCGTGGGCTCGTCGTGTTGAACGGCGCGCCCATCTTCGAGCCATTCGCGGAGTACGGGCCAGCCGAGCGCTCCCCCTACCGTGACGAGTTCCCAACGCTCGAACGCGCCGATCCCGCGGTCGAAGCGGCCTGGTGGATCGAGCTCCGCCGCCGCATCCGCGCAGGCGAACTGCCCGTCCCCGACACGCGCTACTTTGCGATGGGCGACAACCGCAACAACAGCCAGGACAGCCGCTTCTGGGGCTTCGTGCCGCGCACATCCATCGTGGGGCAGCCGCTGCTCGTGTACCTGTCGGTCGACCGTGCAGCCGGTACGCCACGCGGACGGCTGCGGCTGGACCGCATCCTGCGCGTGCTGCGGTAGGCGAAATCGTCGTCCGCCAAGCGCCGCCATGCTTGTCAACTGCCATCCTGAGTGCGGCTCATCCCAGAACACCGTCAAACTGCGCGCAGCTCATCCCC
>CBAAAE010000031.1:12125-15206 GCA_964658845.1 uncultured Novosphingobium sp. | reverse complement strand
AGCCTCGCTGAGATCCTCCCACGTTGGGTTCAACATTTCGATCAGGGCAATTTTCTTCTTGCGTGTCCAACCTTTAAGCTGCTTTTCACGCAGGATAGCCGCAGTCGGGCCGCTGCAACGCTCGGAGTAAACCAGGCGGGTACAGCAGTAGACCTTGCTGAAGCCTTCGAAGGTGCCGTTCTGATGCTCCCACATGCGAGCCTGCAGGCGGCTCGTCATGCCAGGGGTAGAGGGTGCGGCTGCGGCTTGCGACGATGTAGACATGGCACTCGTACTCGCGCACCGTGGGCAACATAGCTACTCCGGAAGAAAGCAGATCCTTCGGCTGCGCTCAGGATGACGCTTTCGAAGGCAAGACAAGTTTAGTGCAGTAAGCGTGACGAATCTGATCTGCTCAGGATGACGAGCCTTAGTGCGCCTCGCTCAGGATGACGAAACGCAGCGGCGGCAGGGCAAAGCTTCCGCGCGTTACACTAACCCCAACAGCATGGAAGCGCAGACAAAGACGGACGCGGTCACCACCACTGCGGAAGAAGAAGCTCACGAGACGCTGCCCGAGTCGATTGCCGGCCTGGCCTATGTGCTGGTCATCGGCCTGTTCGTCATGACGTTTATGTTTCAGAACTTTGCGATCCCGTCCGGCTCGATGAAAGAGACGCTGCTGGTGGGCGACCATGTCGTGGTCGATCGCGTGACCCTTGCACCGCGCACGAAGTGGATGCCGCTGGACCATCAGCGACCCGTGCGCCGTGGAGACGTGATCGTCTTCGTCAAGCCGAACTCCGAGATTCCGGACATGATTCTGGTGAAGCGCGCCATCGGCCTGCCGGGCGACCGCATTCACCTGGAGCATGGCATTCTGTTCCGCAACGGCCAGCGCGTGGACGAGCCGCAGATCTCGGTTCCGGCCGACGACGGCATGCCGACCCACTCGTACCAGACTGCGCGCGACGACTTTCCGCGTGATCTCGAGGGCATTGCCGCAGAAAGTGCCGCGAACAACGCCGCTGGCTGGTCCGTCGACATCCGCAACCACGTGCAGAACGGTGAGATTGTCGTTCCGCCGGACTCGGTCTTCGCCATGGGTGATAACCGGCTGGAGAGCCTGGATTCGCGCTTCTGGGGATTTGTGCCGCAGGCCAACCTGATCGGCCGGCCGCTGTTTGTCTACTGGTCTTTCATCACGCCTGAGGATCAGGGCGAGAAGACGGGTGCAGGCAACATGCTGGGCTGGATCGCGCACGAGGCCACCCACTTTCTGAGCGACACGCGCTGGAAGCGTACCTTCCACCGCATCCAGTAATCTTCCTCCGTGGCGCAAGACCTCCCACAAACCGATCCGCTTAGTCCGGCAGCCGCGACCGATGAGGACGTCTCCTTGTGGACACCCACCGTCCGCAGGCGTTTCCTGATCGGCGTTATGGCCGCGCTCTGCGTGGTTCTGCTCGTCGTTCTGCCCCCCTACATCAGCGTCAACCGTTACCAGCGGCGCGTGGCTGCCGCCATCGCCGGTGCGCTTGGACGGCCGGTGCACTTCGACAACATCAGTGTCCACATCCTGCCGATCCCGGGCCTTACCATCCAGAATTTTGTCGTGACCGAGAACGCGGACTTCGGTGCGGAACCCGTCCTGCGCGCCGCTACGGTGGAGGCGCGCCTGCGCGTTGCGTCGCTGTGGCGAAGGCGGATCGAGGTCTCGCGCATCAGCCTGGAATCGCCCAGCATCAACCTGGTGCGCCGCCGCGATGACGGCCGATGGAACCTGCAAAGCATCCTCATGCAGGCTTCGCAGATGAACTCCGCGCCGACCACACAGGCTCGTCCCGGAGCCGCCCCGCGCTTCCCGTACATTGAGGCGACAGACGCTCGCATCAACATCAAGAGCGGCGATGACAAGCTGCCGTTTTCCGTCAAAGAAGCCGAGTTCGCGCTCTGGCTGCCGGAACCGAACCAGTGGAAGCTGCGCCTGACGGGCAAACCCGTCCGTACCGATACCGATGTGAACGATGTCGGTCTGTTGCGGGTGGAAGCGAGCCTTGGCCGAGCCACCGACCTGGAGCAGGCGCCGATCGACCTCTCCGCGAGTTGGAAGGCGACACCGCTGGGCGAGGCAGGCAAGCTGATCGCAGGCCGCGATCTGGACTGGCGTGGTGAAGCCTCCGCGTCTGCCACGCTGCACGGCCTGCTGGGCCAGGCCAGGCTCGTCTCCGACGTGCACCTGCTGGGCCTGCGCCGGGCTGACTTCTTCCCCGACCACACCGCGGAAATCAACGCCCACTGCGAAGCCGTGACCGCCGGCCTGTTGCGCAGCCTGCACGACCTGCGCTGCGCTGTTCCGACGAACAACGAGACCTCCATCTTCACGATCATTGACGCCCTTCGAAAGCTGCCGGCACCCAGCACCGGCAGCGATACGCCCAGCGAAACGGAGAAGCCCGGCGTCCTGCTGCTGCGGGGCGAGGTGCCGAACGTGCTGGACTGGCGGTCGATTTCGGGAACGCTCTCGCTGAGAGATGCGCCCGCGAACTACGCCCTGGCGTGGGCCCGGCTGTTTACGCAGCGGCTGCCGCGCGACCTTGTTGTGGGCGGCACGCTCGACTTAACGGCTGCCACCGCACCCGCCGGAGCCGACCCTTCTGCGTGGAACGCGAGCGCTACCTGTGTCTGCATTCTGCCGCTTCCCGCGGAAGACCCGAACAGCGACAGGAAGCTCCCGGCTGCGAAGGTTGCGGCGGCCCCCAATCGCTGGTCTGTCCTGCTGCGCCATGACGGAATCTATGCGGCCGGCGCGACCGATACCTTTTCCGTCCTGGCCTATCCTGACGCGCTCGCGGCGGCCGGCCGGCCTGCGACGGCGGTGCCGATGGTTTCAGCGGCCCTGGTGATTTCAGGCCAGGTCAGCCGCAGCGGCTACACGCTCCGTTACGGCTCGCCGGCAGCCGCACGGCAGGCAGCCGCCGCGCTTCCACCGCTGGGCGACGGCATGCCGAAGGACGCTTCCACCGGCCTGCAGGCAGAGCGCGCCTGGAATACCGCCCAGGCGTGGACAGTGGCAACAGCCGCTCCCCGCAACGCGGAGCC